>NZ_FLRH01000004.1:1439258-1785323 GCF_900089585.1 Micromonospora sediminicola | reverse complement strand
CGGCGCGGGCTGGGCGTGCCCGGCTCGGCGACCCGCCAGAGCGCCTCGTCGACGAAGCCCACCGAGTAGGACAACCCGACCCGGGTCACCTCGGCGGCCTGGCGCAGCAGCGGCAGATCGCGCAGCAGCAGCGTGCCCTTGGTGAGGATGGAGAACGGGTTGGCGAAGTCGCGCAGCGCCTCCAGGATCGGCGGCATCAGACGGTAGCGCCCCTCGGCCCGCTGGTAGCAGTCCACGTTGGTGCCCATGGCGACGTGCGCGCCGCGCCAGCGTGGGGCGGACAGCTCCCGGCGGACCAGCTCGCCCGCGTTGACCTTGACGACCACCTTGCGGTCGAAGTCCGCCCCGGCGTCGAGGTCGAGGTAGGTGTGCGTGTTGCGGGCGAAGCAGTTGTGGCTGACCACCCCGTTGGCGATGAAGTCGCCGGTGCCGGTGGTGATGTCCCACAGCGGCAGCTCCAAGCCGAGATCCTCGACCGCTGTCACCTGGAGCCGGGCCGCGCACTTGAGCGCCGTGCCCTCGATCGAGCGGCGCCCGGTGGCGGCCGGGTCGGTCAGGTGGAAGAAGCGCAGTCGCTCCGGCAGGCCGCCGGTCAGCCGGAGCTGGCACGACCCGGTGCGGTTGCCCGGCTCGTCGCGCACCCAGCGGAAGGCGAACCGGTCGAGGGCCTCGGCGGCGTGGCGGCAGCGCCGGTCGTCGGCGACGCCGATCCGAAACACGCCTCGGCGGCAACTCCCGGCGGCGTCGAACAGGCCGGCGAGGAAACCCAGCCGCCAGTCGTCGGTCGGCTCGTCCGGCGGCCGGACCAGGTCGGCGACGGCCCCGACCAGGGCCGAGCCGGTCGTCCGCATCGCCGTCGCCGCCCGGCGACCGCCCCGGCCGCTCGTCTGCTCGACGTCGACCCCGGCGTCGGCGAGGAACCGCTCCGCCCGCTCCAGCGCCTCGGTCGCGGAGGTGGCCAACCGGAACCGGGTGCCGGGCCGGTCGGCGCCGCGCACCAGCGCGTGCAGGTAGCCCCGGCGGTAGTCGGTCGAGCGCTTCGGCGCGACGGCGAACCGCCCGGTGCCGAGCAGGCGGTTGCGGGTGGTTAGGTAGGGGCGTCGCGCCCCGCCGCGCATGCTGCCGGTGACGTGCTTCCAGCCGCGTTCGGTCAGGAACCGGTGGTCGCCGCTGGCCACCAGCGTCGTGCCGTCGGCCAGCGTGACCCGGTGGGCCCGCTTCACCGTCGACCACTTGTCGAGCACCGTGGTGACGACGTAGTGGCGGTAGGCGCCCCGCCGCTCGGTGCCGTAGATCCGGTCGCCGGGCTCCAGCTCGCTGATCGCCCGGGTGCGACCGTCCGCCATCAGGATCGGCGTGTCACCGGACAGGCAGTAGGTGCACGCGTGGGAGCAGCCCCGGTAGGGATTGATCGTCCACTCGAACGGCACGCGGGACTGCCCGGGCACCCGGTTGATGATCGACTTTGCCTGCACCTCGTAGAAGGTCATGCCGGCGAAGTCGGGGGTGTCGAACGTGCGGGCGACCGCGTGGGGCAGCGCCAGCGGCAGGGGTGGAGCCGCCGGCGCTGCCCGGTCAGGAGCCCCCTCGTCCGGGGGAGCGGAGAGGTTGTCCCAGCGCATGGGCTTCATTCGAACACGTGTACGAACGATGCGCAAGTGACGCGCCGGACACCGGCCGCCGCCACGCCCGGGGCGGGTGCAGGATGGAGGCATGGAGACGTCGACCTTCGTCTACGACGGCGACTGCGCGTTCTGCACCAGCTGCGCGCAGTTCATCGAGCGCCGGATCCCCACCGGGGCCCGCGTGGTGCCGTGGCAGTTCGCCGACCTGTCGGCGCTGGGCCTGACGGAGGCCGAGTGCGAGGAGGCGGTCCAGTGGGTGGGCGCGGACGGCTCCCGCGCCGCCGGGCCGGACGCCATCGCCCGGTTGCTCGGCGACAGCGGGCCGATCTGGCGGGTCGCGGGGGCCGGGCTGCGCTTCGCGCCGGTACGCGCCGCCGCCTGGCCGGCGTACCGCTGGGTGGCCCGCAATCGCCACCGGATGCCGGGCGGGACGGCCGCGTGCGCGCTGCCCCAGGAGGCCCGGGAGCGGTTGTACGGCCCGACCGGCCGCCCCGACCCGACCCCCTGACCGGTCGGCCGTCCCTCAGCCGCCGGAAGTGGAACCGGCGGTCGGGTCCGGTGCGGCCGTCCGGGCCGTCGAGGCGGACGCGGCGGGAGCCGGATCGGCCGACGGCGCGGAGCGGGGGCCGTCGGCGACGGCGGGAGCGGCCGGGCGGTCGCCGCGGCCGAGCAGGCGCCGGGCCAGCACCACCGGGCGGACCTTCTCCAGCGGCAGGAAGCTGGTCATCGCCACCAGGTGCGGCGCGAACGAGATGGTGATCGTCGCGACGGTCACCAGGTGGAACGAGTAGAAGAAGCCGACGACGGCCGGCCGCCACCGGGCCGGGAGCACGAACACCAGCGGGCTGAGCAGCTCGAACGCCAGGATGCCGAACTGGGCCACGATCAGCAGGTGCGGGACCTGCGCGATCAGGTCGGCGAGATCGGTGCCCCGGCGGATGATCGCCCGGGCCAGCACCGAACCGGTGGCCCAGTCCAGGCCGCCGAAGCGGAACTTGGCCCAGGCGGCGAGGAAGTAGGTGCAGATGACCGCGATCTGGGTGACGCGCAGCGCCCATCCGCCCGCCTCGGTGCGGGTCGGGTCCCCGTGGCGGGCCCGGCCGGCGGTGGGCAGCACGGCCAGCGCCACGAGGAGCCCGAACCGGTCGTGGTCGACCTTGCCGTAGCTCATCGCCACGATCATCCACTCGAAGTAGAGCGCGAAGACCGTCCAGCCGAGCAGCCGTGGCGCGCGGCCGGTGGCGGCCAGCAGCGCGGCGACCAGCAGCACCCAGAAGACCACACCGACCAGGGCGGGGGTGGGCGTGGGCAGCGGGAGCAGCCGGCCCACGAGCAGCGGCTGGTAGAGGTCGCCCGGGACGTCGACGCGGGTGCGTACCCAGGGGGTGAACACGACCAGGTCGGCGGCGACGAAGAGGTAGACGAGGGTGCGGAAGGCGGCCACCCGGCCGCGCGGCACCGCCTCGGTGAGCCAGCCGGTCATCCGGTCTCCCACCGCACGGCGGTGCGGTCGGTCCACTCGCCGGTCGGGCGTCCGCCCTGGATGTCGTACCAGCGGACCACGATCCGCACCTCGACCAACGCCGGGGCGTCGGGGTGGCGTTCGGCGTACGCCTCGGCGACGGTGCGCAGCAGACTCGGGTCGCTCGCGTACCGGTCCTGCTGGCCCTCGATCTCGGCCCGGCGGATGCCGGTGGCCTCCTGGCCGAGGGACACCACCGCCCCGGTGCGGTCGACGCCCTCCACCCGGGTGTCCGGCGCGGGCGCGTTCGGCGGGTCGGAGGTGGAGTACATCCGGAACGGTCCGAACGGGAAGTCGTCGTCGGTGCCGTAGACCGTGCCGAGAAGGAGCAGCGCCGCCCCGAGCAGGGTGGCGCCCAACCGGACGGCGCGCCCGCGGGTGGTCAAGGTCTCCATCGCGTCGTGACGCTACGGGAGGGAAGCGCCCGAATCTGTCCCTCAATCGGCCAATTCTCGCTGCCCGTCCCGACCGTGCCACGCGGACGTGACACGCCGCCGGCCGGGCCCGTGGTCGGGCCCGGCCGGCGGCGGAAAGTGCTCAGTGCTTGTGCTCGGCCAGCTTCTTGCGGACGTCGTCCATGTCCAGCTGCTGCACCTGCTCGATCAGGTTCTCCAGCGCCGACTCGGGCAGGGCGCCGGGCTGGGCGAAGACGATCACGCCGTCCCGGATCGCCATCACGGTCGGGATGGAGCTGATGTTGAACTTGGCGCCCAACTCCTGCTGCGCCTCGGTGTCGACCTTGCCGAAGACGATCTCCGGGTGCTTCTCCGAGGAGCGCTCGTAGACGGGGGCGAAGCGCTTGCACGGACCGCACCAGTCCGCCCAGAAGTCGAGCAGGACGATGCCGTCGCGCCCGGTCACCTCGTCGAAGTTGGCCGTGGTCAGCTCAACCGTTGCCATTGCTCTCTCCGATCACCGCGGATTGCTGTACGTCCGGTGGAACCAGGGTCGATCCATGGGAATTCCCGTGACCTGCGCGACGAAACGCTGCGCAGCCCGACGGTGACCCAGGGCACATCGAGGTCCATCTGTACAAGCGGCCGTGCGGAACGCAAGTGCAGGCCGCATTTGCGTGACGGGACGTGATGGGAGCGTTTCCAAGGAGATCGCGCTCTGTTTCGGCTACGAATCGGTAACTTGCCCTCTGACGAGCGGGGATCGGGCCTGCGGAGATCGCTTCCCGGGGGGTCGACGGTGACGGTGAGTAGTGTTACGAAAAGATAAATGTGACGTCCGTCTCTGTCGTCACCGTACCGTCGTACGGCAGAATCTCTCACATCAGAGCGTGGGCGGCGGGTGCCGGGGAGGGCCCCGCCGCTCATTGCGTCTCCACCCAGGTGGCGCCCGGTGTGACTTTTCCGCCGGGGGAGCGCCCCCGTTCTCGCCTTAACAAGCGGTAAGGCATGCTGTGCCGAACTCCATCGCCGCCCGTCGAAGGGGACAAGGATGCAGTTCGGCCGCTACTACGAGGAGTTCGAGGTCGGCGCGGTCTACCGGCACTGGCCGGGCAAGACGGTCACCGAGTACGACGACCACCTCTTCTGCCTGCTCACGATGAACCACCACCCGCTCCACATGGACGCCCACTACGCGGAGTCCGCCTCCCAGTTCAAGCGCAACGTGGTGGTCGGCAACTACATCTACTCGCTGCTGCTCGGCATGTCGGTGCCCGACGTCAGCGGCAAGGCGATCGCCAACCTGGAGATCGAGTCGTTGCGGCACGTCGCACCGACCTTCCACGGCGACACGATCTACGGCGAGACCACCGTGCTGGACAAGCGGGAGTCGGCCTCGAAGCCCGACCGCGGCGTGGTCGCGGTGGAGACCCGCGGCTACAACCAGGACGGCACGATGGTCTGCGTGTTCCGTCGCAAGGTCATGGTCCCGAAGAAGGAGTACGCGGCCGCCGCCGTCCCGGCCGGCGTCGACCCGGAGCGTCCGAGCTTCCCCGAGCCGCGCTGATCCGCGCACCCCGGCCGGCAGGGCCCCGTACCCGTTCCGCGGGGACGGGGCCCTGACCCTCTTCCGGGGCATATGCTCTGGCTGGAGGTCCCCATGAGCCACTCCGTCGCCGGAGAGCCGCCCTCTGCCGGTCGCCGTGCCGCACCGCTCACCACCGCCGCCTACTCGGCTGCGGAGTGGGACCTGCTCACCGACCTGCCGGGTCGAGTCCTCGTCGCCGCCGCCTCGCCCGGTCCCGGGCGTCCGCCCCGCGGCGTCGCCGCCGGACTGGCCGGCCTGGACGCGGTGGCCGCCGGCCGGGCCTTCGACAGCGATCTGATCCGGGCCGTGGTCACCGCCATCTACGCCCGCCACGACGGGGCCGCCGTCCGGGACGAGCGCCTCACCGACCTGGTCGACCTGCTCGCCGCCGCGCGGGCCGCGGTACGGGTGCTGCGCCGCCGCGCCGATCCGGCGGACTCGGCCGCCTACCGGCAGTGGGTGGAGTCGGTGGCGGCCCGGGTGTGCCGGGCCGACGACCTTCCGCCGAGTCCCGCCGACCGCCGGTTTCTGGACCGGTTGGGCGGGGCGCTCGACCTGCGCTGACCGCCGGCGCCGGCGGGCCGTACCCTCTGCAGACCGTGACCGACGACCAGCTCGACGTGGGTGTGGGGCCCTGGCCCGGTGACCCGCCGGACGACCCTCGCTACGACCCGGAGCTGCTCGCGGCCGGCGACCGGCGCAACGTGGTCGACCGCTACCGCTACTGGCGGCGGGAGGCCGTGGTGGCCGACCTGGACCGGCGGCGGCACGACTTCCACGTGGCGATCGAGAACTGGCAGCACGACTTCAACATCGGCACCGTGGTCCGCAACGCCAACGCCTTCCTCGCCGCCGAGGTGCACATCGTCGGGCGGCGCCGGTGGAACCGCCGGGGCGCCATGGTGACCGACCGCTACCAGCACGTCCGGCACCACCCGACGATCGAGGAGTTCGTCGCCTGGGCGGCCGGGGAGCGGCTGCCGGTGGTCGGGATCGACAACCTGCCCGGCTCCCGGCCGCTGGAGACCAGCGTCCTGCCGCGCCGCTGCGTGCTGCTCTTCGGCCAGGAGGGCCCGGGGCTGTCCCCGGTGGCCCGGACGGCCTGCGACACGCTGTTCTCGATCGCCCAGTACGGCTCCACCCGTTCCGTCAACGCGGGCGTGGCCAGCGGCATCGCCATGCACGCGTGGATCCGGTCGCACGCGGGTCCGCCGCCGGACTGACGCGCCGCGGGTCCGCCGTCGGGCGGAAATCCCACGCCGGTCGGCCCGCCCCGCTTGACGCCTCGCCGGCCCGGGGTGACGGTGAGGACGTGACTGTCGCGGTGAGTTGTCCGAAGTGCGCGGGCCCGGTACGCGAGCCCGACCTGATGCACGGCGAGTACCGGTGCCTGCGCTGCGGGCCGGTCGCGCCCCTGCACGTGCCGGAGCACATCGGCGCCGAGATCATGGCCAGCGTGGTGGAGCGGGTGGCCGCCGACGGGGAGCCGGCCGACCGGCCCGGCATGCCGCTGTGGTGCCCGTGGCCACTGCCGCCGGGCTGGACGCTGACCGGGGTGGCCTGGGCCGGCGACGACCGGGCCGGGGTCCGCGCCACCGTGGTCGCCTGCGCCGGCCCGGCCCCGCTCGACGGTGGACCGGCCGACCTGATCTTCGTCGCCGAGGAACCCGGCGTCGGTCTCGGTTCCCGCTTCGCGGGACTGCCCGGCCCCGACCCCGGCCCGCAGGTCGAGGAGGCGCTGACCGATCCCGGCCCTGGTCACCCCGAGCGTCTGCCGCACGCGAAGATCCGGGTGGGCGGCCATCCCACTCCACTGTGGCTCGTCCGTTCCGAAACGGATCGAAGTGCGTACGCCGGCGAGGCTCGGGGAATGTGGCTCCATGCGATAGCCTGGCCGGCGAGTGCGGGTCACCTCCTCGCGGAAGAAGTCGTGCTGCACGACCTCACCGAGTGGACACCGCCCGAACTCGTGTACGGCGCACCGTCCCCGTACCTGCACGGGCAGGCCTGACCGGCCGGCACCGGCGAGTCGGGGAGCGGACGCAGATATTCACGGACAGACACCATGCTGATACTCTGGGTGCCGCTGCGGTAAACGGACCCGGCTCCGCGCGAGAGGATGGCCCGCTATGGTCAAGAAGGTCCTCACCTGGGCCGGCATCGCATTCTTGATCTTCTTCGTTGCGTACCGGCCCAACTCCGCCGCCGACGTCTTCAAGTCCCTGGGCGGCGGCATCATGGACATCGCACAGGGCTTCGGCGACTTCTTCACCAACCTGGTCGCCTAACCGCACATGGGAAGCCCCTCCGGTCCACCCTACGACCCGGACGATCCCGACCGGGCACGCCGGGAGCGCGACACCGAGCCGATCCCCCGGATCGACCCGGACGACGGTCCCGGTTACGGCGCCGGCCCCGCCTACGGCGGCGGACCCTCCCTGTCGGACGACGCCGCCTTCGGCGACGGACCCGGCTACGCGGGCGAGGGTCGCTCCGGTCGTGGCTGGGCGCGCGACCCGGAGGGCTACCCCGAGCAGCCGATCTCCGAGGAGGAGCTGGCCGGTCTCCGGGCCGACGCCTCCGGCATGGCGCCGCGCCGGGTGCTGCCGATGGAGGACGAGCCGAGCGCGCTGGCGGCCCGCTACCTCTTCCCGACCGAGCGCTTCCGCGGTGAGTGGAAGCGCCACTGGGTGCACCTGACCACGCCGATCATCGTCGGCGTCGCGGCCACCTTCGTGCTCGGCTACCTCTCCGGCTTCCTCGCCGGGCGGGACGTCGGCGCGCTCACCACGGTCGCGGTGCTGCTCTGGTTCGGGGTGATGGGCTGGGTCGCCTGGCGGGTCGCCGACTGGTGGTACGACCGCTTCATCCTGACCAACAAGCGGGTGATGGTGGTCAACGGGATCATCACCCGGCGGGTCGCGATGATGCCGCTGGTCCGGGTCACCGACATGAAGTACGAGCAGACGCCGACCGGCCGCGCCCTCAACTACGGCACGTTCGTGCTGGAGTCGGCGGGTCAGGAGCAGGCGCTCCGCGAGATCAAGAACCTGCCCAACCCGAACGAGCTCTACCTGCGCGTGGTCGAGGAGATGTACGAGCCGCAGGCCGTGGAGGCGCGGATCGGCAAGGAGCAGGACGAGGCGAAGGCCGACGACGGCGCCTGAAACTTTTCGTCCGAACATCGGATGAAGTGCACACCTTTTGCCGACGTGACCACCCGTCCAGCCATGGGAGCCTGCCAGGCAGGACGGGGGCGCGGAGGTGAGCGTGGCGAGCAGGGATCCGCTGGAGGAGGAGTTCCGCGAGTTCGTCGCGGCCCGCTCCGGCGCCCTGCTGCGCACGGCCTACCTGCTGGCCGGCGACTGGGCGACCGCCGAGGACCTGCTCCAGACCGCGTTGACCAAGACCTACCTGGCCTGGAAGCGGCTCGGCGGGATCGACGCCATCGAGCCGTACGCCCGCCGGGTCCTGGTCAACACGTCCACCAGCTGGTGGCGTCGCCGGTGGCACGGTGAACGGCCGACCGAGGTGCTGCCGGAGCGGGCCGGTGTCGACGAGATCGAGCAGCAGCTCGACCGGGACGCGCTCTGGCGGCACCTGCAGGCGTTGCCGGCGCGGCAACGGGCCGTGCTGGTGCTGCGCTTCTACGAGGACATGTCGGAGGCGCAGACGGCGGCCCTGCTCGAGATCTCGCCGGGCACCGTCAAGAGCCAGACCTCCCGGGCGCTGAACACCCTGCGCCGCCGGCTCGGCTCGGAGACGGCCCTGGGTCTGCCGACCGATCCGGTCGAGCGGTCCGCCGAACCGGTCGTCCGCGGCGCGCCCGCCCCGAGCGGGCCGCGCACCCGGCCCGCAGCGACCCGCCAACCCGCCGCGCCGGCCCCCCGCGTCCCGGCCGGTTCCGCCGGCCGCCCCGACGTGTCAGCGGCCCCCCGCACCCCGGCCCGAGCGGTCGGCGCCCCGGCGTCCCGCGCCCCGGCCGAGCCGGTCGGTGCCCCGGCCGAGCCCGCCCGGCGGCCCGCCGAAGCCGCCCGCCCGGCGTCGCCGCAGGTCGCCGCGCCGGTCCGTCCCGCCGTCCCGGTCGCGGCGGAGACCTGATGAGCGGCATCCGACAGCACGCCGACAACCGGACGGGCGGCCCGGAGCGTCCATTCCCCGTGAGCGAGGACGAGCTGGAGCGGGCGCTGCGGGACACGCTGTCCCGTCAGGTCGCCACGCCCCGACCTCTCGGCGCCGACCCGGCCGGCGCGGCGATGCGCCGGGCCCGCCGCGCCGGCCGCCGTCGCGCGCTCACCGGGCTGGCCCTCGCCAGCGTGGCGACGGTCCTGGTCACCGCCGGGATTGCCCAGATCACCGGGCCGGCGGGGACCGGCGGCACGCCCACCGTGGTGCTCGGCGACCCGCCCGGGTTCTCCCCGTCCCCGTTCCCCTCGGAGTCCACGCCGACGACCCGGTCCGGCTCCGTCCGCGCCGAACTCGACCTGCTCGTCGACGGCTGGCTCGAGGTCAGCGGCGGCGAACGGCGGGCGCTGACCGGGGTGGACGGGGTCGAGCGGGCACAGCGCGTCCACGACCAGGGCGGCTGGCTGGTGACCTCGGCGGCCACCGCGGCCGGCCGTACCCTCTGGTGGGTGCCGCCGACCGACCGCAACACGCCGCAGGTCATGCTCGCCGCGGCGGACGCGGTCGCGATCTCCGCCGACGGTCGGCAGGTGGCCTGGCGGGACGGCCCGGAGCTGATCGCCGCCGGGGTGGTCGCCGGGCAGCTCATCGCGCCCGTCCGGGTGACCGCGCCGGCCGGCGTGGTGCCGGTCGGCTTCACCGGCGACGACGTGCTCCTCCGGCAGCCCGACCAGGGCGGGATGAGCGTCTGGCGGCGGGCCGCGGGCGGCCTGCCGGGCTCGGCGAACCCGGACGTCCACGCCGTCTACGGGGCCCGGCCGGACGGCCGGCTGGTCGGCCTGGTCACCGCCGGCGCGGCGCGGCAACCCTGCCTGGCGCTGCTCGACCCGGCACGCGGGCTCGCCCCGGTGCGGACGGGCTGCGGCGCGAAGCCGGCCGTCGACGGCCTCGGCGGTGTCTCGCCCGACGGGCGGTGGCTCCTGGTGAACGGCGCCGGAGACGCCGCCCAACTGGTCGACCTGACCGACCTGGGGGCCACCCCGGCGGCCCACCCGGCGGGCCCCGCGCTCTCCGGCGCGGTCGCCTGGTCCCGGGCCGGCGTCGCGTTGCACGTGGACGCCGCGGGCGAGCTGGTCCGGGTCGAACCCAAACGGGTGCTGGCCGGCGAGAAACCGACCCCGTCGGCGGTCTCCGGGGTGACCACGGGCACGCGACCCGTCGTGGTGGCCGACGTCCCCACCCCGCCCGACGGGGCGTAGCGTCGGGCGGGTGAGCGCCTCCGCCCGCATCGACCTGCACACCCACTCCACCGCGAGCGACGGCACGCTCCGCCCGGCCGACCTGGTTCGGGCCGCCGCCGACGCGGGCCTCGACGTGGTGGCGCTCACCGACCACGACACCACGGCGGGCTGGGCGGACGCGGTCGCCGCCCTGCCGCGCGGCCTCACCCTGATCCGCGGCGCGGAGCTGTCCTGCCGCTGGTTCGGTGTCGAGCCGGCGATCCCGCTGCACCTGCTCGCGTACCTCTTCGACCCCGACGAGCCCGAGCTGGCCGCGGAGCTGGCCCGGGTCCGGCGGGCCCGGGAGGAGCGGGGCGAGCGGATCGTCCGGCTGCTCCAGGCCGACGGCATCCCGGTGAGCTGGTCGGAGATCCTGGCCGGCGCGGCGGGCGGCACGGTCGGCCGCCCGCACATCGCCCAGGCGCTGATCCGCGCCGGCCTGGTCGCCACCACCACCGAGGCGTTCGGCCCGGACTGGCTGGGGGAGCGGTACCGGCTGCCGAAGGACGACATCGACGTGTTCCGCGCCGTGGCGCTGGTGCGGTCGGCCGGCGGCGTGCCCGTCTTCGCCCACCCGAGGGCCAGCCGGCGTGGCCGGATCGTGCCCGACGACCTGATCGTGCAGCTGGCGGCGGCCGGCCTGGCCGGCCTGGAGGCCGACCACGAGGACCACAGCCCGGCCGAGCGGGAACACGTCCGGCGGCTCGCCGCCGAGCTGGGACTGCTGGTCACCGGCTCGTCGGACTTCCACGGCTCGCACAAGACCGTGCGGCTCGGCGCGTTCACCACGGGGCCCGAGGCGTACGAGCGGATCGTCGGGCTGGCCCGGGGGGTGACCCCGGTCGCTTCAGGCTGAAGCGTTCCGACGGCACCGCTACCGTGTCCGCGTGGATCTCAAGCTCTTCGGCGAGGTCTTCGTGACCCTGCTGGTGATCGTCGACCCGCCCGGAATGATGCCCATCTTCCTCGCGCTCACCGGGCCGCTGCCCGCCCGCGACCGGAACCGGGCCGCCTGGCAGGCCGTCGCGCTGGCGCTCGGGGTCATCGTGATCTTCGCGGTGGCGGGGCAGACCCTCCTGGCCTACCTGCATGTCGACCTGCCCGCGTTGCAGGCCGCCGGCGGTCTGCTGCTGGTGCTGGTGGCGCTGGAGCTGCTGACCGGCAAGGCGGACGACCCGAGCCAGCAGGTCACCTCGAACATCGCGCTGGTGCCGCTGGGCACCCCACTGCTGGCCGGTCCCGGCGCCATCGTGGCCACCATGCTGTTCGTGCAGCGGGCCGGCGGCGTCGCCGACTATGTCGCGATCGCCCTGGCCATCGTGGCAGTGATGGTCGCCGTCTGGGTGGTGCTGCGCTTCTCCGGCGGGATCGTCAAGGTGCTCCGCCCGGGCGGCATCGAGGTGCTGACCCGGATCGCCGGCCTGCTGCTGGCCGCCATCGCCGTGCAGCTCATCGCCGACGCGATCGCCGCCTTCGTGACCGAATACCTCAACAACGCCTGAGCCGGCCGGCCGCTGTCGCACCCGGATGGCAGGATCTCAGGCGTGCGACGACCCTCACCGACCGGACGACCCGCCGGCGGCCGGCCGCCCCGGCCCCGCGCCGAGCAGGCCGAGCAGCTCGGCTTCGAGGGCATGCCGGAGCGGCTCTTCGTCTGCACCCCCAGCAAGCTCGGCGCCTACGCCGACTGCCCCCGTCGCTACCGCTACGCCTACGTGGACCGCCCGGCCCCGCCCAAGGGGCCGCCGTGGGCGCACAACTCGCTCGGCGCGAGCGTGCACACCGCGCTCAAGAACTGGTATGCGTCGGCCCCCGACCGCCGCCGCCCCGAGGTGCTCGGCACCCTGCTCAAGGGCACCTGGGTCCGCGAGGGCTACCGCGACGACGAGCAGGAGCGCGACGCCTTCCGGCGGGCGCTGGCCTGGCTGGAGTCCTACGTGGCGGGCCTCGACCCGGCCGACGAGCCGGTCGGCGTCGAGCGGGTGGTCGCGGTGAAGACCGCGGTGCTGGCGTTCAACGGCCGCACCGACCGGATCGACTCCCGCCCCGGCCCGGACGGCCGGCCCGAGCTGGTCATCGTCGACTACAAGACCGGCCGCACCGGGCTGGACGCCGACGACGCGCGCGGCTCGCAGGCGCTCGCGCTCTACGCGTACGCGGCGGAGCGGGTGTTCCGCAAGCCGTGCCGCCGGGTCGAGCTGCACCACCTGCCCACCGGCACGGTCGCCGCGCACGAGCACACGCCCGAGTCGCTGCACCGGCAGCTCAGCCGCGCGGAGGACACCGCCCGCGACATCATGGCCGCCGAACGGGCGGTCGCCGACGGGGCCGATCCCGACGCGGCGTTCCCCACCGAGCCGGGGCCCCGGTGCGGCTGGTGCGACTACCGGCGCACCTGCCCGACCGGCGCGCAGACCCCGGGCAAGGAACCCTGGTCCGCCGTCGACCGCCTCGCCGAGCCGGTCGGCGACGCCGACTGAGGCGTCTCAGGCCGCCGTGAGACGGGCGGCGCGCTCCTTGGCGGCCTGCTGCAACGGCCCCTCCCGGTAGCGCCGGGGCACCGCCGCCAGCGCGAGTCGCAGCGCCCGCACGCCCAGGTCCGCCGACATCGCGGTGGTGGGCAGGCCGAGCCCACCGTAGAGCCGCAGCGCCCAGGCCGGCAGCAACCCCAGCGCGGTCCCCGCGACCCCCAGGTAGGCCCAGCGCGGCGGACCGAGCGTCAGGCCGAGCCGCACCGGCAGGCTGAGCTTCCACGGGATCGGTGGCGCGGTGAGGAACAGCGCCGTCTCGGCCGCCTCCCGGGTCATCCGCAACTGCGGACGGACGTCCCGGTAGTAGGCCGCGACCTCGGCGGCGGTGCCCGGCACGTCGGTCGGGTCCAGCCCCACCAGGGCCGCCGACCGGCGCTGCTCGGTGTAGTAGCCGTCCACCTCGTCGTCGCTCAACGCCAGCCCGGCCCGCCGGGCGGTGCTCACGAACGACTCGACCTCGGTGACGTGCACCCAGCGCAGCAGGTCGGGGTCGTCGACGCGGAACTCCTCGCCGGTGAACGGGTCGGTGGCGCGCATCCGGGCGTGCAGCGTGCGCAGCCGCCGGCCGGCCGCCTCCGCGTCGGCGGTGGTGCCGTAGATCGTCGTCGCCACGTAGTTCGCCGTCCGGACCAGGCGGCCCCAGGCGTCGGAGCGGTAGTTGCTGTTCTGCGCGACACCGGCCATCGCGCGCGGGTGCAACGCCTGCAGGTAGAGCGAGCGCAGGCCGGCGACGATCAGGATCGGCTCCTCGTGCACCTTCCACGTGACCGACCCCGGACCGAACAGGCCGAGATCCTCGGTGTCCACCGGTCAAGAGTGCCACGCCGGGCGCGGGCGCCTCGTCAGACGTCGGCGGAACGGCGGGACTGGCAGGCCGGGCAGAGCCCCCAGAAGGTCACTTCCGCCTCGTCCAGCTCGAAGCCGTGCGCCACGTTCGGGTCCAGGCAGGGCGCGCTGCCGACCGCGCAGTCCACGTCGGCGATCTCGCCGCACCCGCGGCACACCACGTGGTGGTGGTTGTCGCCCACCCGCGCCTCGTAGCGGGCCGGACTGCCGGCCGGCTCGATCCGGCGGGACAGGCCAGCCCGGGACAACGCGCCGAGCACGTCGTAGACCGCCTGGGTGGAGACCGAGTCCAGCCGCTGGCGGACCCGCCGGGTGATCTCGTCGACCTCCAGGTGACCGCCGCCGGAGAGCACGTCGAGCACGGCGAGGCGGGGCCGGGTGACCCGCAGGCCCCGCGACCGGAGCAACTCCTCACCCGTGGACATGGATCCATGACAGCACGGGGTCGGCGGGCCGACAAGCGAGCGTTCTTCGCGGGTGGTCGGGGCCACAGCGTGAACCGGAACGGTGCGGAACGCGTGTGTCGAAGTAGGCCACGCTTCGTCGTACGCTGACCGCGCGGTTCCACCCACTTGCCGGAGGTGTCGGTGTTCAGGGAAGTCAACGGTCTCCCGGGCCACGTCCTGGTCATTCACGCCGCGGTGGTGCTCGTGCCGCTGCTGGCGCTGCTCACCGTCGCGTACGGGGTGCTGCCCCGCTGGCGGCCCCGGCTGGACTGGGCGGTGGGCGCGCTCGCCGTGGTCACCCCGATCGTCACCTGGGTGGCGACGGAGTCCGGCGAGGAACTGGAGGAGGCGCTGGAGTCGCGGGGCTACCCCGCCGAAGGGCTCCAGAAGATCCACGAACATTCCGAGTACGGGGAGACGCTGCTCTGGTTCACGCTGGGCCTGGCCGTCGTGGCGCTCCTGCTGCTGCTGGTGACCAGCCGCTTCACCCGGGACCGGAACCTGCCCCGCTGGCTGCCCCTGGCGCTCACCGCCGTGGCGGCCGTGCTCGCGGTCTTCGCGCTGGTGTACGTCTACCTGACCGGCGACAGCGGCGCCAAGATGGTGTGGGACGGGATCGTCTGACGCCGGTCAGAACAGCACGCGCGAGCACAGCAGGCAGGTGAGCAGCACCAGCACCGCGCCGACGACCGCGCCGACGCCGTAGGTGACCCGCTGGGCGCGCTGCTCCGCCTGGTCCATGGCGGCCATGTCCTGCGGCGGGAGTTGTCGTGGCGGTGGCGTCCGCACGTGCACCGGCGGCCGCCAACCGGGCGGCGGAGGGGTGCTCGGCGGTGGCCCGGCGTACCCGGCCGGCGCCTGGTTCCCGGACGGGTCCGGCAGTTCGCCGGCCGTCGCGGCCCAACCACCGGGCGCGGCCGGGTCCGGCCGGGCCCAGGGACTCTCGATCGCCCCCTCGCGGGACCACGGGCTGGTGGACCCGGCCGGTGCGGCCTCCGCTGTGGCGGTCCCCGCCGCGCCGGTGACCGGCTCCGGCTCGGCCGCTGCGGCACCCTGCCCCTCCCGGGGCGGGCCGGCTTCCGGTGTACCGGTCGGCTGCGCCGGGACCGCCGTCTCGTCAACGCCGGCCGGCTGCTCCGTCATCGCGGTCTCGTCGGTGCCGGCCGGCTGCTCCGTCATCGCGGTCTCGTCGGCGTCGGCCGGATGCTCCGGGCGTCGCCAGGTCTCGTCGTCGGGGCTGCCACCGCTCGGCGTCGTCACGCCGTCCGACGCTACCAACGCCCCGGCCGCTCGGCCGCCCGACGCGGCGACGTCGGCTCGCCCGCCCGCGTCGCGGCGGACCCGTCCGGCCGGGCGGCGGTATCGTTGTCGCTCGTGACCGACCCCGGCATCCGGGTCCCGCGCGGCGACGACGACCGCGTGGTCGACCTCAGCGACGATCTCGTGGTGCTGCCCGAGCAGACCACCGACGACACCGACCACGGCTGGGGCGAGCGCCCCGGCCGCGACGACGACTGGCTGCTCGCCGAGCGCCCGCCGCACTGGGGCTGACCCGAGCGGGCCCGGCCGGCGTCAGCCGCGTACCACGACGGCGAAGCGGCTGCCCTCGGGCAGGCCGACGGCGCGACGCGCCTGCTCCGGCGGAAGCGCCAGATAGAGCGCCGAGGTGCCGTCGACCGCCCCGGCCGCGCCCACCACCTCCAGCACCAGCGCGCGCGGGGCGACCACCGTCGGCTCGGCCGACCCACCGGCCGGCACGACGAGCAGATCCACCCGGGCGCCCGGTCGCAGCACCGCGAGGGCGGCCGGCTCGGCCAGCCGGACCGGCACCCCGACCGCCCCGGCGGGCAGTGCCGGCGCTCCCGAGGGCGGCGTGCCCGCCCCGGCCGTGGGGCCGGCGGCCGGCTCCGCACCGGGCGGGCAGCCGGCCGGGGTCTGGAACACGGCTGCGGCCAGCCCGAGCAGCACCGCGACCGCGGTCACCCGCAGCAGGGTTCGGCGCCGGGGCAGACCACGCCAGCGAACCGGACGCAACGTCCCCTCGTCACCCGCCACCGTCGTCCCTCCCGCCGACCGGACCGTCGCACAGGAGGCTAGGCGCGCCCACCCGTCACGCGCCGTCCCTGTGGACAACCCGGCGCCCTGTGGACAACCGCCCGTCGCGCCCCTCGACCGAGCGGGCACGCGAACGTGGCCGCCCCCGTACGGGAGCGGCCACGGTCGAGGAGCGTGGGTCAGGTGGAGCTGGACGCCGCCGGCGTCTTGCTCGCCGAGGAGCCCGACGTCGAACCGGACGACCCCGAGGACGACGAGCCGGACGAGGACGAACCGGACGACGAGGACGAGGAGTCGGACGACGAGGACGACTCGGACTTCGCCGGCTTGCTCGCGGCGGCGGTGTCGGAACCGGACGAACGCGAGTCCGTGCGGTAGAAGCCGGAGCCCTTGAACACGATGCCGACGGAGTTGAAGAGCTTGCGCAGCCGCCCCTCACACGCCGGGCACTCGGTCAGCGGCTCGTCCGAGAAGGACTGCACCGCCTCGAGCTGGTGGCCGCACGCGGTGCAGGCGTACTGGTACGTGGGCACGTTCTCCTCCGGATCTCAGACGGCCTGACTGGCACTCGTGGTCTTCGAGTGCCAATGGTGCGTCATCGCACCCGGGTTCGTCCAGCGGAAGCGCCCGGCCCCACACCCGGCACCGCGACCAGCCCGTCGGACGGGGTGATCACCCAGTGCACCGGGCGGTCGTGCGGACCGGTGGGAACCGAGGTCACCAGCTCGCCGTCATGCAGCAGCGCCACGGTCGGCACGCCGGCCGGCACCCGGGCCAGCGCCCGGTCGTACGAGCCGCCACCCCGGCCGAGCCGGACGCCCCGGCGGTCCACCGCCAACGCCGGCACCACCACCAGGTCGGCCCCGGCCACGGCGGCGCGGCCCAGGGGCGGACCGGTCGGCTCGCGCAGGCCCCGCCCGGCGGCGCGCAGCGACTCCCGGCCGGTCCAGGCGGCCCAGTCCAGGTCCAGGTCGTCGCGGAGCACCGGCAGGAGCAGCCCGGCGTCGGCCGGCAGCGCCGCCCGCAGCACGTCGGGCAGGTCGTCGCCGCCGGGCTCGGAGGCCACCGGCACGTACGCGGTCATCCGGGCCGGGCGCAGCCGGCGTACCAGGGCCACCAGCTCGGCCTGCACGGACGCCGCGGCCTCGGCCCGGCGTGGCGGGGACAGCGACCGACGCGCGGCGAGCAGCGCGACGCGCAGCTCCCGCTTCGCCTCGTGCACGTCATCCGAAAATTTCGGCATGCAACACTCCTGACGCAACGCTTGCCTACCGGTCGCTCTGTGTCAGCATCGCACCAAGGGGCGCGGAACTTCCGGGGGGAAGATGACGCTACGTGGGCGGTTGACGGCGGCGTTCCTCGTGGTGGTCCTCGGCCCCGTCCTGCTCGGCGCGTTCTTCGTCGGGGCCACGCTGAGCGCGGTCGACCGCAGCCGCGCCACCGAGCGGCTGGGCCTGGCCGCGGCCGGCGTGCGGACCTCGGTCGACGCGCTCTGCCAGCAACTGCGCGCGGCGGCCGACGCGGTCGCGCTGGCCGCCGACCCGCTCGGCCGGTCGCGCGTCGCGGACCAGGTGGTCGGCCGGGGCCTGGCCGCCGCCGTCCGCATCGCCGACCCCGCGGGGGACACCCGCTACGCCACCGCCGGTGGCCCGACCCGTCCGTGGCAGGACTGCGCCGGTCCGCCCGCCGGGCCGGTCGGCGCGCTCGCCGCCGAGGTCCGGCTCCGCGACCCGGCCGGCGCCGACCTGGGCGCGGTCGCCGCCGCGCAGCCCGTCGACCCGGCCTTCGTGGCGCGGCTCGCCGCCGTGACCGGCGTCGGGGTCACCCTCCTCGACGACCCTGGGCGGATCACCCACACGACCGAGGACCAGGGGGTACGCGCAGCGGTGCTGGCCGCCGCCCGCAGGGCGGACGGGGACCGGGTGACCGGGACCGGCGACGGTCGCTACGTGCGCCGGGTGGGGCCGTCACCGGGGCAGCCGTTGCCGCTGGTGCTCTCCGTGCCCGGCGAGCGGCCGCCCGGCCTGTACGGCGGACTGCTCGCGGCCGTCGCGCTGGCCGCCCTGCTGGCCGTGCTGGCCGCCTGGCGGCTGGCCCGGGTGACCACCCGACCGCTGGTCGAGCTGGCCGGCGCGGTGGACCGGGTGGCGCACGGCGACCTGACCACCCGGGTGCCGGTGCGCAGCCGGGACGAGATCGGCCGGCTGGCCGACGCGTTCAACCGGATGACCCGGGAGACCGGCAGCTACGTGGCGGCGCTCACCAGCAGCCGCGACCAGCTCCGCAACCACCTGGCGGTGCTCGGCGACACGCTGGCCAGCACGCACGACCTGCAACGCATCCTGCGGGTGATCCTGGACAGCGCGATCGCCGCGACCGGCGCCCGGGCCGGCGCGGTGCTGCTGCTCGACGGCGACGGCGTGCTGGTCGGCCAGTGCGTCGAGGGGCTGACCGGACGCTGGCCGACGGGTGAACCAGCCGACCCGGCGACGCTGCGGGTGGCGGTGGGCGCCGGGGTGGTCGGCGCGGTCGCGGCGACCGGGGAGCCGCTGCGCGGCCGGTGGGCGCCGCCCGACGCGCCGGCCGGGGAGCCGTCCTGCGAGACGTACGTGGCGGTGCCGTTCGCCGCCCCGGGCGCCGCCGAGTCGCGCGGCCCGGACCGGCCGGGCCACCCGCCGGCCGACGGCGACCCGCCCGCCCCGCCCGGTGGGGCGCTCGGCGTGCTGGCCCTCTACGACCGGCTCGGCGGCCACGAGTTCGACGACGACGACCTGGTCACGCTGCGGACCTTCGCCGGTCACGCGGCGGTGGCGGTGGAGAACGTCCGGGTGCACGAGGAGGCGCAGCGGCTCTCCCTGACCGACCCGCTGACCGGGCTGTGGAACTACCGCTACCTGCGCGAGTCGATCCGGCGGGAGGTGGAGCGGGCGAACCGGTTCGGCCGGATGCTCAGCGTGCTCGCCCTGGACCTGGACCGGTTCAAGGACGTCAACGACACCTGGGGGCACGCCGCCGGGGACGCGGTGCTGGTCGAGTTCGCCCGCCGGGTGCGCGGCGTGATCCGCGAGGTCGACCTGGCGTTCCGGCAGGGCGGCGAGGAGTTCGTGGTGCTGCTGCCGGAAACCGACGCGCGCGGCGCCACGATCGTCGCCGAGAGGCTCGGCGCGGTGGTGCGGGACCAGCCGGTGCCGGTCGAGGGGCACGGCGACGAGCCGGTCCGGGTGCCGGTGACGGTCTCCATCGGCATCGCCGTCTACCCGGACCACGCCGCCGGCGGCCAGCAGGTGTTGGACGCCGCCGACGACGCGCTCTACGCGGCGAAGGCCGCCGGCCGGGACGGCTACCGCCTGGCCCCGGTCCCGGATCCGGCTCCCACGCAGGAGATTCCGGTGGTGGCGGCCACGGTCAGCCCGCCGGACGGACTGCCCCGGGCCGGCACGGCGGACCCGACGGGCACCGCACAGGGCGGCGCGTCTTCCGGTCCTCACCCGCCGCGGCAGAGCCGTGGCCGATAGTCTCGCGGCATGTCGGAGCACTCAGCGAACCCCTCAGCGGCCCCCGGTCGCTCCCGCGCGGTCAAGGCCGTCATCCCGGCCGCCGGCCTGGCCACCCGGTTCCTGCCGGCCACCAAGGCGGTCCCGAAGGAACTGCTGCCGGTCGTCGACCGGCCGGTGCTGCAGTACATCGTCGAGGAGGCCACCCAGGCCGGCATCGGCGACGTGCTGCTGATCACCGGGCGGGGCAAGACCTCGATGGTGGACCACTTCGACCGGCGGCCGGACCTGGAGGACCGGCTCGCCAAGAAGCCCGAGCTGCTGGCCGCGGTCAAGCGCACCGAGGAACTGGCCGCCGTCTACACGGTCCGCCAGCCGGAGCAGCTCGGCCTGGGCCACGCCGTCGGGTACGCCGAGTCGCACGTCGGCGACGCGCCCTTCGCGGTGCTGCTCGGCGACGAGTTCGTCAAGCCCTCCGAGCCGCTGCTGCCGGCCATGCTGGAGCTGCAGGCCCGCACCGGCGGTGTGGTGCTCGCGTTCTTCGAGGTCGACCCCGCCGAGACCAGCCGGTACGGGATCGCCTCCGTCGAGCCGGCCGAGTCGGAATACGCCGACATCGCCGAGGTCGTCAAGGTCACCGGCATGGTCGAGAAGCCCAGCCCCGAGGACGCCCCCAGCAACCTGGCCGTCCTCGGCCGGTACGTCCTCCCCGGGAAGATCTTCGACGCGATCCGGCGCACCGAGCCGGGCAGCGGCGGCGAGATCCAGCTGACCGACGCGATGGAGCTGCTGCGGACCGAGGGCGTGCCGGTGCACGCCATCGTCTACCGGGGCACCCGCTACGACACCGGCATGCCGCTCGGCTACCTGCAGACCGTGGTGCAGATCGCGGCCGAGCGGGAGGACCTGGGCGCCGAGTTCCGCAAGTGGCTGGCCGAGTTCGTCAACAAGGGCGACGAGACGGTCACCGACGCCATCCTCAACGGCCTGCGCGACACGTCCGGCGGTGCCGATACATGACCGCGACGGCCGACGCCGAGGCGGCCGCGAACGAGTTGACGCCGCTCGCCGACTACCTGGGCAGTGTGCTGCGCAGGTTACGCGCGCTGCCTCCGCTCGACCTCGACCTGACCCAGGCGTACGGCAACGTGCTCGCCGAGGACGTGGTCGCCCCGCACTCCTACCCCGCCTTCGACCAGGCGGCGGTGGACGGGTACGCCGCGCGCTGGGAGGACATCTCCGGAGGGAGCCGGGGGCCGGGCTATGTCCCGGCCCCCTCCGGTATGCCCGGCGGGCGCAGCATCCGGCTCAACGTGGTCGGCGACCTGGGCGCGCCGAGCTGGCGACCGGTCCGGCTCACCCCCGGCTCGTGCTTCTCGGTGGCGGCCGGCGCGCCGCTGCCGATCGGCGCCGACGTGGTGGTGCCGGTGGAGTGGACCGACCAGGGCATGGCCGCCGTGGAGATCTTCCGCGCGCCCAAGCGGGGCTACGGCCTGCGTCGCGCCGGCGAGGAACTGGTCGCCGGCACGCTGCTGGCCCGTGCCGGCGCGTACGTCTCGCCGGCCCTGGTCGCCGTGTTCGCGGCCACCGGCATCGGCCACGTGGTGGTACGCCCGAGCCCCCGGGTGGTCATCGTGGCCACCGGCGACGAGCTGGTGGACGTGGGCCGGGGCAGCCAGCCCGGCCAGGTGGTGGACACCAATTCGCACGCGTTGACCGCGGCGGCGGCCGAGGCGGGCGCGCTCGCGTACCGGGTGGGGATCTGCGACGACGACCCGGAGGCGCTGCGCGGCCTGCTGGAGGACCAGACGCTGCGCGCCGACCTGATCATCACCACCGGCGGCACCGGCACCGGCCCCGGCGACATGGTCCGCCGGATCCTGTCCCGCCGCGACGGCGGCCGGGCCGGGCCGGTCACCTTCACAGAGGTGGCCCTCTATCCCGGAACCGCCCTCGGGTTCGGTACGGTCGGCGCCGAGGAGGTGCCGGTGGTGTGTCTTCCCGGTGAGCCCGGCGCGGCGCTGATCGGCTTCGAGGTGCTGGCCCGCCCGGCCATCCAACTGTTGGCCGGCGCCGAGCCGGTGTTCCGGCCCAGCGTCCGCGCGCACCTGCTGGAGACGGTCTCGTCGCCGGTGGGGCTGCGCGAGTTCCGGCCCGCGCACGTGGCCGAGCGACGGGGCGGCGGCTACACCGTGCAGCCGCTGGCCGGCGGCCCGTTCACGCTGTCCGGCCTGGCCGAGGCGAACGGCCTGCTGGTGCTCGGCGAGCGGGTCCAGACCGCCGCCGCGGGGTCCACGGTGGACGTGTTGTTGCTGGACAGGCGCCGGTGAGCGCGAGGAGTGAGCTTGCGAGCCCCGCAGTCGCGAGCGGGAGGTTAGCTCCGTGAGGTTCCGGCGGGCGCCGGGGTGGCCGGCGGTGCTGGTGGACGGTCCGGTGGTGCTGCGGCCGTACCGTCGGTCCGACGCCCTCGCCTGGTCCGAGATCCGCCGGGCGAACCGGAGCTGGCTGGCCCCGTGGGAGTCGCATGTGCCGGGCAGTTGGGACGAGACGAACTCTCCGGCCGCGTTCCGGCTGGTCCACGCCGACCAGCGCAGGTCGGCGCGTACCGGAGACGGGATGCCGTTCGCGGTCTGCCTGCGCGAGGACGGGCGGGAGCGGCTGGTCGGGCACCTCAACGTGGGCAGCATCGTGCGGCGGGCGTTCTGCTCCGGGTACGTGGGCTACTGGGTGGACTCCCGGGTGGCCGGTCGTGGGGTGATCCCGACCGCCGTGGCGCTCGCCGTGGACCACGCGTTCGGCCCGGGCGGCCTGCACCGGATCGAGGTGAACATCCGGCCGGAGAACGTCCCCTCCCGGCGGGTGGTGGAGAAGCTGGGCTTCCGGGAGGAGGCCTACCACGTGCGCTACATGCACATCGACGGCGCGTGGCGGGACCACATCGGATACGCGATGACCGGCGAGGAAGTGGCCGCCGAGGGCGGCCTGCTGGCGCGGTGGCACCGCGTACGTGACACCCGGCGGTGACGCGTTCGGACCGTGACCGCCCGGCGCGGCGCACGGTGAACCTGGTCGGCGGCCCGTAACCTCAAGTAACTGCAAGCTGTGGCAAGCGCTGCCCGCCCGCACGATGTGCGCCGTTAACGACGGTCGACGGAAGAAGTTGCGGCCGTGTGGCGCTCGCCCCGAACTTGGTGACGGGAGGGGTGAGGGTGCCCACGTCGGTGCTCCTCGCCGTCCTCGCCGCCGCCGGTCTGCTCGCCCTCGCTCCGGCGCTGGTCCGCCGGTACGACGCCACCGAGCGGCTGGTGGCGGAGCGGGCGCAGTCGACGGCGCGGGTGCTCCAGCGCCAGCGTCGACGCCGCACCGTGCCCGGGCGGCGACCGCTGCACCCGCCGCGCGCCCTCGTGGTCACCCTCAGTGAAGACTCGGACACGGGCAGTCTCGCCCGGCCGGTCTCCGCGCCGCCCGTGCGGCGCCGCTCCGGCCGGCTCCGGCCCGTCTCGGCCGTCCCGGCGCAGTCCCGCCGACGGCACCCGCCCCGGCGTCGGCACACCCCCGCCGTCTACCGGCGTCGCCGGGTGCTCGCCGCGCTGCTGCTGCTCAACCTGGTCGAGCTGGTCGGCGTGGTGCTGGTCGGCCCCGGGTTCTGGATCAGCGTCTCGGTGACCGGCGCGTTGCTCGTCGCGTACGTCGTGCACCTGCGCCAGCGCGCCCTGGCCGAGCGCCGGCGGCGGCGCGCGGAGGCCCGGGAGGCCGCCTGGCTGGCCGCCCGCCAGGCCGAGGTACGCCGTGAGCAGGCCCGCCGAGCGGCGGCCCGGCGGGAGGCGCAGCGCCGGCTGGCCGCCCAGCGCGAGGCGGTCCGGCGTACGGCGATGGGCCTGGACCGCCCGGCGGACCTGCCCCCGGCCGCGAGCGGTGGCTCGGTGTCCTACCGACGGGCGGGTGGCCTGCGCGGCCGCCCCTACCAGTCCGGCCGCGGCGCCTGACCTCTCTTGATCGACTCCAGTTCGGGGAAGTGGCGGTGTCCCAGTGCGCCGGATGCCCCCACTTCCCCGACTTGGCGCTGCCGGGTCCGGTGGGGTGATTCGCGTGCCGGGTGCGCGACCTGTTAGCCTTGTCGCCGAACCGCCCGGTGCGAGCCGGGCGGGATCAACGCTGGTTCGCCGGCGGAGGGGCTGTGGCGCAGACCGGTAGCGCACCTCGTTCGCATCGAGGGGGTCAGGGGTTCAAATCCCCTCAGCTCCACCCAGTTCGAAGGCCGTTCCCGCTCGTCGGGGGCGGCCTTTTCGTTCGTGTGCAGCAGTGCGGGCCAGCAGCCGGTGATCGCTGGTCCGGCAGCGGTGTGGGGAGCGTCGTGAGGTAGATCCGCCTCTGCCCGTCGTGGATCGTGCAGCGCCGATGCCGACGGCGTTCCAGGTGCTCCAGGCCGCGACATTGCTCAGGGTGCTCGTCGAGTCGCCTTCAGGAGCGCGGATGGCTGCCGCGAGACGCAACGATGGCAATCGTCTCGCGGCAGCAGTCCGTCGCGCATCCGGCGACTCCGATCGTGCGTCGAATCAGCGGCCAGCGGATGCGTCGGCGGGTGAGGCCGATTGTCAGGTGGTGCACATCTGCCGTGTCTGCGAGAAGTACGTGTCCTGGTAGAAGAGGTCCGGCCAGTCCGGCGAGTAGGGATCCGAAAGATAGAAGGTGCCCAGACCCTGCACCGCCCTGCCGCAAGAGAAGGACCTGGTGGGGCCGAAGCATGCGGTCTCGTACCCGTTGCTCAGGAGCGTGTTGTTGCAGTAGGTCGTGTCTACCTGGTTGCCGCTCGTGATCAAATAGTTGATCGCATCGAACTTGATCGAGTTGCCGGAGTAGTTCTTGATGATGAGGGCGGGCTGAGTCAGGTTGCCGTTGACGATGATGCATACGGCCACGGTGACGGTTCCCGCGCGCTGGTTCAGGGTCCGGTAGTTGCACGTCCACTTGCTCGTCAAGGTGAATGACTGCCAGTTGGCGGACTGGGTCGCGGCGCTTGCCGCCGTGGACGTGGCCGCGACTGTGCCGGTGGAGAAGGTGAGGGCGGCGACTATGGCCGCTGCCAGCCGGAAGCGTGGTCGGCGGGAGCTGTTCCGATGGGTGGACACTAAACCTCGTCCTTCTCTCTGGAAACGCGCTCGAACAAGTGGCCGCATCGTATCGGCCGCCCTCGCTGTATGGGGGGCACTGTTTTCGCCGCAGGTACCACCGACGACCGCGAGGGCACTGTTGACAATGGCTGACGAAGCGATCAGGGCCCCCGCGGGTCTCATGTCGGCCCGCGGCTGTCGGCTCCGTCCGGCTGCCACAGCTGGACGACGTTGCCCTCCGGGTCGCGCAGGCTGGCGAACCGGCCGTTCGGGTACTCCTCCGGGTCGACCTCGACGGCGATGCCCGCGCCGCGGAGTTGGGTGACCATGGCGTCCAGGTCGGCGACCCGGAAGTTGAGCGACCAGGAGTGCTCGACACCGCCGACGTGCTCGGAGTTCGGAGGCATGGCCGCCAGGACGGTGCGGCCGGCCTGTTGCCACCAGGAGGAAACCTCGTAGGACTCCGGCGCCAGGTCGACCCCGAGGTGGGTGGCGTACCAGCGGTTGACCCGGTCCGGGTCCTGGGCGCGGAAGAAGACCCCGCCGATGCCCGTCACACGTTCCACTGTGTCTCCCCTCGATCGCGGTGTCCTCGCACCTTATGGGCGGGTCGTCGCGGCCGGTCGCTACCGCGCCGACCGCGATTGCTTCGCGAACGCCCGCCAACATCTATCAGCACCGATTGACAATGTTTGGAATCCAAACTTACTCTCGCGCTGGGCGGGTGCGCGCCCCGCCTGTCCCGTCCACGCGCACACCCCACCACGAAGGAATCCCGATGCTCGGCTTTTCCCGTACCGCGAACCGGGCCCGATTGCGGGTCGGCCTGGTCGCGGCGACCGCCGCGACGCTCGTGGCCGGCACCGCCCTCTTGGCGACCAACGCCCAGGCGGCGGCCGGCTGCCGCGTGAGCTACACGACCGCCAGCCAGTGGGCCGGCGGCTTCACCGCCAACGTCTCCGTCACCAACCTCGGTGACCCGGTCAACGGCTGGAACCTGCGCTGGACGTTCCCGTCCGGCCAGCAGGTCACCCAGGCGTGGAACGCCACGGTCACCTCCTCCGGCGCCCAGGTCACCGCCACCAACGTCAGCTACAACGCCGCGATCCCCACCAACGGCAGCGTCTCGTTCGGGTTCAACGGCTCCTGGTCCGGCGCCAACACCGCGCCGACCTCGTTCTCGCTCAACGGGGTGGCCTGCACCGGCGGCGTCGGCGGGACCACGCCGCCGCCCACCACCACGCCCCCGCCCACCACGCCGCCCCCGACCACCCCGCCCCCCACCACGCCGCCGCCGGCCGGCAACGCGATGGCGGCGGTGGCCGCCATGCAGCCCGGCTGGAACCTCGGCAACTCGTTCGACGCCGTCGGGGCCGACGAGACGGCGTGGGGCAACCCGCGGGTGACCCAGGCGCTGCTGGACAACGTGCGGGCGCAGGGCTTCAACAGCATCCGGATCCCGGTGACCTGGAGCAACCACCACGGCGGTGCGCCGAACTACACCATCGACGCGGCCTGGCTCAGCCGGGTACGCGAGGTGGTCGGCTGGGCCCTCGCGGACGGCTTCTACGTGGTGATCAACATTCACCACGACTCGTGGCAGTGGATCAACACGATGCCCACCGACCGCACCACAGTGCTGAACCGCTACAACGCGCTCTGGACCCAGATCGCCGCCGCGTTCCGGGACAGCTCGTCGAAGCTCGTGTTCGAGAGCGTCAACGAGCCGCAGTTCACCGGCAGCTCCGGCGACGCGCAGAACGCCAGCCTGCTCAACGAGCTGAACACCTCGTTCCACCGCATCGTCCGCCAGTCCGGCGGTGGCAACGCCACCCGGCTGCTCGTCCTGCCGACCCTGCACACCTCCGCCGAGCAGGCCCGGGTCGACGAGCTGACCAGCACGTTCAACTCCCTGAACGACCCGAACCTGATCGCCACCGTGCACTTCTACGGCTACTGGCCGTTCAGCGTGAACATCGCCGGCGGCACCCGGTTCGACGCGACCGTGCAGCAGGACCTGACCGACCAGTTCGACCGGGTCCACAACGCCTTCGTCACCCGCAACATCCCGGTCATCATCGGCGAGTACGGCCTGCTCGGGTTCGACCGCCACACCGGCACCATCGAACAGGGCGAGAAGCTCAAGTTCTTCGAGTTCCTCGGCCACTACGCGCGCAGCCGCAAGCTGACCACCCAGCTCTGGGACAACGGCCAGCACTTCGACCGGACGTCCTTCGTCTGGAAGGACCCCGAGCTGTTCGCGCAGATCAGGTCGAGCTGGACCACCCGCTCCGGCACCGCGTCCAGCGACCAGGTGTACGTGCCGCGCACCGGCTCGATCACCGCCAAGAGCCTGACGCTCAACCTGAACGGCACCACGTTCCAGGGGCTGCGCCAGGGCACCACCGACCTGGTCAACGGCACCGACTACACGATCTCCGGCAGCACCCTCACGCTCACCGCGTCCGCGCTGACCCGGCTGGTCGGCTCCCGGGCGTACGGGGTGAACGCCAACCTTCAGGCCCGCTTCTCCGCCGGCGTGCCGTGGCGGATCAGCATCATCACGTACGACCCGCCGGTGCTCGGCAACGCCACCGGCCCGGCCGGCGGGTTCACCCTGCCGGCGCAGTTCCGGGGCGACCAGCTGGCCACCATGGAGGCCAAGTACGCCGACGGCAGCAACGCCGGTCCGCAGAACTGGACGTCGTTCAAGGAGTTCGACGTGACCTTCGCACCGGACTACAGCAGCAACACGATCGCGCTGAAGCCGGAGTTCTTCGCGGAGGTCAACGACGGTCAGCGGGTCACCCTGACGTTCCACTTCTGGAGCGGCACCACGCTGACCTACCACGTCACCGAGTCCGGCGGCACCGTCACCGGCACGGTGAGCTGACCGCGACGGCGCGGCTCGCGGCGGTGGGCGTCGACACCGCCGGGAGCCGCGCCTTTCGCGCCGGCCGATGACTTTCCGGCCCGACGCCGGTCGACAGGGGCATGACCACACAGACGCTCCAGACACCCGAGGTCGACCTCGTCTACGACGTGCACGAACCCCGCGCGGCCGCCGGCGCGCACCGGCCCCTGTTCATGATCGGCCAGCCGATGTGCGCCGACGGCTTCACCGTGCTGGCCTCGCACTTCCCGGACCGCACCGTCGTCACGTACGACCCGCGCGGGCTCGGCCGCAGCGTGCGCAAGGACGGTCGCACCGACGCCGTGCCCGAGGTCCAGGCCGCGGACGTACGCGCCGTCGTCGACGCCCTCGGCGCGGGGCCGGTCGACATGTTCGCCAGCAGCGGCGGGGCGGTGACCGCGCTCGCCCTGGTGGCGGCGTGCCCGGGCACGGTGGCCACGCTGGTGGCGCACGAACCGCCGCTGGTCGCGCTGCTCCCCGACGCCGAGGCCGCCGCGCGGGCCACGGCCGCCTGCCAGGAGGCGTACGACAGGCACGGCTGGGGCGCCGGCATGGCCGCGTTCATGGCCATGACGTCCTGGCGGGGCGAGTTCACCGACGACTACTTCGCCCGGCCCGCGCCGGACCCGGCCGCGTTCGGGCTGCCGACCGCTGACGACGGCACCCGGGACGACCCGCTGCTCTCCGACCGGTCCACCGCGATCACCGGCTACCGGCCGGACGTCGACGGGCTGCGCGTGACGCGTACCCGGGTCGTCCTCGCGGTCGGCGAGGAGTCCGCGGAGACCCTCACCGCGCGCACGACGGCGGCGGCGGCCGAGCTGCTCGGCGGGCGGCCGGCGGTCTTCCCCAGCCACCACGGCGGCTTCCTCGGCGACCAGGGCGGCTACGCCGGCAAGCCGGACGAGTTCGCCGCCCGGCTCCGGGAGATTCTCGACGCCTCGGCCTGACCGGGCTCAGGCGCGGCGCAGGTCGGCGACCATGACCGGGTAGGGGCCCGCCGGCGTGTCCGGGTCCGCCTGGTCGGCGGGCACCACGTTCTCCATCCGCAACCGCACCGTCGTCGGGTCGGCGGCGTCGAGGGTGATCCGCCACCCCCAGCCGCCGCCGTACTCGGCGGACAGCTCGACCTCCGGCACCCCGCCCGTCGTGCCGGCGAGCGTCATCGCGGTGGGCTGCTGGTGCCACGAGTCGCCCCACCAGGCGGCCAGCGAACCCGGCTCGTCCCCGGCGGCGATCACGAGCAGCCCGTCCTGCGGCCCGTCCGTCGGGTGCGCCCACGAGTACGACACCGTGGTCAGGTGACCGCCGGCAGCCGTCGCCACGGTCAGCGTCGCGGGCGACTCGGCGAGCGGGTCGGCCGGCATCAGCCGGAAGCCGTTGGTGCCGGTCCAGGATCCGGTGGCGTCAGCGAGAACCATCGGGCCAGCATAGGGGCGAGGGAGCCGCCCGACCGTCCTCAGGCGAGTGTCGTACCGGGCTTCCGCGGGATCAGTCGCAGCCGATCCCGTCGCCGTCGCGATCCAGGTCGTAGATGTCGCTGCCGATGACCCGGACCGGACCGGTCACGTACGCCGGACCGTCGCCGCTGCCTCCGGAGCAGTCCACGTCGCTCGCGATCGGCACGCACGCTCCGCTGTAGTTCGGGTCGCACTGGCGCGTCTGCTTGGTGCCGACCGCGACCACCTGCGTGACCGGCTGCTTCGTGACCACGGACCGGAGCAGCTTCTTCGAGGTCTGCACCCCGTCGGTGACGGTCACCTGGTAGGTGAGGGTACGGATTCCCGTGACGCCGCGAGTCCGTACCTTCTTGGTTCCCTTCGCGAGGGTGGGGTCCTTGACCGTCCGGGTGGTATAGGCGATCTTCGCGGTCGAGGTGACGGTCCTGATCTGCACCTGAGGCGACGGAGAGGCGCTCGGGCTCACCTCGGTCGGGGTCGCGGTCGGCGTCGAGCTCGGTAGATCAACGACCGCCGGTGCCGGTGCCGCCGCCTCGACTTCGCTCGGCGCGGACGTGGTGGGTGCGGCATCCTTCTGGCCCGGTCCGCCCGGGGAGTCGGTGGCGGCGCCGATCGCCACACCGCCGCAGCAGCACAGCACGACCACGCCCGCGGACACGACCGCGACCTTGGCTCCGCCGGAGAGTCGGCGCCACCACGACTGCCTCGGCGCCGGGTACGTCGGGCCGAACGGAACGGGCCCGGGGTGATGCGGTGATGGGTTCGTCACGCACCACAGTCTGCTTGCGTCCGCAACGATTGCCAGCGGGTCAATCGGAGCGCTCCCAGGCGACGCTCCGGCAGCAGGTCAGAACGATGAGTCGCGGGATCCGGACCAATCGGCGGGACCCGTGACGCACCCGGCCGACCGGCGACTCCGGCCGGTAGGTCGCACGCCGCCCGCCCGTCCGACAGACACCCGGCCGATCAGCCCCGGCCGACCCCGCCCCACTCACCCCAATCGTCGCTTCCCGGGGGTGGGCTGCCGCAGATCTTGGTACGAAACGGCCCTCAGGGGGACCGTTTCGTACCAAGATCTCAAGCGGGCCGAGAAGGGATCAGCTGGAGAAGTCGTCCCGGGCGTCGCGGGCGTCTTCCTGGACGTGTTCGCCGGGACGATTGCCCCGGACCTCGTCCAGTTCCCGCACGCGGTCGGCCTCGGCGCGTTCGTCCCGGTTCAGGTTGCCCAGCTGTGCCCGCGCCGGGCCGGCCAGGTCCTCCAGGTCGTCCTTCGCACGCTCGACGCTCATCGCCGCCTCCCCGGATCGTCGTGCGGCCACCGTCGCCGCCTGTCCCGGCCGCGTCCCCGCTGGCCCGGTCGGCAAACCCGCGCACCCACGCGCCCGGGCGGCCCACCACGCACCCACGCGCCCGGGCGGCCCACCGCGCACCCACGCGCCCGGGCGGCGCGCCGCGCACCCACGCGCCAAGGCGGCACTCACCGCACCGGTCGGCGAGCCAGCGCGTCCGGCGCGTCCCCCCACGACTCCGGGCGTCCACCACGCCTGGTCCGGCGGTGTGAGGTGGGGACGGCTACCCGGGCGGCAGCGCGGCGGTCAGGTCGGCGGCGTGCCGCAGCGTATCGGCCAGCCGGTCGCGCAGATCCTCGTCCAGCGGCACCGCCCCGGCCCGGCGCAGCCACTCCCGCGCGTCCTCCGGCCGGTCGAGCACCAGGGCCACTTCGGCGCGGTAGACCAGCGCCTCGACGTGCGTGGCCGGGTCGTCGGCGGCGTCCGGGCGGGCCAGCGCGCCGTCGAGGATCCGGACCGCCTGATCCGGTCGGCCGCGCGAGTCGGCCTGCACCACGGCGTTGCGCAGCGCGCGGGCCAGCCCGCCCCGGTCGTCGGTGTGGGGCGCGGTGGCGCGGCCCACGAACCGGATCCAGTTGCCGCCGGGGTCGACGATGCTGAACCCGGAGTGCCCGTCCTGGTTGGCGCGGGGCCGGGGCCGGGTCATCCGGGGCACGCCGGAGACGAGCACTTTTCCGTAGGCGGCGCGCAGGCCCGCGGCGAAGGCGCGGTGGATGGCGACCAGGTCGTCCACCACGACCAGACAACTGCCGTACGAGGTGGCCGGGTCGAACTCGGGCATGCCGAAGAAGTGCAGGTTCAGGTCGTCCCGGCGCAGGGCCAGGTAGGGGTTCGGCCGCTCCTGCCGGTGCGTGACCTGGAAGCCGAGGGCCTGGTAGAAGGGCGCCACGTCGTCCAGGGAACGACACGGCAGCAGCGGGATCGTGGTCTCGTGGGCCATGCGCCGAGCGTGGCAACCGGCGGTGGGCACGTGCACATGGAAATGTCCGGACGGCCCGGCGGGACCGCCCGAACGGACACGGGGGCCGGCCCCGGGCGGGACCGGCCCCCGTTCGGGGTCACGCGGGGTCAGGGCTTCCAGGACCCGGCGGTACGCAGGTGGTGCTCGTACTCGACGACGCCGTTCTGGTCCTTCACGTCGAAGATCAGCTGGCCGCTGCGCTTGGAGCCGGCGGGCAGGTTGTTGCCCGAGGTCATCAGCTTGCCGCAGCCGGAGAAGGCCCCACCGATGCCGTTCTCCTCGGTGCCGTCCGCCGCCTTCCAGGTGAAGAAGAACGGGTTGATCGACCCGGTGCCCTTGGTGACCTCGGCGGTCACGTCGGCGATCAGGAAGGTGCCGTTCTTCGGGCCCGGCATGAATTCCCGGCACGCGGCGCTCTTGGTCCGGAAGTTGCCGACGGTGATCTCGACGGTGCCCTCGTCGTCGTTGACGATCAGCTTGTCGCCGGCGGGCATGTCGAAGGTCTTGTCGTCGGTCGTGCCCGGCTGCGGCGTGTTGGAGGTGTCGCCGGTCGGGGTGTCACCGATCGGGTTGCTGTAGGTGACGCCCGGAGTGGGCAGCGTGTCGATCGCTTCCTTGGTCTTCTTCGCGCCACTGTAGATCGCGAAGATGCCACCGCCGCAGCAGAGCAGCAGCATGACCGCCGCCACGATGCCGACCGTGATCCAGACGTTCTTGCTGGACTTCTTGGCCGGCGGCCCGAACGGCTGCCCCGGCGGGGGCGGGTACGGCCCGGACGCCGGGTACTGCCCGGGCGGCGGCGGGTAGGGCGGCTGCCCACCGGGCGGCGGGTAGCCACCCGGCGGCGGGTACGCGCCACCCGGTGGCGGATACGACGCGCCCGGGGCCGGCGGCGCGGGCGGGTACGCCTCGGTCGGCGCCGGCGGCTGGTACGACGGGTACGCCTCGGTGGGCGCGGCCGGCGGCTGGTACGACGGGTACGCCTCGGTCGGCGCGGGCGGCGGCGGGTACGGCGCGCCGGAGGTCGGCGGCTGCGGAGCGTACGGCGCGCCCGAGGTCGGCGGCGTGCCCGGGGCGGGCGGCGGCGCGTACGGGCTGCCCGACACCGGCGGCATCGGCGCGGTGGGAAACGCCTGTGTGGGCGGTTCCGGCGGCTGCTGGTTCGGGTCCTGCGACCCGGACGGAGGCTGAGGGTGGCTCACCGTACTCCTTGGGCACCTTCGGGATTTTCAGTCGGAACGACGGTACAAGCCGGCGGCAACCAGACCGTCAGGCCCTCACCGACGTGGCAGAACGGCGGCGGTGCGGACCAGATCGTCGTCGACCGCGAACCGACCGGTCATCGAGGGCGGCGGATCGGCCACCGGGGCGGCGGCGAGCCGGGCCGGCGCGATCTCCGCCCGGAACGTCCCCGCGTCGAGGTCGAGCGTGACCCGCGCGTCGGGGAAGCCCAGCCAGGTGCCGACGACCGGGTGCCAGATCTTGTAGACGGTCTCCTTGGCGCTGAACACCACCGTCGGCCAGGGCAGTCCGGCGGGCAGGCGGGCCAGCTCCGCCTCCTCGTCGGGAAGGCACACCTTCCGCCGTACGCCGGGGGAGAGTGCCCGGTGCCGCTCGGCGTCGATGCCGACCGCGCGCAGGTCGGCGGCGCGGGCGACGGCGGCGGCGCAGTAGCCCTCGGTGTGGGTGATCGCGCCGACCACGCCGGGCGGCCAGACCGGGGCGCGGTCGGGGCCGGCGGGCACCGGCGTGGGCGGCAGCCCGAGCGCGGTGAGCGCCCGGCGGGCGCACATCCGACCGGCGGTGAAGTCGCGCCGGCGGCTGGGCACCGCGCGGTCGCCCAGCCCGGCCAGCTCGGCCGGCAGCAGCTCGCCGGACCAGTCGGCCGGGCCGGCCACCGCCACGGCGACGGTGGACGGCAGCAGGTCACGCACGAGCGGCGGTGGGTGACGGGGACACTCGGTGAACGTACCGTAACGCGGGAGCGCGCTGCGGCGCTGAACCAACGTCGCGGGGGAGGCAGCGTCCACACACCACTGGTACGAACTGGAAGGAGTCGCCGATGACGCCCGGTGCGGAGGCGTCGGAACCACGGGCCGGCGAACATGTCCCCGTGACCCCCGACTGGACCTGCGGCTCGTGCGGCGACGACTGGCCGTGCGCCACGAAACGCCACCATCTGCTGCACGAGTACGAGGTCGACCGGGCGTCGTTGAGCGTCTACCTCGGCTCGTGTCTCGCCGCCGCCACGCACGACCTGCGCGCCGCGCCGGTCACCGCGCTCCAGGACCGGTTCATCGGATGGGTGCCCCGCGGCCCGCGGACGTTCTAAGCAGCCCGGCGCTCCCGGTGGCCGCCGCGTCGGGTTCACGGCGGCCACCGGTCGCGGTTCTAGGGGCGGCGGGGCCGGCGGGTGAGGGCGAAACCGGCCACGCCGGCCACGGCGGCGAGCACGCCGCCCACGCCGGTCCAGACCCAGCGCGAGCCGGCCTCGGGGAGCCAGCCGGTCAGGTCGGTCTCCTCCTCGGCCACCGGCTCGGGCGTCGGCTCGGCGGTCAGCAGCGTCCCGGCCCGCGTGTTCGGCACCAGGGGCGCGGCCAGCTCACCGTCGTCGCCGGAGGCGCCGCCGGAGTCGGCGGCGCCGACCAGCATGTCCACCTCGATCGGCAGACCCAGGTCCGGCTCGGGCAGGTCGGTGACGGAGAGCCGGACGTAGTAGGTGCCGGGCAGGGGGTCGCCCGACCACGGCTCAGCCCACGGCCGCACCCGCCGCAGCGTGCAGCCGAGCGTCACGCTGGTCGCCGCCGTGTCCGCGGTGGGGGTCTGCGCGCCGGCCGTGCAGGCCTGCCGGCGGCGCAGTCCGTCGAAGACGTCGACCGTCCAGGCGGACGCGCCGCTGCGTCGCTTGGGGAAGGTGACCGTGACGCCGACCTCGTGGACCTGGCCGGCGTCGGCCCGGAACGACCAGTACAGGTGGTCGCCGGTGGAGGCGCCCACCCGTACCGGCTGGCCGGCCGTGACGGTGGCGGCGGTGAGGAACGAGGTGCCGGCCTTGGTCACGGTGGTCGCGCCTGGCGACGGGCTGGGGGCGGCGAGGGCCGCGGCCGGGGTGAGGGCCAGGCCCGCGGCGGCCGCCGCCGCCGCGAGGCGAATCGGGGTACGCATCCTCAGTTCTCCCTCCACGTGGCCACCCACCAGCGGGTGAGCAGGCCGGCGAGCAGCCCGGTGACCAGGCCGGCCACGGCGAGCAGGAGCAGCAGGACCCAGCCTCGGCCGAGGTCCGGCCCGTCCGGGGCGGGGGAGGCGGCGACCACGTCCACGGTCAGCTCGACCGGCATTCCCGGCTCGGCCCGGGTGCCGGCCCGGGCCGCGAACGAGTTGCTGACCACCAGGCAGACGGTCCGCGCGGTCTGCGTCCCGCCGGGGGTCGGCTCCGGGCTCGCCGCGTCCTCCTCCTCGGCGGCCGACCAGCGCAGGCCGGCCGAGACCACGTCGGTACGCCCGCTGCCGGCGTCGACGCCGCGGACCAGTTCCCGCCCGTCCGGCGCGGTGGCCCGCAGCAGCACGCCGTAGTCCGGGTTGACCGGGCGGTCCAGCGCGACGCTGACCGAGGCGCGTAGCTCCTGCCCGGGGCGCACCGGCACGCGGTACCAGCGGTGCTCGGAGAACTTCTCCCGGTCGCTGTAGACGCCGGGTGCGAGCAGCGGCGCGCCGTCGCAGGCCGCCGCGCCGCCGACCACGGCCGGGGTGGCCGTGTACGTGTCCCGGGCCCGGTCGACCAGTTGCTTGATCCGGCCGGTCAACTCGTCGGCGCTCTGCGCCGCCGTGTACGTGCCGCCGGTCGCGCCGGCGATGCAGAGCAGCTGCCGGCGTACCTTCTCGTCCGGGGCCAGGCCCAGCGTGTCGACGACGAGCCGGGTGCCCTGGGCGGCCAGCTCGCGGGCGACCTCGCACGGGTCGGGCGGCGCGCAGGTGTCCTCGCCGTCGGTGATCAGCACGATCCGTCGGGCGGTGCTGCCGGTGCCCAGGTCCTGCGCGGCGGAGCGCAGCGCGAGCCCGACCGGGGTGAAGCCGGTCGGTCGCAGCCCGGCGACCGCGGCCTTGGCCGCCGCGCGGTCCACCGGGCCGACCGGCACGATCTGCTGCGTGTCCAGGCAGCCCTGTTTCTTGTCCTTGCCCCGGTAGGTCGCGCCGAGCACCCGGATGCCGAGCTGCGTCTCGTCGGGCAGGCCGTCGACCACCTCGTTGAACGCCTGCTGGGCGACGGAGATCCGGCTGCGCCCGTCGATGTCGCGGGCCCGCATCGAGCCGCTGACGTCGAGGACCAGCTCGACCTTGGGCGGCTCGGCGGCGGGTTCGGTGGTCTCGTCGTCGGCCCCGGCGGGGCTCGGACCGATCATCGCGGTCGCCGCCAGCAGTCCGATGAGGACGGCCGTCGATCGTCTCTTGTTGATCACCGGGCGAAGTGTAGTGAGATCCACTTAGGAAGATCATCCGGGTGGGCCCCTCCCCGGGCGCCCCTCCGTCGGCCCCGCTGAGCTTCCGGAATATGACCCACCGTTAGCTGCCCGATGTAAACCTTTCGGGGGGTGGCGCATTGGTCGGAAATCTGACCCGCCCGCACCCGTTGTGCCGCTGCCGGAGTGTGGTTAAGCTCTGTCTTGCGCGCCCCAATCGCCCGCTTCCCCCGTGGCAGGCGATCGGGGCGCGCTTTTTCGTGCCCCCGTTCGGCCGGGGTCAGATCCAGCGACCGTCCAGCCACATCCGGGCGGACCAGTCGGCGTAGGGCAGCAGCCGGCCGACGAACACCGGATAGAAGTAACCGAAGCAGAGCGCCACCAGCAGCACGTAGGCGCCCGCGATGATCCCGCCCACCAGTCGTCGGTCACCGACCTGCTCGGCGCTCGGTGGCGGCGCCGTCGCGGAAACCGGCGCGGGGGTCGCGATCGCGCCGAGCACGTAGACCACCGCGAGCACCAGGAACGGCACCGCCGGCGCGGCGTAGAACGAGAACATCGTCCGCCCGTCCAGCGCGAACCAGAACCAGGGCAGCAGGCCGGCGGCCACGCTGAGCAGGATGGCCCCGGCCCGCCAGTCGCGCCGGGCCAGACCCAGCCAGACGGTCGCGGCCAGCGCCGGCAGGAACGACCACCAGAGCAGCGGGGTGCCCAGCAGCAGCACCTCGGAGGCGCAGCTCGACGCGCCGCAGTTGCCGTCGCCGGACCAGTAGAACGCCACCGGCCGGCCGAGCAGGAGCCACTGCCACGGCCAGGACTGGTATTTGTGCGGGTCGTCGAGCTGCGTGTGGAAGCCGTACGCGGCCTTGTGGTATTCCCACAGATTGATCAGGGGACCGATGACCGGGGTGTCGCTCAGCCCGGGCGTGTTCGGGTAGCGGGCGGCCAGGCGGTAGTAGCCGTCGTCGCTGAGCAGCCACCCCGACCAGGTCGCCACGTAGGTGGCCACCATCAGCACGCCGGCCACCAGCAGCCAGGGCAGCTCGTCGAGGACCGCGTCCCGCCACGGGTGACGGACCCCGGCCGACCGGCGGACCCCGACCTCCCAGAGCAGCACCAGCAACGCGAACGCCGGCACGAAGTAGAGCCCGCTCCACTTCACCGCGCAGGCGCAGCCGAGCAGCACCCCGGCCGCGAACCGCCACCACGGCCAGTCCCGCCAGCCCGACGCCGGCCGCCCGGCCCGCCCCCGCAGCGTCGGGTCGAGACCCGCCTCCAGCGCCCGCGCCCACCGCCGCCGTCGGGCGTCCCGGTCGAGCACCAGCGCGCCGAACGCGGCCAGCACGAACAGCAGCAGGAAGATGTCGAGGATGGCCGAGCGGGACAGCACCAGGTGGAAGCCGTCCAGCGCGAGCAGCAGGCCGGCCGCGCAGCCGAGCACCGTGGACCGGAACATCCGCCGGCCGATGCGCACCAGCAGCAGCACCGACACCGTGCCGGCCAGCGCCGCGCCGAAGCGCCAGCCGAACTCCGGGGCGGTCGTCACGAGGTGTCCCGGCACGGAGATGTTGGTCTCCGCGTCCTGGTAGCCGAAGGCCCACTCGCCGAGCCCGATCAGCCACTTGCCCAGCGGCGGGTGGACCACGTACGACGGGCCGTTGTCCTTGTAGTTCCACTCGACCCCGCGGTCGATGAGCCCGTACGCGTCCTTGGCGTAGTAGGTCTCGTCGAAGATCTTGCCCGGCGGGTGGCTGAGCCCGACGAAGCGCAGGATCGCGGCGATCGCCACCACCACCCCGGTGGCCAGCCAGGCCTGCCCCCGACCGATGCGGTCGTCGACGGTGGCGAGCCGGCGGCGGACGGCGGCCGGGATCCCACCCCCGCCGGTGTCGCCCGGGGAGCCGGTGGCCCGGTCGTCGGGAGAAAGCTCGGCGTTCGCGCTCTGTGCTGTCGACGCACTCGTCACCCGGCGATCGTAGGCTGCGAGGGTGCCCGGTGGCGTACGTCGTCTCCGAAATTGGTACGACCGTCGATGAGGGAGCGCACGCCGTGGGTGAAATGTCCGAGGTTGGGCGACTGGTGCTGCTCGGTGCGCCACTGGGCAACCCGGCCGACGCGTCCGCCCGGTTCCGCGAGGCGCTCGCCACCGCCGACGTGGTCGCCGCCGAGGACACCCGGCGGCTCACCCGGCTGGCCCGCGACCTGGACGTCACGGTGCCCGGCCGGATCGTCTCCTACTTCGAGGGCAATGAGGAGCGGCGTACCCCCGAACTGGTCGACGTGCTGACCGCCGGCTACACGATCGCCCTGGTCACCGACGGCGGCATGCCGAGCGTCTCCGACCCCGGCTACCGGCTGGTCCGCGCCGCGCTGGACGCCGGTGTCCCGGTGACCGCGGCCCCCGGGCCGAGCGCGGTCACCACCGCGCTGGCGCTGTCCGGGCTGCCCTGCGACCGGTTCTGCTTCGAGGGTTTCCTGCCCCGCACCCCTGGCGCCCGACGGTCCCGGCTGCGCGCGCTCGCCGCCGAGGAGCGCACGCTGGTGCTCTTCGAGGCGCCGCACCGGATCACCGGGGCGCTGGCCGACCTGGCCGAGGCGTTCGGCCCGGACCGGCCCGCCGCGCTCTGCCGGGAGCTGACCAAGACCTACGAGGAGGTGGTCCGCCGGCCGCTCGGCGAGTTGGCCGAGTGGGCCGCCGCGGGCGACGTGCGCGGCGAGATCACGTTGGTGGTGGCCGGCGCGTCACCGCAGCCGGCGGCCCGGCCGGACGACGAGACGCTGCGCGCCGCGGTCGACGAGCGCGAGGCGGCCGGGACGTCCCGGCGGGACGCGATCACCGAGGTCGCGACCACGTACGGGCTGCGTCGCCGCGAGGTCTACGAGATCGTGCACCGCTGATCGGCGGCCCGCCTCACCAGGCGGCGGCGAGGAAGCCGACGGTGATCAGCAGCGGGCCGGCCAGCGCCAGCCCCACCGCCCAGCGCCGCTGCCGCTCGTCCGCGAGCCGGGTGGCGCCGGTCCACCGGGGGATCGCGGCGGCGCAGCCCGCCACCAGGGCCAGCCCGAGCAGCCACCGCAGGTGCCGGCCGGGCCCGGTGTCCGCGTAGGCGGTGGAGCCCTGCGGCCCGGTCATCCGGGCGGGCAGCGTGCTGCCGGTGGCGGTGCGACCGGCCGGCACGCCGCTGACCCGCACGCCGTGGGCCTGGAACCGGTCGCCGTCGGCCAGGAAGATCCCCCGGCAGCGCTGGGTGAGCCCACCCCCGACACACTCGGTGATCATCACCGTGCCGCCGGTGGAGTGCCCCACCGCCAGCCAGAACGGCCCGGCGCTCACCCAGGCGAAGAACGCGGCGAGCAGGCTCAGCGTCAGCAGCGCCGCCAGACCGGCGGGCGGATCCGGCGGGTGGGCCGGGCGGGCCGGCTCCCGGCGGGCGCGGGGGCGACCGGTCCGGCGACGCGGTTCGTCGCGCAGGGGCGTGCCGTCCCAGTGCACCTTCTCGATCGGCGCCCAGACGGCGGCGTCGTCGCCCGCCGGCGCGCCCCGGCGTTGCCACCGGGGCTGCCGCACCGGCACCCGGCGGGGCACGGCGTCCACCGGCGCCCCGGTGGTCGGCTCCACCTCGACCGGCGGGTCCGTCGGGTCGAGCCGGGGCTGCGGGGCGACCGGCGCGCCGGTCGCCGGCCGCGCGGCCGCCGACGGCTCCGGTGCCGCTGGTCTACTGGTCACGACGTTCATTTCACACCGCCGCACCGGGCTCGCCGGGCAGCTCAGGCCGCGTGTCGGCGACAAATCGGGCGTACGGCGGGAACGGCCGGCCTATTGGTTCGCGGGTGCCCCGGAGCACTCACTAGGCTTGACGCTCATGAGTCACGTTCTCGCCGCGGTCGCCTGGCCCTACGCCAACGGCCCGCGCCACATCGGCCACGTATCCGGATTCGGCGTTCCCTCCGACGTCTTCGCCCGGTACATGCGGATGGCCGGCCACGACGTGCTCATGGTCTCGGGCACCGACGAGCACGGCACCCCGATCCAGGTGCAGGCCGACGCCGAGGGCGTCACGCCGCGCGAGCTGGCGGACCGCTACAACCGGGTGATCGCCGAGGACCTGCGGGCGCTGGGCCTGTCCTACGACCTGTTCACCCGGACCACCACCCGCAACCACTACGCGGTGGTGCAGGAGCTGTTCACCGGGCTCTACCGCAACGGCTACATCGTCCCGAAGGTCACCACCGGGGCGATCTCCCCGTCCACCGGCCGCACCCTGCCCGACCGCTACATCGAGGGCACCTGCCCGATCTGCGGCTACGACAGCGCGCGCGGTGACCAGTGCGACAACTGCGGCAACCAGCTCGACCCGATCGACCTGATCAACCCCAAGTCCAAGATCAACGGCGAGACGCCGGAGTTCGTGGAGACCGAGCACTTCTTCCTCGACCTCCCCGCCCTGGCCGACGCGCTGCGGCAGTGGCTCGACAGCCGGGACGGCTGGCGGCCCAACGTGCTGCGCTTCTCCCGCAACCTGCTCGACGACCTCCAGCCCCGGGCCATCACCCGCGACCTGGAGTGGGGCGTGCCGATCCCCCTCGACGGCTGGCAGGACCGGTCCGACAAGCGGATCTACGTCTGGTTCGACGCGGTCATCGGCTACCTGTCCGCCTCCATCGAGTGGGCCCGCCGCTCCGGCGACCCGGAGGCGTGGCGCAGGTGGTGGTCGACCGACGGCGAGGGGAAGGACGCCCGCTCCTACTACTTCATGGGCAAGGACAACATCGTCTTCCACTCGGTGATCTGGCCGGCCCTGCTCGGCGGCTACTCCGGCGAGGGTTCCCGCGACGGCGAGCCCGGCGACCTGGGCCGGCTCAACCTGCCCACCGAGGTCGTCTCCAGCGAATACCTGACCATGGAGGGGCGGAAGTTCTCCTCCTCCCGCAAGGTGGTCATCTACGTCCGGGACTTCCTGGAGCGCTACGACGCCGACGCGCTGCGCTACTTCATCGCGGTGGCCGGCCCGGAGAGCAACGACACCGACTTCACCTGGGCCGAGTTCCTCCGCCGCAACAACGACGAGCTGGTCGCCGGCTGGGGCAACCTGGTCAACCGGTCCGTGTCGATGGCGGCGAAGAACTTCGGCGCGATCCCGCCGGTCGACCCGGCCGGGCTCACCGACGCCGACCGGGCGCTGCTGGACACCGCCCGCGCCGGTTTCACGGTGGTCGGCGACCTGATCGCCCGGCACCGGCAGAAGCAGGCCATCGGCGAGGCGATGAAGGTCGTCGCCGAGGCCAACAAGTACCTGTCCGAGCAGGCGCCGTGGAAGCTCAAGGGCGACGACGACAAGCCCCGGATGGGCACCATCCTGCACGTCGCGCTCCAGGTGGTCAGCGACGCCAACACGCTGCTCACCCCGTTCCTGCCGCACTCCGCCCAGAAGATCCACGAGCTGCTCGGCGGCACCGGCACGCACGCGCCGATGCCGGTCATCGAGGAGGTCGACGACCTCGACGGCGGGCCGGCGTACCCGGTGCTGACCGGCGACTACACGGTCGGGGCGCGCTGGGAGTCCGTACCCCTGGAGGTGGGCCGGCCGCTCGCGGCGCCGAAGCCGGTGTTCCGCAAGCTCGACCCGTCCGTCGTCGACGAGGAACTGGCCCGCCTCGCCGGCTGACCGCGTACGCGTGACCGCGGCCCCGGGGGATCCCCGGGGCCGCGGTTGTCCGCCCGGTCAGGCGGTCGCCATGCTCGGCTTGCCGATGAACTCCATGATGGCCTTGTTGACCTCGGTCGGATGCGTCCACGGCGTGCCGTGCGGCGCGCCCTTGAGCGTGACCAGCTTGGCGTCGGACAGCATGTTCACCAGCCGCTGACCCGTCACCGGGTACGGCAGCACGTTGTCCTTGTCGCCCTGGATGATCAGCACCGGCACGTCGATGTTCGGCAGGTCACCGCGGAAGTCGGTCTGCCAGGCGTCCACCGAGTCGTGGGTGCCCTTGGCCGACGCCTGCGCGCCGATCTGCCAGTGCGCGTGGTAGGCCTCGTCGCTGACCAGCTTGCCCCGGTTCTCGCTGGCGTTGAAGAACGCGTCGCAGAACTGGGTCAGGTAGGCGAACCGGTCCTGGATGATCGCCTTCTGGAACCCCTCGAACAGGCTCTTGTCGACGCCCTCCGGGTCGTCGGGCGCCTTCAGCAGATACGGCGCCAACGGGGCCATCATGACCGCCCGGTCCACCCGGTCCGACCCGTACGCGCCCAGGTAGCGGGTGACCTCACCGGTGCCCATCGAGTGCCCGATCAGGATCGCGTTGCGCAGGTCCAGCTCGGTCATCAGCACGTCGAGGTCGGCGGCGAACGTGTCGTAGTCGTAGCCGAAGGCCGGCTGCGCCGAATTCCCGAAACCGCGCCGGTCGTACGTGATCACCCGGTATCCGGCGGCGAGCAGCGGACCGCTCATCTTCTCCCAGGTCGCCCCGTTGAACGGGAACCCGTGGATCAGCACGATCGGCTGACCGGAGCCGTGATCCTCGTAGTACAGGTCGATGGGTGCGGAATTCTCCGTACCGACGGTGACGAAAGGCATGTCGGAAACATCCTCCTGCGTGGGGCCTCGGACGCCCACGCCTTCCCGACCAGCCGCCGTCTATGCGCCCCGCTGCGGATACGGCAGATCCACCACCCGGTCGTCGGCCAGCTCCGCGCCCGGCGCCCACACCTCGTAGACACCCCGTTCGTGACACTGCGCCCCGGTCGCTGCCACCGCGTCCGGATCCGGACGGGACAGCCGCAACCGCGACCACCCCGCCTCCTCCCGCAGCACCAGACAGGGGACCCCACGCCAGGACGCCGTGCGCAGCCGCCGCGCCGCCGCCTCCACCGGATAGCGGGCCGCCCGGGTCATCGCCAGCACCCGAAACCCGCCCGGCTGGTCGGCCACCGCCTCGTACTCCGTCCCGCCGTACGCGCCGACGAGCTGGGTGGAGCGCGGCGCGTCACCGGTCGGCACGTACTCCTGGTCGGCGGAGAGACCGGGCACCGCGGCCAGCAGGTGCCGCCACTGCGGGCCCGCCAGACGCAACCAGCCGCGCTGCTCCGCCTGGTAGGTGTAGAGCACCACCTCCACCCCCTCGGCCGGATAGGCCAGCAGCGTGGCGTTCGCCGGCATCGGCAGGTCGGCGAAGTCCCGGGTGACGAACTCCGGGACGAGCTGGGCGTTGCTCGGCACGAACCCGGTGCCCAGCACCGGCGGGCCGAGCCGGTCCCGCGGCGGCAGCGCGGTCAACCCCCGGTGGGCCGCGCCGACCGGGACGTCGTAGTCGGCCGGGTCGGCGGCCCGCCAGCGCAACGCGTACGCCACGTCGCCGCCCTCCGGGTCGCCGCGCAGCACCGCCATCCCCGCCGGCGTCCGCAGGTGCGCCACGTCGTGCTCCCGGTAGCAGAAACCGTGCGGCAGCCAACCCCGCACGTAACCGGCGAGCTGCCGCGCGGACAGCACCTTCACCATCCGGGTGCCCGGCCGGATCACCGCCGACGCCCGCACCGCCGCCAGCGTCGGGTCGCCGGCCGCCCCCGGCTGCTGGCTGAGCTGGTGCACGTACGCCCAACCCCGGTCCCGGTGCAGCGGCATCAGCAGCGGCGGGTCCGCGTCCTCGCTCGGCTCGGCCGCCCCGTGCACCGCGCCCACCTCGGTCGCGTGCACGAACCTGCGCCACGGGTAGGCCAGCCCGGGCCGGGGGCACCACTCGAAGCCGGGGGCCTCGTCGGCGCTGAACAACTCGTACGCGGCGCCCCGGGCGATCTCCTCGGCCGGGTGCACGCGACCGTCGTACGTCACGCGCAACCCGGTCCGCTCGGAGGCGGCCCCGCCGGTCTGGTCGGTGACGGTCACCCCGGGACGCTAAGCCGGCCAGATGTTGACCGTGTGAACAGCCGGTGGCGGTCCGGGAACGTCGGCCCCGGCGGGTGTGTGATGCTGGCCGCGATGACCGAGCAGACCGAGACCCGCAAGCAGCGCGCCGCCCGCCGCGCCGGCGAGTTCCCGCCCGCCCCCGAGCCGCTGCCCCGCCCCGTGCTGGACAGCCACACCCACCTCGACATCACCGTCGGCGAGTACGGGACGCCCGGCGGCGCCACCACCACCGGCGACGACCCGGTCGCCGCCGCGATCGCCGTCGCCGCGCAGGTCGGGGTCGACCGGCTCGTCCAGGTCGGCGTGGACGTCGAGTCGTCCGGGTGGGGCGCCGACGTCGCCGACCGGTACGCCCCGGTGCTGGCCACCGTGGCGCTGCACCCCAACGAGGCGCCCCGCCTGGCCGACCTCGACGAGGCGCTGCGCGAGATCGAGGCGCTGGCCGGCCGGGACCGGGTCCGGGGCGTCGGCGAGACCGGCATGGACTTCTTCCGCACCGGCGACGCGGGGCGGGCCGCGCAGGAGGAGAGCTTCCGCGCGCACATCGCCATCGCCAAGCGGCACGGCAAGGCGCTGGTCATCCACGACCGCGACGCCCACGCCGACGTGCTGCGCATCGTCGACGACGAGGGCGCGCCGGACACCGTCGTCATGCACTGCTTCTCCGGCGACGCCGACTTCGCCCGCGAGTGCGTCCGCCGCGGCTTCCTGCTCAGCTTCGCCGGCACCGTCACGTTCGGCAGCGCCGCCGCGCTGCGGGAGGCCGCCGCCGTCACCCCGCCGCAGCAGATGCTGGTGGAGACCGACGCCCCCTACCTCACCCCGATGCCGCACCGGGGACGGCCGAACGCGTCGTACCTGATCCCGCTGACCGTCCGGTTCCTCGCCGAGACCACCGGCGCCGACCTGGACACCCTGTGCGCGGCCATCTCCACCAACGGTGACCGAGCATTCGGCCCCTGGTGAAAGGAGGGGGCCCTTCTTAACACCAGGCGATAAGAAGGGGCCCCTCCTAACGGCAACACCCAGGCGCTTACGCTACGGGGCGTGACCGGACTCCTCGGCCCGGCGGAGATCCGGGAACTCGCCGCGCGGCTCGGCGTCACGCCGACCAAGAAGCTCGGCCAGAACTTCGTGCACGACCCGAACACCGTCCGCCGGATCGTCACCGCCGCCGGGCTGACCCCGGACGACGTGGCGCTGGAGGTCGGCCCCGGGCTCGGCTCGCTCACCCTGGCCCTGCTGCCGGTGGCCGCGCACGTGCACGCCGTGGAACTCGACCCGACGCTCGCCGCCGCGCTGCCGGAGACCGCCGCCCGGTTCGCCGGCCCGGACGCCGCCCGGCTCACCGTGCACCACGCCGACGCGCTGCGGGTCACCGCCGCCGACCTGGCCGACCCGGCGCCCACCGCGCTGGTGGCGAACCTGCCCTACAACGTGGCCGTCCCGGTGGTGCTGCACCTCCTCGCCGAGCTGCCCACCCTGCGCCACGGCCTGGTCATGGTGCAGAAGGAGGTCGCCGACCGGCTCGTCGCCGGACCCGGCTCCAAGGTCTACGGCATCCCCTCGGTCAAGCTCGCCTGGTACGCCCGCTCCCGCTCCGCCGGCAAGGTCCCGCCGAACGTGTTCTGGCCGGTGCCCAACGTCGACTCCGGCCTGGTCGCGTTCACCCGACGCGAACCGCCCCGCCCGGACGTACCCCGGTCGGCCGTCTTCGCCGTGGTCGACGCCGCGTTCGCCCAGCGGCGCAAGACGTTGCGGGCCGCCCTGGCCGGTTGGGCCGGCGGCGCGGACCGGGCCGCCGCGGCGCTCACCGCGGCCGGTGTCGACCCGGGCGCACGCGGCGAGTCACTCACCGTGGAGCAGTTCGCCGCCATCGCCGCGTCGGCCCCGGACGCCTCCGCCGGCGCCCAGTAGGCTGGCGCCGTTGCCCGACCCCGCCGAGGAGCTGACCGTGCAGAAGCCGTTCGACATCCGCCTGCGCCCACGGGAGCTCACCCGGTGACCGAGGCCTGGCGACCGGAGGACGAGGACGGGCAGCGGCGCGGGGCCAGCGGTCCGGTCAAGGTGCGGGTGCCCGCCAAGGTCAACCTGCATCTCGGGGTGGGACCGCTGCGGCGCGACGGCTACCACGAGCTGAACACCGTCTACCACGCGATCTCCATCTACGACGAGCTGACCGCCCGCCGCGGCGACACGCTCACCCTGACCATGGAGGGCGAGGGCGCCGGCGAGCTGGCCCTGGACGACTCGAACCTGGTGATGCGGGCCGCGCACGCCCTCGCCGGCTACGCCGGTGTCGCCCCGCACGCCCGGCTGCACCTGCGCAAGCAGATCCCGCTCGCCGGCGGGCTGGCCGGCGGCAGCGCCGACGCGGCCGCCGCGCTGGTCGCCTGCGACGCGCTCTGGGGCACCGGCCTGTCCCGCGACGAACTGGCCGGCATCGCCGCCGACCTCGGCTCCGACGTGCCGTTCCTGATCCACGGCGGCACCGCGCTGGGCACCGGCCGGGGCGAGGCGGTCAGTCCGGTGCTGGCCCGCCCCACCTCCTGGCACTGGGTGGTGGCCGTCGCCGACGGCGGCCTGTCCACCCCGGCCGCCTACCGCGAACTCGACCGGCTGCGCGACGCCGGCACTGCCGGCGAGCCGCTGGGCAGCACCGACGCGCTGCTCGGCGCGCTGCGGCAGCGGGACCCCCGGGTGCTGGGCGCCACGCTCGGCAACGACCTGCAGGCCGCCGCGCTGACCATGCGTCCCGCCCTGGCCGCGACGCTCAAGGCGGGCGAGGCCGCCGGCGCGCTCGCCGGGATCGTCTCCGGCTCCGGACCGACCTGCGTGTTCCTCGCCGCCGACGCCGCCGACGCCGGACGGATCGCCGCCGAGCTGACCGCCGCCGGGGTGTGCCGGGAGGCACGGGTCGCCCACGGCCCGGTCGCCGGCGCCCGCGTCGTCTGACGCCCCGTACCCTTGACCCAGGCGTCCCGGCCCCCGGGGCGCCTGAGTCATGAAGGGTGGGTCTGTGGCCAACATCGTCAACCTGGACCGGGTGTCCAAGGGGTACGGCGCCGCCGGGCCGCTGCTCACCGACGTCTCGCTCGGCCTCGACGACGCCGACCGGGTCGGCGTCGTCGGCCTCAACGGCGCCGGCAAGTCGACCCTGCTGCGGTTGCTCACCCGCACCGAGGAGCCCGACGACGGCCGCGTCACCCACCGCCGGGACCTGCGGGTGGCCTGGCTGCCGCAGCGCCTGGACCTGGCCCCCGACCTCACCGTGCGGGACGTCGTCCTCGGCACCGCCTGGCTGGACGAGAGCATGGGCGCCGAGCACGAGTGGGCCGGCGACGCCGGCGTCCGGGCCATCCTCGACGGCCTCGGCATGCCCCACCTCGGCCTCGACACGCCGGTCGGCCCGATGTCCGGCGGCGAGCGCCGCCGGGTCGCGCTCGCCGCGCTGCTGGTCCGCGACGCCGACCTGCTCGTCCTCGACGAGCCCACCAACCACCTCGACGTCGGCGGCGTCGACTGGCTGGCCCGGCACCTGGTCAGCCGCAAGGGCGCGCTCGTCGTGGTCACCCACGACCGCTGGTTCCTGGACGCCGTCTGCACCACCACCTGGGAGGTCGCCGACCAGACCGTCCGGGCGTACGAGGGCGGCTTCGCGGCGTGGACGCTGGCCCGCGTCGAGCGGCAGCGGGTCGCCGCGGCCACCGAGGCCCGCCGGCAGAACCTGCTCCGCAAGGAGATCGCGTGGCTGCGCCGAGGCGCGCCGGCGCGCACCTCCAAGCCCAAGTTCCGCATCGACGCCGCCAACGCGCTCATCGCCGACGTGCCGGAACCGCGCGACACCATGTCGCTGCAACGGCTCGCCACCGCCCGCCTCGGCAAGCAGGTGTACGACCTGGAGCACGTCCGCCTGCACGCCGGCCCCAAGGAGATCCTGCACGACACCACCTGGCAGGTCGGTCCCGGCGACCGGGTGGCGATCCTCGGGCGCAACGGCGCCGGCAAGACCACCCTGCTGCGGATGCTGGCCGGGGTGACCCGCCCCGACGGCGGCCGGTTCGCCGCCGGGCAGACCGTGCGGCCGGCGTTCCTCTCCCAGGAACTCGCCGAACTCCCCGGCCACCTGCGCGTCCTGGAGGCGGTCGAGGAGGTGGCCCGGCGGGTCCAGTTCGGCGACCGGGAGATCAGCGCCTCCCAGCTCGCCGAGATCTTCGGCTTCGACGACCGGCGGCTCTGGACGCCGGTGAGCGACCTGTCCGGCGGTGAGCGCCGCCGCCTCCAGATGCTGCGGCTGCTCGCCGGCGAACCCAACGTGCTCCTGCTCGACGAGCCCACCAACGACCTGGACACCGACACGCTCGCCGCGCTGGAGGACCTGCTCGACTCCTGGCCCGGCACCATCGTGGTGGCCAGCCACGACCGCTACCTGATCGAGCGGGTCACCGACGTCGCGTACGGCATGTTCGGCGACGGCCGGCTCGTGCACCTGCCCGGCGGCGTCGACGAGTACCTGGCCCGCGCCGCCGCGGCCGGCGGCCCGGCGCCCGCCGACCTCACCCCCGGCACGGCCGCCCCGGCCCGCGACGGCATGTCCGCCGCCGAGGTACGCGTCGCGAAGAAGGAACTCACCCGGCTGGAGCGGCAGATCGCCAAGTTGGAGCAGAAGGAGGCGGGCCTGCACGAGCAGCTCGCCGCCAACGCCACCGACTACGCGAAGGTGGCCGAGCTGGACGCCCAGCTCAAGGAGGTGCGGGCCGAGCGGGACCGCACCGAGGAGACCTGGCTGGCCCTGGCCGAGGAGCTGCCGGCCGGCTGAGCATGGGGGGTGTGCGGCGTCACTGACCGGCGTACGCGACAATCAGCGGCGGAACCCTCGTCCGAACGGTCTTTTGGAGACGCAGAGATGGCCCACACCCCCGTCAACCACCCCGCGCGGCCGATCTACCGGGCGATCGGCGGGCTCGTTGGTCTGTACTTCGTCGTCTTCGGCGGCCTCGGCATCATCGCCAGCGCCGGCAACGACTTCTTCGCGCAGGACGACACCAAGGTCCTCGGCCAGGGCACCAACATGGGCTTCTCGCTGCTGTCGGTGCTCATCGGCGTGGTGATCCTGGTCGGCACCGCGATCGGCCGCAACCTCGACGTGGCGATCAACCAGTGGCTGGCCTACACCCTGATGGCCATCGGCCTGGCCGCGCTGGCGTTCATCCAGACCGACGCCAACATCCTCAACTTCTCGATCATGACGGTGATCGTGGTCCTGACCCTCGCGCTGGTGCTCCTGATGGTCGGCATGTACGGCAAGGTCGGCACCGACGACGAGCACGAGGCCTGGCAGAAGGCCCGCCTGGTGCTCTGACCCCGATCCACCCCGAAGGCCCGGCGTGCGCGCCGGGCCTTCGGCGTTTTCCGGTACGGGAACCGGCGCCCCGGGTGACAATTGCCCCGAATCAGTCAGATGGCTGGAGGGCACCATGGCGCACTTCCCGGTGAACCATCCCGCGCGACCGCTCTACCGGCTGCTGTCCGGGCTCATCGGTCTCTACATCCTGGTCTTCGGGGTCTACGGCGTCTTCCAGACCTGGGGAGACGGGCTGTTCGGTCGGGACAGCAACTGGGCCCTCGGACTCCGTACCAACCTGGCCTTCTCGCTGGTCTCGGTGATCTTCGGCGCGGTCCTGATCGTCGGCGCGTCCCGCCGGAACAACCTCGGGCACTACATGAACCTCACCGCCGGCGCGGTCTTCCTGGTCACCGGCATCCTGATGATGTCCGTGCTCCAGACCTCGGCGAACTTCCTGAACTTCTCGATGTCCACCGTCATCGTGTCGCTGCTGTTCGGGCTGATCCTGCTCGCCACCGGCCTGTACGACAAGGTCGGACCGCCGGAGCACGCGGAGGAGGAACGCCGCCGCCGCTACCACCCGGTCGCCGAGAGCCCTAACCCCTGATCGGGCCCGGCTTCGACTCCAGGTGCGACAGGCCGTTCCAGGCCAGGTTCACCAGGTGCGCGGCCACCGTCTCCTTGCGCGGCTTGCGCACCTCCAGCCACCAGCGCCCGGTCAACGCCACCATGCCCACCAGCGCCTGGGAGTAGAGCTCCGCCAGCTTCGGCTCATAGCCCCGGCTGGAGAACTCGGCGCCGAGGATGTGCTCCACCTGGTGCGCGACGTCGTTCATCACGCTGCTGAAGTTGCCCGTCGCCGACATCAGCGGCGACTCACGGACCAGCACCCGGAAGCCGCTGGTCTCCTCCTCGATGTAGGTGAGCAGCGTCAGCGCCGCCTGCTCCAGCAACTCGCGCGGGTGGCCCGCGGTCAGCGCCGTGGTGATCCGGTCCAGCAGCGAACGGACCTCCCGGTCCACCACCACCGCGTAGAGCCCCTCCTTGCCGCCGAAGTGCTCGTAGACCACCGGCTTGGAGACCTTCGCCCGCGCCGCCACCTCCTCGATCGAGGTGGCGTCGAACCCGCGCTCGGCGAAGATCTGCCGAGCGATCGAGATCAATTGCTCGCGCCGCTGCGCCGCGGACATCCGCACCCGGGACGGCTTCGCCGCCGGGACGGCCCGTCGGCGAGAGCGGTCGCTACCGGGAACATCGGTCACCCGACCCATCCTGCCAGGCGCTGCTCACCTGGGCCGACCGGTCGGTCGGTGTCGTACGTACGTTCTAATCTGTGCCGATGACCGATCCGCTCGCCGCCGAGGCGCGCCGTCTGCGCGTCGAGGAACAGCTCTCCGTCGCCGAGATCCGGGCCCGGCTGGGCATCGGTCGTGATCGCGTCTACACGCTGCTGCGCGGTGTGCCGCCCCCCGAACGGACCCGCCGACCCCGTGCCCGGGACGACGACCGTGCCGAGGCCGTGCGGTTGCGCGCGGCCGGCCGGTCGGTCAACCAGATCGCGGAGCAGCTCGGCGTGGCGAAGTCGACGGCCTACCAGTGGGTGCGGCACCTGCCGCTGGATCCGGACGAGGCGACCGCCGAGCGGCGTCGCGCGCACTCCAAGGCGATGACGGACGCCCGCTGGAGCGCCTACCGGGAGTCGCGGGACGCGGCGCAGGCTGCCGAGCATGCCCGGGCGGCGGGTGCGGTCGGCGGCCTCGGGGAGCGGGATCTGCTGCTGCTGGGCGCGGCGATCTACTGGTGTGAGGGGGCCAAGTCCAAGCCGTGGCGGCGGCCGGTGACGGTGCAGTTCGTCAACAGCGACCCCGGTCTGCTGGCCCTGTTCCTGAGGTTCCTCGACGTCTGCGGCGTGGAGCGGGCGGTGCCGACCTACCGGGTGAGCATCCACGAGTCGGCCGACGCCGAGGCTGCCGTCCGGTGGTGGGCGCAGCGGTTGCGCCTCCCTGCGGATCGGTTCCGCCGGACCGTGCTCAAGCGGCACAACCCGACGACGGTGCGGCGGAACACCGGCGACACCTATCACGGGTGCCTGGTGATCACTGTGCCGCGCAGCCGTGCGCTCTACTGGCGGATCGAAGGTATGATCTCCGAGCTGTTCCGGATCGCGGACGAGGATCGAGCCCAAGAGGGCGACCCGTAGGTCTTGACACGGCAATGGGGTGTGGGGTAACGGCAACCCGCAGGCCTTTGGAGCCTTGAGCTCCTGGTTCGAATCCAGGCACCCCAGCTCATCCGCCGGATCGCCCGTGGGCGGACGGCGTTTGTGTGGCCGGATGCGAATTGTGGCGAGCCGCGTGGTTAGCATGACCGCGAGACTGTCGCCGTCCCGACGGGAGCACGTCGTGTCCCAGCCCCACCTCCGCACCGTTGTCGTGCTCGCCGCCGGTGAGGGCAAGCGGATGAAGTCGTCCCTGCCCAAGGTGCTGCACCCACTGCTCGGCCGTACCCTGCTCGGTCACGTCCTCGCCGCGGCCGGGCCACTGGGCGCCGACCGCACGGTCGTCGTGGTCGGCCACGGCGCCGACCAGGTACGGGAACACCTGACCGAGGTCGCGCCGGCGGCCACCCCGGTGCTCCAGGAGCGGCAGCTCGGCACCGGGCACGCGGTCCGGATCGCGCTGGACGCGGTGCCGGAGGCGACCGGCACGGTCGTGGTGATCAACGGCGACGTGCCGCTGCTGCGGCCGGCGACCGTCGAGGCCCTGGTCGAGGCGCACGAGGGCGCGGGCGCGGCGGCGACCGTGCTGGCCGCCGAGGTGCCCGACCCGACCGGGCTGGGCCGGATCGTGCGGGACACGCAGGGCCAACTGGAGCAGATCGTCGAGGAGCGGGACGCCACGCCGCAGCAGCGCGCGCTGCGCGAGATCAACGCGGGCATCTACGCGTTCGACGTGGCCCGGCTGCGGGAGGCGTTGGGCAAGCTGTCCACCGACAACGACCAGGGCGAGGAATACCTGACCGACGTCTTCGCCCTGCTGCGGGACGCCGGCGAGCCGGTGGCGGTGCACTGCGCCGCCGACCACGTGGAGACGCTCGGTTGCAACGACCGGGTGGAGCTGGCCGGGCTGCGCCGGCTGCTGCGCGACCGGGTCAACGAGGGCTGGATGCGCACCGGCGTGAGCATCCTCGACCCGCACACCACCTGGATCGACGTGACGGTGACCGTGGAGAAGGACGCGGTGATCGACCAGAACACCCAGCTCCAGGGCGCCACCGTGGTGGGCGCGGGCGCGCTGGTCGGGCCGGACACCACGCTCGTCGACACCGTGGTGGGCGAGGAGGCCAGCGTGGTGCGCAGCCACGCGGTGGGCGCCGAGGTGGGCCCGCAGGCCAGCGTCGGGCCGTACGCGTACCTGCGGCCGGAGTCGCGGCTGGCCCGCAAGGCGAAGGTCGGCACGTTCGTGGAGACCAAGAAGGCGTCGATCGGTGAGGGCTCGAAGGTGCCGCACCTGTCGTACGTGGGGGACGCGACGATCGGCGAGCACAGCAACATCGGCGCGGCGACGGTCTTCGTCAACTACGACGGTGTGCGCAAGCACCACACCACCATCGGCAGTCACGCGCGTACCGGGGCGGACAACATGTTCGTGGCGCCGGTGCGGGTGGGCGACGGCGCGTACACCGCGGCCGGTTCGGTGATCATCGCGGACGTGCCGCCGGGCGCGATGGCGGTGGCGCGGGGTCAGCAGCGCAACGTGGAGGGCTGGGTGGTGCGCAAGCGGTCCGGCACGGCCGCCGCGGAGGCGGCGCAGCGGGCCCGCGAGGGTGCGTCGGAGCCGGGAGTGGCCGCAAGCGAAGGTGACTGACTCCACGGGGACCGCCGGGCCGTGGGTGGACCGGTGAACCCGGGGGATACTGCAACCGAACAGTCCCCGGCCCACCGCCGCCGGGTACCACCGACATACGGGAGCAGACGGGCCCATGGGCAGCATCGTCGCCGAGAACCGCAAGAGCCTGATGCTCTTTTCCGGACGGGGTTTTCCGGAGCTGGCCAAGGAGATCGGTGAGGTGCTCGGCGTCGCGCCGACACCGGCCGACGCGTACGAATTCGCCAACGGTGAGATCTTCGTACGGTTCAAGGACTCGGTCCGTGGTTCGGACGCCTTCGTGGTGCAGTCCGTGACGCACGGCGTGAACACCTGGGTCATGGAGACCCTGATCATGGTCGACGCGCTGAAGCGTGGTTCGGCCAAGCGGATCACCGTGGTGCTGCCGTTCTACCCCTACTCGCGGCAGGACAAGAAGCACCGCGGCCGGGAGCCGATCTCGGCGCGGCTGGTGGCCGACCTGCTGAAGACCGCGGGCGCGAACCGGATCCTGACGGTGGACCTGCACACCGCGCAGATCCAGGGTTTCTTCGACGGCCCGGTGGACCACCTGTTCGCGATGGACGTGCTGGCCGAGTACGTGGAGCACAAGTACGCCGGCCGCCCGATGACGGTGGTGGCGCCGGACTCGGGCCGGGTGCGGGTGGCCGAGCGCTGGACGGACCGCCTGGGCGGTTGCCCGCTGGCGTTCATCCACAAGACGCGGGACCCGATGAAGCCGAACCAGGTGGTGGCGAACCGCGTGGTCGGTGAGGTCGAGGGCCGGGTCTGCCTGATCGTCGACGACATGATCGACACCGGTGGCACGATCACCAAGGCGGCCGACATCCTCAAGGAGTCGGGGGCGGCGGAGATCGTGGTGGCCTCGACCCACGCGCTGCTGTCCGACCCGGCGACCGAGCGGTTGAAGAACAGCCCGATCAGCGAGGTCGTCGTGACGAACACGCTGCCGCTGCCGCCGGAGAAGCAGCTGGACAAGCTGACCGTGCTGTCGATCGCCCCGCTGCTGGCGCGGGCGATCCGGGAGGTCTTCGACGACGGTTCGGTGACCACCCTGTTCGGTGGCCTGAGCTGATGGTGGGCCCGGTCGCCGGCGTGGTCCGGCGGCCGGGCCGTTGCCCTGCGCGCCGGCCGGCGCGGTGATATGGGGGACTGCCGGAAAGCCCGGAATCCGCTCGGGTAGACTGGTGCGGTTGCCACGGCGAGGGTGCCCGGCGGGCTGCTGACAAGCACCGCACGGAGGCGCCGTCATCGACGCGGTGCTCCGGGCGGTCGTTCATGACCTTGAGCCCCAGCGAGCCCCTCGCCCAGCACCGCCAGACGACAAGCCGCCGCAGCGAAGCATCAGGAGTTTCCCCGTGTCCGAGGTAAAGATCAGCGCCGAGCCCCGTACCGAGTTCGGCAAGGGTGGTGCCCGTCGTACCCGCCGGGCCGGCAAGGTGCCCGCCGTGCTGTACGGCCACGGCGAGAAGCCCAAGCACATCGCGTTGCCGGCGCGTGACTTCGCCGCCGCGATCCGCAAGGGCGGCGCGAACCAGCTCTTCGCGATCGAGGTGAGCGACGGCACCCAGGTGCTGGCGCTGCCGAAGGCGATCCAGCGTGACCCGATCAAGGACACCTTCGAGCACGTGGACCTGCTGCTGGTCCGGCGCGGCGAGAAGGTCACCGTCGAGGTCCCGGTCCAGCTGACCGGCGAGGCCGCGAAGGACACCCTGATCGTGCACGACCACGACACCCTGTCGGTGACCGCCGACGCCACCAAGGTGCCGGACCACCTGGAGGCGTCGATCGAGGGCGCCGAGCCGGGCACCACGATCACCGCCGCCGACGTCGAGCTGCCCTCGGGCGTGGAGCTGGCCACCGACGAGGAGACCGCTGTCGCCTCGGTGACCGCCGCCCCGACCGCCGAGCAGCTCGAGGCCACCCTCCCCGAGGTCGAGGTCGCCGAGTCCGAGGCCGAGGCCGAGGTCGGCGAGGAGACCGCCGAGGGCGAAGAGGGCACCCCGGCCGAGGGCGAGCCGGCTGCCGAGGAGCCGAAGACCGAGGCCTGATCGGCCCGCAGGCTGTGCGACAGGCGTCCCCGGTTCCCGGGGGCGCCTGTCGGCGTATCGCCAGGCGGGTCGTGGGGAAGAGCGGAAGGGACGTGGCGTGACGGACGAGGCGGGGCCGTGGCTGGTGGTCGGCCTGGGCAACCCGGGTCGGGAGTACGCGGCCAACCGGCACAACGTCGGCTTCATGGTGGCCGACCTGCTGGCCGCCCGGGTGGGCGCGAAGTTCGGCCGGCACAAGCGGGCGGTGGCGGAGGCGGCCGAGGGACGGCTGGGGTTCGGCGGCCCGAAGCTGGTGCTGCTGAAGCCGTTGACCTACATGAACCTCTCCGGCGGCCCGGTGGCCGGGCTGGCCCAGTTTCACAAGATCCCGCCGGCCCGGGTGATCGCGGTGCACGACGAGCTGGACATCCCGTACGGGCAGGTGCGGGTCAAGTGCGGCGGGGGCGAGGGCGGCCACAACGGGCTGCGGTCGATGTCGAAGTCGCTCGGCACGAAGGACTATGTCCGGGTGCGGTTCGGGATCGGTCGTCCGCCCGGCCGGCAGGATCCGGCGGACTACGTGCTGTCGGACTTCTCCGCCGCGGAGCGCAAGGAGCTGGAGTTCCTGGTGGACCGCGCGGCGGACGTGGTGGAGTCGGTGGTCACCAAGGGTGTGGAGCCGACGCAGAACCTGTACCACGGGGGTTGACCGGCAGGTCGCTCGCCGGCCGGTAGTCTGCGCCTTTGCGACGGGAGCGAAGGCAGCGACGGGAGCGAAGACACCATGGGCAGTCCTCCGATGATCGACGGCGCGTTCGCGCGTTGGCTCGCGTCGCGGGCCGGGCAGGCGCTGATGGCCCTGCGCGCGGAGATGGGCTTCGCCGACGCCGGGGCGTTGCGGTCCGCCGGGGACAAGATCTCGCACGACCTGATCCGTACCGAGCTGGCGCGGTGGCGCCCGGCGGACGCGGTGCTGTCGGAGGAGGACGAGGGGTCGCGGCTGGCCTGGACCGCCGAGGTGAGCGACGAGGCGATGCCCCGGCTGACCGCGGACCGGGTGTGGATCGTCGACCCGCTGGACGGCACCCGGGAGTACGCCGAGGACGGGCGCGCGGACTGGGCGGTGCACGTGGCGCTCTGGTCGCGGCACGCGCCCTCGCCGCACGGTCTGGTGGCGGGGGCGGTGGGACTGCCGGCGCAGCACCGGGTGCTGGGCACCGACTACCCGCCGGCGTACCCGCCGATGCGGTTGGAGGCGGCCACGGCGGCCGGCGCGCGGACCATCCGGTTGGCGGCCAGTCGTAGCCGTCCGCCGGTTTTCCTGACCGATCTGGCAGAGGACGTCGGCGCTCATCTGGTCCCGATGGGCTCGGCGGGCGCGAAGATCGCCGCCGTGGTGACCGGCGAGGTCGACGCGTACATCCACGCGGGCGGTCAGTACGAGTGGGACTCGGCCGCTCCGGTCGCTGTGGCGACGGCCACCGGATTGCATGCTTCCCGGATCGACGGTTCTGCGCTGGAATACAACGGGGCCGACCCTCGCCTACCCGATCTGCTGGTCTGCCGCAAGGATCTCGCGGGTCGGTTGCTTGCAGCGCTGCAGCGGCATTCCGGGTAACCTGAGCAATCTTCTTCACGACTCCGACCGGAAAGGTCTGGAATCCCGATGTGCGGATCCGAGCGAATCGAGTTCGTGTCATGACGTCCCCCGCCGCGTACCAGGTGTCGCACCTCGACGCGCTCGAGGCGGAGAGCATCTTCGTGATGCGCGAGGTCGTCGCCGAGATGGAGCGGCCGGTGCTGCTCTTCTCCGGCGGCAAGGACTCGATCGTGATGCTCCGGTTGGCCCAGAAGGCGTTCGCGCCGGCCAACATCCCGTTCCCGGTGATGCACGTGGACACCGGGCACAACTTCCCCGAGGTGCTCGACTACCGCGACCAGCGGGTGGCCGAGCTGGGCCTGCAGCTCATCGTGGCCAGCGTGCCGGAGGCCCTGAACAAGGGCATGGTCCGCGAGTCGGCCGACGGCATGCGCAACCGTATCCAGACCCCGGTGCTGCTCGACGCGGTGGAGAAGCACCGGTTCGACGCGCTCTTCGGCGGCGCCCGGCGGGACGAGGAGAAGGCCCGGGCCAAGGAGCGGGTGTTCAGCTTCCGCGACGAGTTCGGCCAGTGGGACCCGAAGAACCAGCGCCCGGAGCTGTGGTCGCTCTACAACGGCCGGCACCACCCCGGTGAGTCGATCCGGGTGTTCCCGCTGTCCAACTGGACCGAGCTGGACGTCTGGCACTACATCGCGCGGGAGCGGATCCCGCTGCCGTCGATCTACTACGCGCACGAGCGCGAGGTGATCGAGCGCGACGGCATGTTCTACGCGGTCAACGAGTTCTTCCGGGCCCGCGCCGGTGAGCAGCCGTTCAAGGCCCAGGTGCGGTACCGGACCGTGGGCGACGCCTCCTGCACCGCGGCGGTCCGCTCGGACGCCGACACGGTGGAGAAGGTGATCGAGGAGGTGGCCGCCACCCGGATCACCGAGCGCGGCGCGACCCGCGGCGACGACCGGGTCAGCGAGGCCGCCATGGAGGACCGCAAGCGAGAGGGCTACTTCTGATGAGCGTCGAGACTGTGGCGCCGGCCGAGGCCGACGCGTCGGCCCGGCCGATGGACCTGCTGCGGTTCGCCACCGCCGGCAGCGTCGACGACGGCAAGTCGACCCTGATCGGCCGGCTGCTGTACGACACCAAGTCGCTCTTCAGCGACCAGCTCGCCGCGGTCGAGGCGGTCAGCGCCGCGCGGGGCGACGAATACACCAACCTGGCGCTGCTCACCGACGGCCTGCGCGCCGAGCGGGAGCAGGGCATCACCATCGACGTGGCGTACCGCTACTTCGCCACCCCGCGGCGGAAGTTCATCATCGCCGACACCCCCGGGCACATCCAGTACACCCGGAACATGGTCACCGGCGCCTCCACCGCCGATCTGGCGCTGATCCTGGTGGACGCGCGCAAGGGCCTGGTGGAGCAGTCCCGCCGGCATGCCTTCCTCTGTTCGCTGCTGCGGGTGCCGCACCTGGTCCTGTGCGTGAACAAGATGGACCTGGTCGACTGGTCGCAGGAGGTCTTCGAGCGGATCGCCGACGAGTTCACCGCGTTCGCCGCGAAGCTCGACGTGCCGGACCTGACCGTGGTGCCGATCTCCGCGCTGCGCGGCGACAACATCGTCTCCCGCTCCGAGAACATGCAGTGGTACGAGGGTCCGTCGCTGCTGCACCACCTGGAGCGGGTGCACATCGCCTCCGACCGCAACCTGGTCGACGTGCGGTTCCCGGTGCAGTACGTGATCCGGCCGCAGTCCACCACCGTCACCGACTACCGGGGCTACGCCGGCCAGGTGGCCTCGGGCGTGCTCAAGCCGGGCGACGAGGTGATGGTGCTGCCGTCGGGCTTCACCAGCCGCATCGCCGCGGTGGAGACCGCCGACGGGCCGGTGGACGAGGCGTTCCCGCCGATGTCGGTGACGGTTCGGCTGACTGACGAGATCGACATCTCCCGCGGTGACATGATCTGCCGGCCGAACAACGCGCCGATGGTCGCGCAGGACATCGAGGCGATGGTCTGCTGGATGGACGAGAGCCGGCCGTTGCAGGTCGGCGGCAGGTACGCGATCAAGCACACCACCCGTACGGCGCGGACGATCGTGCGGGAGCTGCACTACCGGTTGGACGTCAACTCGCTGCACCGGGACGAGTCGGCCGGCGAGCTGAAGCTCAACGAGATCGGCCGGGTGCGGCTGCGTACCACCGTCCCGCTGCTCGCCGACGAGTACCGGCGCAACCGCACCACCGGCGGGTTCGTCATCATCGACGAGGCCACCAACCGGACGGTCGGCGCGGGCATGATCGTCGAAGCCGGCTGACCCTGGCGTAAGGAAGGGCCCCTTGTTAACAGTGAGTGTTAACAAGGGGCCCTTCCTCTACCGCAGGCGTTAATAGGGGGCCCTTCCTTACAAGCGGGTCGCGCCGCCGGCGGGCTGGACGGTGAGCGTGCCGGGGGCGGCGAAGCCGCGCTCGGCGTACGCGGCGGCCACCGCGTCGGCCACCGTGTCGGCGGCGTCCGCGTCGACCAGGGCGAGCACGCAGCCGCCGAACCCGCCGCCGGTCATCCGCGCGCCGTGGGCGCCGGCGGCGAGCGCCGCCTCGACCGCGGTGTCGACCTCCGGCACGGTGATCTCGAAGTCGTAGCGCATCGAGGCGTGCGACGCGGTCAGCAGCGGGCCGATCTCGCGGACCCGGCCGGCGCGCAGCAACGCGACCGTGTCGAGCACCCGCTGGTCCTCGGTGACCACGTGCCGGACCCGGCGGCGGGTCTCGTCGTCGTCGAGGCGGGCCAGCGCCGTGTCGAGGTCGGCGGTGGGTACGTCGCGCAGGGCGGCCACGCCGAGCGTCGCGGCGGCCCGCTCGCAGCTCTTGCGCCGGGCGGCGTACTCGCCGTCGGCGTGCCGGTGCGGGGCGCGGCTGTCCACGACCAGCACGGCCAGCCCGGCCGCGGCCGGGTCGAACGGGATCTGCTCGACCTCCTCGGTGCGGCAGTCGAGGAAGAGCGCGTGCCCCTCCCGACCCCGGATCACCGCGGACTGGTCCATGATCCCGGTGGGCGCGCCGACGTAGTCGTTCTCGGCCCGCTGGGCGAGCCGGGGCCAGCGCTCGGCGGGCAGGTCCAGCGCGCCGAGGTCGACCAGGGCGGCCAGCACGGCCGACTCGATCGCGGCCGACGAGGAGAGCCCGGAGCCGACCGGGACGTCGGAGGCGATGGCGAGGCGCGCGCCGGGGACGTCGAGGCCGGCGGCGCGCAGCGCCCACACCACCCCGGCCACGTAGGCGGCCCAGCCGTCGACCCGGCCGGGGTCGTCGGCCTCCTCGGCCCCGAACTCCACCGGCTCGTCGTCCAGCTCCGACCAGACCGTCCAGCGCCGGTCCGGCCCGGGCGCCGCGGCGACCACGGTACGCAGCGGCAGCGCGAAGGGCAGCACGAAGCCGTCGTTGTAGTCGGTGTGCTCGCCGATCAGGTTGACCCGCCCGGGAGCCGCCCAGCGGCCCGCCGGCTCGGCGCCGTACCGCTGCCGGAAGCCGGCGGTGGCGCGGTCGGTGACGTCGCCGCGGCGACCGTCACCCACGCTCGCGGGGCTCACGCGGGCCGACCGACGTGCTCGCGGTAGAACGCCCAGGCGTCGCCGACCATGTCGTGCAGCGTCGGCTTCGCCGGCGTCCACCCGAGTTCGTCGCGGGCCAGGGCGGACGACGCGACCAGTTCGGCGGGGTCGCCTTCGCGGCGCGGCGCCACCTCGACCGGCACGGGGTGGCCGGTGACCTCGCGGACCACGTCGACGACCTGCCGGTTGGTGAAGCCGTTGCCGTTGCCCAGGTTGTAGATCCGGTGCCGGCCCGGGGTGGCCGCGTCGAGGGCGAGCAGGTGGGCGCGGGCCAGGTCCTCGACGTGGATGTAGTCGCGCACGCAGGTGCCGTCGACGGTGGGGTAGTCGTCGCCGAAGAGTTGGAGCTTCTCCCGGCGGCCGGCGGCCACGTCGAGGGCGATCGGGATGAGGTGCGTCTCCGGTTCGTGCCGTTCGCCGATGGCGAGCCCGTCGTGCAGGTAGGCCCCGGCGACGTTGAAGTAGCGCAGCGAGACGGCGCCCAGGTCGTGCGCGACCGCTTCGGAGGTCAGCGCCATGTCGACGGCCAGTTTCGTCGCGCCGTAGGTGTTGGTGGGGGCCTTGACGGCGGTTTCCGGGATGGGCAGCTCGGTGGGGTTGCCGTAGACGGCGGCGGTGGAGGAGAACACCATCCGGGGCACCCGGGCGGCGCGGACCGCGTCGATCAGGGCGAGTGAGCCGACGGTGTTGGTGTGCCAGTAGAGCTCCGGCTTGATCATCGACTCGCCGGCGGCGATCAGGGCGGCGAAGTGCAGCACGCCGTCGAACCCGGCGTCGGGGGTGAGCACCCGGGCGGCCTCGTGCACCGACAGCTCGACGTGCGTCGCCTCGGGGGCGAGCGCCTCGCGGTGGCCGGTGCGCAGGTCGTCCAGCACGGTCACCTGGTGGCCGTGGTCGAGCAGCATCCGGGTCACCACGCTGCCGATGTAGCCGGCGCCGCCGGTGACGAGCAGTTTCACGTGAGGTCCTCCTCTGCCTGGCCGCGTTCCGCGTCGGCCGTCCGTGATCACCCTACGGCCGACGGCTGTGCCACCGCTGTCGAGTGAGCCTCCCTCCATTCCATCACAATCCATCAGGGTTGAACAGATCCGAACATTCGGGCGGGCGGACGGTGTCCGCTGTCTACCATCCTTGTCATGCGGGAGGCAGGTGGTCCCGGGCCTCGGCGGCGACCGCCGGGGCGGCCCCGGCGCGAACCCGGCCCGCTCGCCCGGACCGTGGCCCGCCTCGTGGTCCGCGCCGCCGACGGCGCCACCCGCCTGGTCACCGACCTGCTCGGGGCGAGCCCCACCGCCGGCCGCGAGCGGATCAGCGAGGCGGAGCTGCGCGACCTGGTCGCGGCGAACACGCTGCTCGACCCGGACGAGCGGCGGATCATCGACGAGGTGCTGGTGGCCGGCGCGCGGCTGGTCCGCGAGGTGATGGTGCCCCGCACCGAGGTGGTCTTCCTCGCCGCCGGCCTGCCCGTGGCCGCGGCGCAGCGGCTGGTCCGCGACGACCCGCACACCCGCTACCCCGTGGTCGACGGCACCCACGACGACGTGGTCGGCTTGGTGCACCTGCGCGACGTGCTGCTGCGCCCGGGCCCGGACGCCCGGGTCACCGTCGGCGAGCTGACCCGTGAGGTCAAGCGGCTGCCGGACAGCAAACGGGTGCTCGCGGCGCTGACCGAGATGCGCCGCGAGGGCCACCACCTGGCCGTGGTGGTCGACGAGTACGGCGGCACCGCCGGCATCGTGACCTGCGAGGACCTGGTCGAGGAACTGGTCGGGGAGATCCACGACGAGGGCCACGGGCCGCCCGACGCCGAGCCCGCCGGTCTGCCCGCCGTGGTCGACGGTCGGCTCAACCTGACCGACTTCGCCGAGCGCACCGGGGTGCCGTTGCCCGCCGGCCCGTACGAGACGGTCGGCGGCTACGTGATGGCCGCGCTGGGCCGGCTGCCGGTGGCCGGCGACGAGGTGCCGGTGGCCGTCGACCCGGTCGACGGATCGGGACCGGCCGATCCGGAGGGCTGGCTGCTGCGGGTGCTGGCGCTCGACGGCCGACGGGTGTCCCGCCTGGTGGTCTCCGCGGCGCGGCTGCCCGAGCCCCGGCGCGAGGTCAGCGGCCCGCCGCCGGCCGTACCCGCCCGACCCGCCGGCCCGTCATGACGGACGCCGGGGCTTGCTGACAGAATTGCCGCCATGTCCGACGTACCCGCCCGGCCGCGCGTCTTCTCCGGCATCCAGCCGACCGCCGACTCGTTCCACCTCGGCAACTACCTGGGCGCGCTGCGGCACTGGGTGGCCCTGCAGGAGAGCCACGACGCGTTCTACTGCGTGGTGGACCTGCACGCGATCACCGCCGGGCACGAACCGAAGGTGCTCAAGCAGCGCAGCCGGGTGGCCGCCGCGCAGCTCTTCGCGCTGGGCATCGACCCGGACCGCAGCACCCTGTTCGTCCAGTCGCAGGTGCCCGAGCACCCGCAGCTGGCCTGGGTGCTCGGCTGCATCACCGGCTTCGGCGAGGCCGGCCGGATGACCCAGTTCAAGGACAAGTCGCAGAAGCAGGGCAGCGAGCGGGCCAGCGTCGGCCTGTTCACCTACCCGATCCTGCAGGCCGCCGACATCCTGCTCTACCAGGCGAACGCGGTGCCGGTCGGCGAGGACCAGCGGCAGCACCTGGAGCTCTCGCGCGACCTGGCCCAGCGGTTCAACTCGCTGTTCGGGCCGACCTTCACGATGCCCGCCCCGCACATCGTGAAGGACACCGCGAAGATCACCGACCTGCAGGACCCGACGGCCAAGATGTCGAAGTCGTCCTCCTCGCCGGCCGGGATCATCGACCTCCTGGAGGATCCGGCCCGCTCGGCCAAGAAGATCCGCTCGGCGGTCACCGACACCGGCCGCGAGATCGTCTTCGACGCCGAGGGCAAGCCGGGCATCTCCAACCTGCTGACCATCTACTCCGCGCTCTCCGGCCGCGGCATCGACGACCTGGTCGCCGCGTACGACGGCAAGGGCTACGGCGACCTGAAGAAGGACCTCGCCGAGGTGGTGCGGGAGTTCGTCACGCCGATCCAGGCGCGCACCAACGGCTACCTGGACGACCCGGCCCAGCTCGACAAGCTGCTCGCCCGGGGCGCGGAGAAGGCCCGGGCGGTGGCGGCCGAGACGCTGCGCACCGCGTACGAGCGGGTGGGCTTCTTCCCGCCGGTACGGTTCGAGTAGCGGCCCGGGCGGGGCGGGAGTGACGCAGTCGGTGGCCGGAGGGACGGCGCGCAACGTGGCGGGCGGTGACGCGGCGCGGGACGGCGGCGACACGATCCAGATCGGGATCGCGGTCGACGTCCCCGAACCGTGGGGCGGGCAGCTCACCCGCCGCCGGATCTCCGCCGGCGACCCGCAGGCGGTCCCCGCGCACGTCACCCTTCTCGGCCCCACCGAGATCCCGGTACGCGCGCTGCCGGCCGTCGAGGAGCACCTGGCCCGGGTGGCGGCCACGCACCTGCCGTTCACCCTGCACCTGCGCGGCACCGGCACGTTCCGCCCGGTCACCCAGGTGGTGTTCGTGGCGGTGGCCGCCGGGATCAGCGAGTGCGAGCTGCTCGCCGCCGCCATCAACTCCGCCCCCGAACTGCGCCGGGAAGCGCGCTTCCCCTACCACCCGCACGTGACGGTGGCCCAGGACGTGCCGCCCGAGGTGCTGGACAAGGCGTACGAGGACCTGGCCGACTTCTCCGCGCTGTTCGAGGTGGACGCGTTCACGCTCTTCTCGCACAGCGGGGCGACCCGGTGGCAGCCCCGCCGCGACTTCCGGCTCGGCGGCCCGCGCTGAGCACTCGGCCGGCCGGGCCGCCTCCGCCGGGAGCGGGGATCGGCGAGGATGACGGAGTGAACGTCTTCGGCCGGATCGAGACGGCCATCGGGCGCCGTATCGACGCGGCTCGTGGTCGCTCGTCGGTCTTCGACCACCTCTGGCTGGCCGGGACGCTCTACGCCGACCTGATGGCCGGCCGGCTCGCCGCCGCCATCGCCTACTACGGGTTCTTCGCCGTGTTCGCGCTCGCCCTGGTCGCGTACTGGATCTTCGGCGCGGTGCTGCGGGACAACGAGGAGGTCAGCCGCGCGGCGGCCGACTTCCTGCGGGACAACCTGCCCTTCCTCGACCCGGCCCAGATCTCCGAGAGCAGCAACACCGTCGGCGTGGTCGGCCTGGTCATCCTGGTCTTCACCGGCATCGGCTGGGTGGAGGCGATCCGTTCCTCGCAGCGCCTGATGTACGGCTTCAACCAGCAGCCCGGCAACCTGGTGGTGCGCCGGCTGGTCGACCTGGGCGTGCTGGTCGCGGTCTTCGTGCTGCTCTTCGTCTCGGTCGCCGCCGTCGACGCGCTGGAGTCGCTGCTGCGGTTCCTGCTGCGCAGCACCGGCTCGGTGGGCCTGACCACGGTCAGCGCGGTGCTGAGCGTGCTGGTCAACGCCGTGCTCGCCGCCGCGCTGCTGCTCGCCGTGCCCCGGCTGCGGATGAGCCGGCGGCGGCTGCGCCCGGCGGTGCTGACCGTCGCGGTCGGGATCACGCTGCTCAACACCGTGGGGCGCTACTACGTGGTCCGCACCGAGCGGAACCCGGCGTACACGGTGGTGGCGACCGCCGTGGGGCTGCTGCTCTACCTCTACCTGCTCAACCAACTGGTGCTCTTCGGCGCCGCGCTCGCCGCCACCAGCCGCTACGGCCGGGTGGTCGACCTGGCCGAGGGCGGGGCGCGGGAGGTGGACGTGGAGGCCGACGTGCTCGACGAGGAGACCGACCCGGGCACCCCCGGAGGCGGCGGATGAGCGCCCGGATACGGATCGACGCCGGGTCGGCCACCCCTCCGTACGAGCAGGTGCGCGCGCAGCTCGCGGCGATGGTGGGGGACGGGCGCCTGGCGGTGGGCACCCGGCTGCCCGCGGTCCGGCAGCTCGCCGCGGACCTGGGGCTGGCGGTGAACACCGTGGCCCGGGCCTACCGGGAGCTGGAGGCCGCCGGCCTGGTCGAGACCCGGGGTCGGCACGGCACCGTGGTGGCCCCGGGGCGGGACGACGCCACCGACCGGCTGCACCGTGCCGCCGCGGACTACGCCGCCGAGGCGCGTCGCCTGGGCGTCCCGCCGGAGCGGGCGCTCGCCCTGGTCCGTGCGGCGCTGGACGCCGGTACGCGTGGCTGAGAGCGGTCGCCTGAGCGGGGAGAGTCGGGGGATTGCGCTCCCCGGTCGTGCGGGCAACGACGATGATGGGCCGGTGGGCGCACTCGTGACACTGGACCTGCCGGACGACTCCCCGATGCTGGGCCTGCCGTGGATCATCACGTTCGCCCCGCTCGGGCCGGAGGACGAGTGGGAGCCGGTGGTCTGCGGGCCGTACGAGCGGCCGCACGCGCTCGCGCTGGCCGAGGCCGTGGTGGCCGAGGAGCAGCTGATGGCGGTGGTGGAGCCGCTGCTGCCGGCGCTGACGCCGGAGGAGATCCGGGGCGAGATCGCCGCCGCGCAGATCGCCGCCGCGGACGAGGCGGCCCAGGCCGACCAGGCGGATCTCTACGGTGACTTCGAGGACGTCATCGACGAGGAGCTGGAACTGGCCGCCGAGCGCCGGCCGGAGCCGGAGCCGGCCAACCCGCCGGACTCCGACGAGGTGCGCGCCGGGTTCGCCCGGATCGCCGCGCTGCTCACCGCCAAGGGCGGCTGACGACGAGGGTCCCCGATGGACACCGGCCCCCCGGGAGCGGACTCCCGAGGGGCCGGTACCACCTCACCCCCCACCACAAGGGGTCGGCAGCCCAGCCGCCCGTCGGCGCGGAGCACAACGGACGACCAGGTCGTTGGCGGGTTACCCGGCTCAGCGCCGTTCGAACCACGCAGCTGCGTCCACCGGCAGGACGTGCCCGTCGCCCTGCTCGGTGAGATCGGCGCTGGCGACGAGCGGCCGGCCGAAGCCGGTCACCGTCACGTCGGCGCCGCTGATGTTGACCACGCAGGTCAGCTCGGTGTCCCCGGCGGTGCGGCGGAACGCCAGCACGCCGGGCTCGGTCTCCAGCCAGGTGATGCCACCGAGGCCGGCCAGCGCCGGGTGCGCACCGCGGATCCGCAGCGCGGCCCGGTAGAGCTCCAGCGTCGAGGAGGGCGTGCCGGTCTGCGCGGCCACCGAGAGGGACCGCCAGGTCGCCGGCGCCGGCAGCCAGCTCAGCTCGCTGCCGTCCGGCCCGAAGCCGTACGGGGCCAGCTCGCCGCTCCACGGGATCGGCACCCGGCAGCCGTCGCGGCTCTCCCCGGTGCGCCGGAACGCCGGGTCCTGGCGCAGCTCGTCGGGGAGGTCCAGCACCTCCGGCAGGCCCAGCTCCTCGCCCTGGTAGACGTAGGCGCAGCCGGGCAGCGCGAACATCAGCAGCGCGGCGGCGCGGGCGCGGCGCAGGCCGACCTCGCCGTCGCCGTACCGGGTGACGTGGCGCTGCCGGTCGTGGTTGGAGAGCACCCAGGTGGTGGGCGCGCCGACGATCGTCGACTCGGCGAGCGCGGTGTCGATCACCTTGCGGAACGAGTCGGCCGACCAGGTGGCGTCGAGGAAGTCGAAGCTGAACGCCTGGTGCAGCTCGTCCGGGCCGATGTAGCGGGCCAGCCGCTGCGGGGTCTCGGCCCAGGCCTCGGCGACCGCCATCCGACCGCCGGGGTAGCTGTCCAGGATGGGCCGCCAGGCGCGGTAGATGTCGTGCACCTCGTCCTGGTCGAAGTAGGGCAGCCGGCCCTTGCCGAGCAGCTCCGACTGGCGCTGGCCGGTGGTCATCGAGTTGAAGCCGACGTCCGGCAGGCCCTCGGCCTTGATCATCCCGTGCGCCACGTCGATCCGGAAGCCGTCCACGCCGCGGTCCAGCCAGAAGCGCAGGACGTCCTCGAACTCGGCCCGCACCTCGGGGTGGCGCCAGTTCAGGTCGGGCTGGGCCGGGTCGAACAGGTGCAGGTACCACTGGCCGTCGACCACCCGGGTCCACGCCGGGCCGCCGAAGATGCTCTCCCAGTCGTTCGGGGGCAGCTCGCCCTGCTCGCCCTTGCCGTCGGCGAACAGGTAGCGCTCGCGCTCCGGCGAGCCCGGACCGGCGGCGAGCGCCGCGGCGAACCACGGGTGCGCGCTGGAGGTGTGGTTGGGCACCAGGTCGACGATGATCCGCAGGCCCAGGGCGTGCGCGTCGGTGATCATCTCGTCGAAGTCGGTCAGGTTGCCGAAGAGCGGATCCACGTCCCGGTAGTCGGACACGTCGTAGCCGGCGTCGACCTGCGGCGAGGTGTAGAAGGGGGTCAGCCAGAGCGCGTCCACGCCGAGGTCACGCAGGTAGGGCAGGCGCTGCCGGATGCCCTGGAGGTCACCGACACCGTCGGAGTTCGCGTCGGCGAAGCTGCGGACGTAGACCTGGTAGACGACCGCGGACCGCCACCAGTCGTCGTCGGCGGCCAGCGGCGTGGGGGTGGGGGCAGAGGTCATCGGATGTCGATTCCCGTTCTGTGGTGGCGCAGGGTGTCTGAGCAGGATGCCGCGCCAGCTCTGCAAGAGTCAAGCATTCCTTGCGCAAGAAATGACACCGATCACCTCCCCGCCAGGAGGATCACGCTTCCACCCCCGTCCCGCATCCCGGGACACCCCGCGCAGAGCGCCGCCCCCGAGCGCACCCGCGATCTTGCAGTTGCGGCCCGTGACTCGCGGCTTTCACCCCTTCTGTCGGGGCCGAAACTGCAAGATCGACGGGGTGGTCAGGCGGGGACGGCCAGGGAGGTGGGGGCGGGGCGCTGGCGTTTGGGGGCGGTCGCGGGGCGGGTCACCGCGGTGGAGCCGCGTACCACCAGCTCGGGGCGGAACAGGTACTCGGAGTTGGGGGAGGGGTGGCCGTTGATCTCGTCGACCAGCGCCCGTACCGCCGCGACCGCCATGGCGGCGACCGGCTGGCGCACGGTGGTCAGCGGCGGGTCGGTGAACGCCATCAGCGGGGAGTCGTCGTACCCGACCACGGAGATGTCCTCGGGCACGGACAGGCCGCGCTGGCGGGCCGCCCGGATCGCGCCGAGCGCCATCAGGTCGGAGCCGCAGACCAGTCCGGTGGCGCCGCGCTCGATCAGCCGGCCGGCGGCGGCCTCGCCGCCCTCCACACCGAACAGGGACAGTTCGGTCAGCTCGGTCAGGTCCTCGTCGGAGATGTCGGTGAGGCGCCCCATCGCCGCCTTGTAGCCGGCGACCTTGCGCTGCACCGGGACGAACCGGTCCGGGCCGGTGATCAGGCCGATCCGCCGGTGCCCGAGCGCCACCAGGTGGGCGACGGCGAGTTCGGCGGACTCCCGGTCGTCGCAGGAGACGAAGGGCGCGGGGATGCCGGGGGCGTAGCCGTTGATCATGACGATCGGCAGCGGCCGGGCGAGCAGGGTGCGGTAGCGGTCGTGGTCCGCGGCCGTGTCGGCGTGCAGGCCGGAGACGAAGACGATGCCCGATACCTGGCGGTCCAGCAGCATCTCGACGTACTCGTCCTCGCGGACGCCGCCGGGGGTCTGGGTGCAGAGCACCGGCGTGTAGCCGGTCGGGGCGAGGGCGGACTCGATGATCTGGGCGAACGCCGGGAAGATCGGGTTGTCCAGCTCGGGCACGACCAGGCCGACCAGCCCGGCGCTGCGCTTGCGCAGCCGGGCCGGTCGCTCGTAGCCGAGCACGTCGAGGGCGGTGAGGACGGCCTGCCGGGTCTCCGGGGCCACTCCGGGGCGGTCGTTGAGCACCCGCGACACCGTGGCCTCGCTGACTTCGGCCTGTTGGGCGATGTCGGACAGTCGAGCGCGCATGGCGGCACTTTAGCTCAACGGCAAAGTCTTGCGTACACTTCTGCAAGCCCTTCCATTCTCTGCAACCTCTTGCTAACGTCCCCGCAACATGCGAGAGCAGCGGCGCAGCACCCCCGCGCCGGTCAGCAAGAACTTTCAGAGGTTTCCACTGGTGGTCGCCCTTCCCCCGGCGGGCCACCATGACGACAGGAGTACCGATGCGCATCCGTACCGCGGGTGTGGTCGCCGTCCTCGGCCTGGCGCTCGCCGCGTCCGGCTGTGGTGACAGCGGCAGCGACAAGCCGGCCGCCGAGAAGTCCGCCGACAAGGCGACCGGCGGCAAGCTGGTCATCTGGGCCGACGACAAGCGCACCGCCGCCCTCAAGCCCTTCGCCGAGGAGTTCGGCAAGGAGAACGGCGTGACCGTCGAGGTCCAGGCCGTCTCCAAGGACCTGCAGACCAACTTCGTCACCGCCTCCCAGCAGGGCAGCGGCCCGGACGTCGTGGTCGGCGCGCACGACTGGATCGGCAACATGGTCCAGAACGGTGCCATCGACCCGGTGCAGCTGCCGGCCGAGCAGAAGAGCGGCTTCAACGAGACCGCCATCAAGGCCGTCACGTTCAACGGCCAGCTCTACGGCGTGCCCTACGCCACCGAGAACGTGGCCCTGCTCCGCAACACCGAGCTGGCCCCCGAGGCGCCGAAGACGATCGAGGACCTGGTCGCCACCGGCAAGAAGCTCAAGGCGGAGAAGAAGGCCAGCGAGATCCTCTGCCTCCAGTCCGGCCAGAACGGCGACGCGTACCACATCTACCCGCTGTACACCTCGGGTGGCGGCTACCTGTTCGGCACCGCCGCCAACGGCGACTACGACCCGAAGGACCTGGGCGTGGGCAAGCCGGAGTCGATCGCGGCCTTCCAGAAGATCGCGAAGCTCGGTGAGAAGGGCGACGGCGCGCTTAAGCGCTCCATCACCGGCGAGAACTCGATCGCCACCTTCACCGGCAAGAAGTGCGCCTTCCTGGTCTCCGGCCCGTGGGCCGTGGCCGACGCCAAGAAGGCCGGCATCAAGTACGACATCTCCCCGGTCCCCGGCTTCGCCGGTGGCAAGGAGGCCCAGCCGTTCGTGGGCGTCCAGGCGTTCTACGTGGCCGCCAAGGGCAAGAACAAGGCCCTGGCCCAGGAGTTCGTCACCAACTACGTGACCAAGCCCGAGCTGGCCGTCGCGCTGTACAAGGCCGAGCCGCGCCCGCCGGCGCTGACCGCCGCCTTCGACCAGGTCAAGGGCGAGGACGCCGACCTGGCCAAGTTCTCCGAGGCCGGCAAGAACGGCCAGGTGCTCCCGGCGATCCCGGCCATGGCCGCGATCTGGGACCCGTTCGGCAAGGCGGAGGCCGCCATCATCGGTGGCGCCGACCCGGCCAAGACGATCACGGCCGCTGGCAAGACCATCCAGGGTCAGATCAAGTAATGAGCGCGCCGCTGTCCGGCCCGGGGTCTGCCACGCAGACCCCGGGCCGGGAGCCCGCCCGCCCCGGGCTCCCGCGCACGTCCCGTACCGCGCGGAACCACGCGCCGATCACCGCGACCGGCCTCGTCGTCAAGGTGGTCCTGCTCGGCCTGGTGGCCGGGATCGCGATCTGGGCGGCGTTCCCGCTCATCGAGGCCGAACAGTGGATCGGGCTGGGTGTCCTGGCGGTCACCACCGCCGGCCTGTTCTACCTCTACCTGAGCCGCCGGCACATCCCGGCCAAGTACCTGGTCCCCGGCACGCTCTTCCTGATCGCCTTCCAGGTCTTCCCGGTGCTCTACACCGCGAGCACCGCGTTCACGAACTTCGGCGACGGCCACCGGGGCAGCAAGGACGACGCGATCGTCGCCATCCAGACCTCCTCGGTGAAGCAGGTCCCCGGCTCGACCGAGTACAACCTCAGCATCGCCACCAAGGGCGACCCGGCCACCGGCCCCCTGGTGTTCCTGCTCAGCGACCCGAAGACCAAGGAGGTCTTCGCCGGGGACGCGGGCGGGCTGCGCAAGCTCGACGCCGGTGACGTCACGGTCAGCAGCCTCAGCGGCAAGGTCACCGCCGCCGACGGCTACACCGTGCTGAACATCGGCCAGGCCAGCGGCCGCAGCGACGCGATCACCGCGCTGATCGTCCCCACCGACGGCGGCGCCATCCGCTCCAACGGCCTCACCCGGGCCTACGAGGGCAAGGCGGCCCGGGCGTACGACGCCGGCTGCGACTGCGTCAAGGACAGCGAGACCGGCAAGACCTGGAGCGCGGACGAGAAGGTCGGCTCCTTCGTCGCCGCCGACGGCGAGCGGCTCACCCAGGGCTGGAAGGTGAACGTCGGGCTGAAGAACTTCAGCGCCGTGCTCACCGACCCGAACATCTCCAAGCCGTTCTTCGGCACCCTGGCCTGGAACTTCGCGTTCGCGATCGGCTCCACCGGCCTCACCTTCCTGCTCGGCATGGCCATCGCGCTCGCCCTGCACTCGCCCCGGATGAAGGGCACGAACTTCTACCGGGTGCTGCTGATCCTCCCGTACGCGATGCCGTCGTTCGCGATGCTGCTGGTCTGGCGGGACATGTTCAACACCGACTTCGGCCTGGTCAACAACCTGTTCGGGCTGGACGTCGACTGGTTCGGCGGCTCCTGGTCGGCCCGGATCGCGGTGCTGCTGGTGCAGCTCTGGCTCGGCTACCCGTACATGTTCCTGGTCGCCACCGGCGCGTTGCAGGCCATCCCGCGGGAGCTGACCGAGGCCACCTCGGTCGACGGGGCGACGCCCTGGCAGTCGTTCCGGGCGGTCACCCTGCCGCTGCTGCTGGTGGCGCTCTCGCCGCTGCTGATCGCGTCGTTCGCGTACAACTTCAACAACGTCAACGCGATCCTGTTCACCACCGAGGGTGGGCCGTTCGCGCCGGACAACCCGCGCAACGGCGCCACCGACCTGCTGATCACCTACACCTACCGGTTGGCGTTCGGCGCGCAGGGCGCCGAGTTCGGCCTGGCCGCCACCGTGTCGATCTTCATCTTCGCGATCGTGGCGACGGTGTCGGCGATCAGCTTCCGGCGCACCCGCAAGCAGGAGGAGGTGTACTCGTGACCAGCATCGCGGAAACCCCGGTGGCCAACCGCAACGCGGCCGGCCGGGCGCGCAGCCGGTGGTTCGCCCAGGTGGGCTGGCGGCACCTGGTCGGGGTGCTGGCGGTCGTGTTCAGCCTCTTCCCGATCCTGTTCGTGATCTCGGCGGCGCTCAACCCGCTCGGCACGCTCTCCTCCACCGAGCTGCTGCCGACCGGGGCGTCGCTGGAGAACTTCACCAACCTGTTCGACCGCACCGCGTTCGGCCACTGGTTCCTCAACTCGCTGCTGCTGGCGGGCGTGGCCAGCTTCGCGTCGATCTTCCTGTCGGCGCTGGCCGCGTACGCGTTCTCCCGGATGCGGTTCGCCGGGCGCCGGGTCGGCCTGCTCACGCTGCTGCTGATCCAGATGTTCCCGCAGTTCCTGGCCATCGTGGCGATCTTCCTGATCTTCACCACGGTCACCGACCTGTACCCGGCGATCGGCTTCAACACCCCGTGGGGCCTGTTCCTGCTCTACATGGGTGGCGCGCTGGGGGCGAACACCTGGCTGATGAAGGGCTTCTTCGACACGCTGCCGAAGGAGCTGGACGAGTCCGCGACCATGGACGGCGCCTCGCACGTGCAGGTCTTCTTCCGGATCATGCTGCCGCTGGTGGCGCCGATCCTGGCGGTGACCGGCCTGCTCGCGTTCATCGGGTCGATCAACGAGTTCATCATCGCCAACGTGTTCCTCACCAACACCGAGTCGAAGACCCTCGCGGTCGGCATGTACGGCCTGGTGGCGGGCGAACGCAACAACAACTTCGGGATCTTCGCGGCGGGCACGCTGCTCACCGCGATCCCGACGGTGCTGGTGTTCCAACTGCTCCAGCGCTACATCGTCTCCGGCCTCACCTCCGGAGCCGTCAAGGGCTGAGCCTCCTCGGCTCACGCTGCGGCAAGGGCGTCGTGTCGGCGTACACCGGAGCGGTTCTCGGGCGGACCGCCGCGGTCGGGTCACACCGACCGCGGCGGGTGCCCGCCCCACTCCCTGTCGGTACGACGCGAAAGGCACCACCATGTCCCTGCAACCGCACCACGACGGGTCCGCCACCTACGTCCCGGAGCAGGAGCCCGCGCTCGGGCAGACCGTTCCCGTCTTCGTCCGGGTGCCCGCCGGCGCCGGCGTCCGCCAGGTGCACCTGCGCACCACCGGCGACGGCGAGCCGCACTTCGCCGAGGCGGTGGTCGACCGCACCGAGAACGGTGACGTGTGGTGGCGGGCCGACGTCGAGGTCCGCAACCCGGTCAGCAACTACCGCTTCCTGCTCGACGGCGACCGCGGTGCCCATTGGCTGAACGCGGCCGGCACGGCCGCCCACGACGTGCCGGACCACGGCGACTTCAAGCTGGTCAGCTACGCGCCGCCGCCGGCCTGGGCCCGGGACGCGGTGATCTACCAGATCTTCCCGGACCGGTTCGCCCGCTCCGCCGCCGCCGACACCCGGACCGCGCCGGACTGGGCCATCCCGTGCGACTGGGACACCCCGGTGATCGGCCGTGGCCCGGAGACGCCCCGCCAGTTCTACGGCGGCGACCTCGACGGGATCACCGAACGCCTGGACCACCTGGACCGGCTCGGCGTCAACACGGTCTACCTCACCCCGGTCTTCCCGGCCCGCTCCAACCACCGGTACGACGCGTCCAGCTTCGACACGGTCGACCCGCTGCTCGGCGGCGACGCCGCGCTGGCCCGGCTCGCCGACGCGGTGCACGCCCGGGGCTGGCGGCTGCTCGGCGACATCACCAGCAACCACACCGGCGACGCCCACGACTGGTTCACCGCCGCCGTCTCCGACGTGCACGCGCCCGAACGCGACCTGTACTACTTCGACCTGCCCGGACAGGACTACGAGTCCTGGAACGGGGTCAAGTCGCTGCCGAAGCTCAACTGGGGCAGCGCGGAGCTGCGCCGCCGGTTCGCCACCGCCGAGGACTCGCTGCTGCGCCGCTGGCTGCGCCCGCCGTACGGGCTGGACGGCTGGCGGGTGGACGTGGCGAACATGACCGGCCGGCGGGGCGCCGACGCCTACACACACGAGGTGGCGCGGCTGCTGCGTGAGGTGGTCGCCGAGACCCGGGCGGACGCGTTGCTGCTCGCCGAGCACGGCCACGACCACACCGGTGACCTGGACCGGGACGGCTGGCACGGAACGATGAACTACGTCGGCTTCACCGACCCGGTGTGGTCCTGGCTGCGCGCGGGCGACGACCCGGTGCCGAACTTCCTCGGCACCCCGGGCGGGGTGCGGCGGCGGGACGCGGGCGCGGTCCTGGCGACCATGAACACCTACCGGTCGCTGGTGTCGTGGCGGTCGTACACCCACTCGTGGCAGCTGCTCGGCTCGCACGACTCGGCCCGGATCCGCACCGTGGTCGGTGACGCGGCCCGGCAGGAGGTGGCCGCCGGCCTGCTCGCCACCATGCCCGGCACGCCGGTGGTGTTCGCCGGGGACGAGCTGGGGCTGACCGGCACCAACGGGGAGGGCTCGCGGACCCCGATGCCGTGGCACCGGCCGGAGAGCTGGGACCGGCGCACGTTCGACGCGTACCGGTCGTTGCTGGCGCTGCGCCGCGACGAGCCGGCGCTGCGGCACGGCGGCCTGCGCTGGGTGCACGCGGACGCGGACACGCTGGTGTTCCTGCGCGAGGCGCCGACCGGCACGGTGCTGGCCCTGGCCCGCCGCGCCCCCGGCGCCCCGGTCCGCCTGACCGGCCTGCCCGCCGCCGACAACGTCTACGGCGGCGCGGCGGCGCTGCGCCCGTCCGCCGACGGCACGGTGACGCTGCCGGCGGACGGCCCCACCTTCCAGCTCTGGCGTCTGTGAAAGGAGGGGCCCCCTGTTAACGCATTCTGCATAACAAGGGGCCCCTCCCAACACCTCAGCGCAGGAGGGCTCGGGCGCCGGTGAGGTAGGTGGCGCGGTCGGGGGAGCCGGTCAGGATGCGCTGGGTGAAGTAGCCGGGGACCAGGCCGAAGAGGGCCGCGCCGACCGCCTCCGGATCCGCGTCGGGGGGCAGCTCGCCGGCGTCGCGCGCCCGCCTGGCGGCGGCGACGAAGTGGGCCCGCAGTCGGGTGTAGGTGGCCGCGACGAATTCCGCCAGCACCGGGTCCCGCTGCGCCTCGCTCCACACCTGCAACGCCAGCGGCAGCACCCCGTCCGGGCCGAGCTGGGTGTCGACGAAGGTGAGGGCCCGCTCCAGCACCCCGGTCAGCGGCAGCGGCGGGTCGGCCGCGGACAGCTCGGCGAAGGTCGCGTCCGCGGTGCCGACCACCGCCTGGGCGATGGCCGTGATCAGGTCGTTCTTGCTCGGGAAGTAGCGGTAGACGGCGCCGACCGAGAGCCCGGCCTCCCTGATCACGTCCTGCATCGAGGTGTGGTGGAAGCCGTCGCGCACGAAGCACCGCCGGGCCGCGTCGAGGATCTGCTGACGGCGGGCGGCGAGGTGCTGCTCGGAAACTCGTGGCACGTCCCACATTCTAAAGCGAACGTTCGTTCTTGACGAAGGCCGCGCGGAGGCGCACGCTCGGTTCAAGAGAACGAACATTCGTTTTAGGGAGACGCCGATGCTCCGGTCCCGCTCGCCCTGGTCCCTCGCCGCGCTGCTGGTCGGCCTGACGGTGGTCGCGCAGGCGCTGCTCGTACCCCTGTTCGCGGCGCCGGCCGCGCACCTCGCGCCGCGCGACCTGCCGGTCGCGGTGGCCGGGCCGCCGGCCGCCGCGGAGCTGGCCGCCCGGCTAGCCGCCGCCCGGCCCGGCGGCTTCGCGGTCACCACGCTCCCGGACGCGGCGGCCGCCGACCGGGCCCTGCGGGGCCGCGAGGTGTACGCCGCGTTCGTGGCCGGCCCGGACGGCGTCGCGCTGCACACCGCGCCGGCCGCCAGCCCCACCGTGGCCGCCCTGCTCACCGAGGCCGCCGGCCAGCTCTCCGGCGGCAGCCCGGTGCCGGTGACGCCCGTCGTGCCGGCCGACCCGGACGACCCGCGCGGCGCCGGGTTCGCCGCCGGCTTCCTGCCGCTGGCGCTCACCGGCATGCTGGCCGGCGCGCTGCTCACGCTGCTGGTCGCCGGTCGCGTCGCGCGGTTCGCCGGCCTGATCGGGTACGCGGTGGTCGCCGGCGGCGTCGGCGTCGCGGTGCTGCACGGCTGGCTCGGTCTCGTCGACGGCGACCCGTGGCGGGAGGCCGGCGCGATCGGGCTGTTCTCGCTCGCCGCCGCCGGCACGGTGGCCGGGCTGGGCGCGTTGCTCGGCCGCGCCGGGATCGGGCTCGGCGCGCTGCTGGTCTTCCTGGTCGGCAACCCGCTCTCGGCGGTCGCCGCCGCGCCCGAGCTGCTGCCGCAGCCGTGGGGGACGGTCGGTCAGTTCCTGCCGGTCGGCGCCGGCGGCACGCTGCTGCGGTCGGCGGCCTTCTTCGACGGCGCGGGGGCCGGTCGGTCGCTGGCCGTGCTGGCCGGATACGCGCTGGTCGGGCTGGCGCTCGTGCTGATCGGCCGACGGTCCGGCGGGCTCGGCGAGGCGCCGGTGTCGCGCCCGGCCCGAGCCGAGGTCACGGTATGACGGCACCTCGGCGGGCCCCTACTACAAAGCGTCGTTGATGGGGGAGGATGGCCGGCGTGGAAGCTCTTCGTCTGATCCTTCTCTACGTCCATCTGATCGGCTTCGCGCTGCTGCTCGGCGGCGGGATCGCCCAGTACGTCACCGGCCGACTGCGGATCAACGCCGCGATGCTGTGGGGGGCGGTGATCCAGATCCTGACCGGTCTCGGACTGTCCGCCCCGCTGCGCGACGGGGACGAGCCCGCCCCCGCGAAGCTTGTTACCAAGTTGGTGCTCGCGCTGCTCATCTTCGTCATGGTCTTCTTCTCCCGTAAGCGGGAGTCCGTGAACCGTGGGCACTTCCTTGCGATCATCGGGTTGACGCTGGTCAACGCGGCGGTCGCGGTCTTCTGGCGGTAGTTCGCCGGGAGGTCGGGGAGGCGCCGGAAACGGACGTTCGCGACACCGCCCATCAGGTCTGTCAGCACGAGAAGTGATCTGCCCCACCCAAGGGTTACACCGGGGTAACGGACGCTCAACAGTCGTGCACGATTGTCGGCCGGTGGGTGGGCGCGGGCGTACGCTCCCGTCCGTAACGTGGGACGCCGGCGGCACACCGCAGGCCGGCGCAAGGGCTGCGCACCGCGCACGACGCGGTGGGCAATGGGAAGGAGACGTCTTGCGCTCTGTGCGTGGGATGCGGATCGCCTCCGCCGTCGTGGCGGGTGGCCTCGTGCTGGGCGCCGCCGCGTGTGGTGAGGCTCCGGACGACGACAAGAACGCCGGCGGCACCGGTGGCAAGAAGTTCAGCGCCTGCATGGTGACCGACGTCGGTGGCATCGACGACAAGTCCTTCAACACCTCGGCCTGGAAGGGCCTCCAGGAGGCGAAGAAGGAGAACGACAGCATCGACATCAAGAACGTCCAGTCGAAGGCTGAGCAGGACTACGAGGTCAACCTGACCGGCTTCGTCAACCAGAAGTGCGACTTCATCCTGGCCGTCGGTGGCCTGATGTCGGACGCCACCAAGAAGGCCGCCGAGGCGAACCCGAACCAGCAGTTCGCGATCGTGGACGCCAACCCGGGTCTGGACAACATCTACCCGATGCAGTTCGACACCGCGCAGGCCGCGTTCCAGGCCGGCTACCTCGCCGCCGGGATGAGCAAGACCGGCAAGGTGGGCACCTACGGCGGCCAGCCGATCCCGCCGGTCACCATCTTCATGGACGGCTTCGCCGACGGCGTGGCGTACTACAACAAGGCCAAGAGCAAGAACGTCCAGGTCCTGGGCTGGGACAAGGCCGCTCAGAAGGGTTCCTTCGCGAACTCCTTCGAGAAGCAGGACGAGGGCAAGAAGGTGTCCGACGCGCTGGTGGCCCAGGGCGCCGACATCGTCATGCCGGTCGCCGGCGGCGCCGGTCTCGGCACCACCGCCGCGGCGAAGTCCTCGGGCGGCAAGTACTCGGTCGTCTGGGTGGACATCGACGGCTGCGAGAGCACCCCGGACTGCTCGGCGATCCTCACCACGGTCGTCAAGAACATCCCGGAGGCCGTCAAGGAGGCCGTGCTGAAGGCCGCCGGTGGCGAGAAGCTGCAGGCCAAGCCGGGCTTCGTGGGCACGCTGGCCAACACCGGCGTCTCCATCGCGCCGTACCACGACTTCGACAGCAAGGTCCCGGCGGACCTGAAGGCCGAGGTCGACAAGCTCAAGGCGGACATCTCCGCCGGCACCATCACGGTCACCTCGAAGGCCCAGCCGACCAAGTGACCGCTCCGCCGGCCGCCGCGGTGAGATCATCGACGGCGGGGGCCGGCGGGCACCAGCACTGACGATCCGGCCGTCCCGGCGCACGGGGTCCGCACCCCGCGCCTCGGGGCGGCCGGTCACCTTGATCCCCCACACCCCCACCCGGCGCGGTGGCGGCGCGGCAGTGGCTACGCTGCACCATCGCTCGCACTCCAGGAGGTTGCGCTGAGACTCGAACTGCGCGGCATCACCAAACGGTTCGGTGATCTGGTCGCCAACGACCACATCGACCTCACGGTGGAGCCTGGAGAGATCCACGCCCTGCTCGGCGAGAACGGCGCCGGCAAGTCGACCCTGATGAACGTGCTCTACGGGCTCTACCAGCCCGACGAGGGCGAGATCCTGGTCGACGGCAAGCCGCTGAAGCTGAAGGGTCCGTCGGACGCGATCGCCGCCGGGATCGGCATGGTGCACCAGCACTTCATGCTGGTGCCGGTCTTCACCGTGGCCGAGAACGTCATGCTCGGCGCCGAGCAGGTCCGGGGGCCGTTCGCCGGCATCCTGGACCGCCGGCGCGCCCGGCGCGAGGTCGCCGAGGTCTCCGAGCGCTACAACCTCCGGGTCGACCCGGACGCGGTGATCGAGGACCTCCCGGTCGGCATCCAGCAGCGGGTGGAGATCGTCAAGGCGCTCACCCGGGACGTCGACCTGCTGATCCTCGACGAGCCCACGGCCGTGCTGACGCCGCAGGAGACCGAGGAGCTGCTCACGGTCATGCGGTCGCTCAAGGCCGCCGGCAAGTCGATCGTGTTCATCACGCACAAGCTGGGCGAGGTCAAGGCGATCGCCGACCGGATCACCGTGATCCGGCGCGGCAGGACCGTGGGCACCGCCGAGCCGAGCGCCAGCCGGGACGAGCTGGCCGCGCTGATGGTGGGCCGCAGCGTCCGGCTGACCGTGGACAAGAAGCCCGCCGAACCCGGCAAGCCGATCCTGGAGATCGCCGGCCTGGTCGTCGACGACGACCGGCAGGTACGCGCCGTCGACGGCGTCGACCTGACCGTGCGCGCCGGTGAGGTGCTCGGCGTCGCTGGCGTGCAGGGCAACGGCCAGACCGAACTGATCGAGGCGATCATGGGCCTGCGTCCCACGCTCGCCGGCACGATCAGCCTCGACGGCGAGGCGGTGAACGGCTGGTCGACCAAGAAGGTGCTCCGTGCCGGCGTCGGCTACGTGCCGGAGGACCGCAGCGTCGACGGCCTGGTCAAGGAGTTCTCCGTGGCGGAGAACCTGGTGCTGGACATCTACGACCGGCCGCCGTTCGGCAAGGGCCTGTCGCTGAAGCCGGACGCCATCGGCAAGTCGGCGAAGGAGCGGATCGAGCAGTTCGACATCCGTACCTCGTCGGCCGACGCGGCCGTCGGCACGCTCTCCGGCGGCAACCAGCAGAAGGTGATCGTGGCCCGGGAGCTGTCCCGGCCGCTGAAGCTCTTCATCGCCGCGCAGCCCACCCGGGGCGTGGACGTCGGCTCGATCGAGTTCATCCACAGCCGGGTGATCCGCGAGCGGGACGTCGGCACCGCGGTCATGGTGGTCTCCAGCGAGCTGGACGAGGTGATCGGCCTGGCCGACCGGATCGCGGTGATGTACCGCGGTCGGATCATCGGCATCGTCGGCCCGGACACCCCGCGCGAGGAGATCGGCCTGCTGATGGCCGGCATCACGCCCGACACCGCCACCCCGACCGCTGACAGCCCTGCCAACGAGGACGAGGCATGACGAACCCGAATCCGGTCTCGGGCTCCCCGGACAAGGAGCCGGCGACCGAGGCGCAGGAGGCGCGCAGCGAGGCCCGGGCGACGCCGACCGTGCCGGCCGGCGACACCGAGCGTCCGGTGCCCGCCGCCGCGCCGAAGCAGCCACCGGCCGGGGAGCCCCGGCCCAGCCTGGGCAGGCTCTTCCTGGACAACCTCTGGGCGGCGAACACGGTCACCGTGACGGTGCTCGCGGTGGTGCTGGCCATGCTGGTCGGCGCCGTGCTGATCATCGTCTCCGACCCGGAGGTGCTGGCCACCTACAGCTACATCACCGCCCGCCCGGCGGACGCGTTGAACGCCAGCTGGACCGTGGTCAGCGAGGCGTACGCGAACCTGTTCAAGGGCGCGATCTTCGACCCGGACGCGGTCGGCTTCACCGCCGTCATGGGCCCGATCTCGGAGACGCTGACCTACACCGCGCCGCTGGTCTTCACCGGCCTGTCGGTGGCGCTGGCGTTCCGTGGCGGTCTGTTCAACATCGGCGCCCAGGGCCAGGCCACCATCGGCGTGATCCTGGCCGCCGTCGCCGGCTTCGCGTTGCCGCTGCCGCCCGGCGTGCACCTGCTGGTGGCGCTGATCGCCGGTGCGCTCGGCGGCGCCCTCTGGGGCTTCATCCCGGGCATCCTCAAGGCCCGCGCCGGCGCCCACGAGGTGATCAACACGATCATGCTCAACTACGTGGCGATCTACTTCCTGTCCTGGATCATCGTCCAGAACGGGGTGCAGAACCCCGACCGCGCGGACGCGATCAGCAAGCCGGTCGACTCCTCCGCGCAGCTGCCCCGGCTGCTCGGCGACAACCTGCGGGTGCACGCCGGCATCCTGCTCGCGGTGCTGGCCACCTGGTTCATCGCCTGGCTGCTCAACCGCTCCACGCTCGGCTTCGAGCTACGCGCGGTGGGCGAGAACCCGGACGCGGCCCGGACCGCCGGCATCAGCGTGACCAAGACGTACGTGCTGGTGATGGCGACCGCGGGTCTGCTCGCCGGCCTCGGTGGCTCGAACATGGTGCTCGGCTCCACCGCCAACGCGTTGACCCCGCTGGTGATCGCGCAGATCGGCTTCGACGGCATCCTGGTCGCCCTGCTCGGCCGCGTGAAGCCGTGGGGCGTGCTGCTGGCCGCGCTGCTGTTCGGCGCGCTCCAGGCCGGCGGCAACCGGATGCAGTCGTACTCGGGGATCTCGCTGGAGCTGGTCACCGTGCTCCAGGCGCTCATCGTCATCTTCATCGCCGCGCCCGCCCTGGTGAAGGCGATCTTCCAGCTCCGGGCGGCCCGCGCCGCCCGGCTGCAGACGAGCCTCGCGAAGGGCTGGTGAGCATGTCCACCACCGCTGTCCCCGAGGTCGCCGTAACCGCGGTCGACGAGGGTTTCTGGACGCGTACCCGCAAGGCCGGGGCCGTCCTGCTGGCGCTGGGTGTGCTCGCGGCCGTGCTGTTCGGCGCGCTCGCCACCGACCAGCAGGCCCGCTTCACGCTCAGCGAGACCGAGGGCGGTGCCGCCCTGGAGATCAACGGCACGATCGGCGCGATCCTGTTCGGCGTCATCGCCGCGGCGGCCGGCGCGGCCCTGCTGGCCGGCGTGCCCAGGCGCTGGTTCACGCTGCTGCTCGGCGCCGGCCTGGTCGCCTTCGTGCTCAGCTTCCTCTGCTGGCAGGTCTCCGCCGCCCCCGAGGGCCGCAACTTCATGCCGCTGGTCAACGTCGTCCGGGGCACGTTCATCCTGGCGTTGCCGCTGATCTTCGGCGCGCTGGCCGGTGTGCTCTGCGAGCGTTCCGGCGTGGTCAACGTGGCGATCGAGGGCCAACTGCTGATGGGCGCCTTCTCCGGCGCGCTGTTCGGCAGCATCTCCGGCAACGTCTGGGTCGGCCTGGTGGCCGCCGCGATCGGCGGCGCGTTCATCTCGCTGCTGCTGGCCGTGTTCGCCATCCGCTACCTGGTCGACCAGGTGGTCATGGGCATCGTGCTGAACCTGCTGGCGGTCGGCATCACCGGCTTCCTCTACGAGCGGCTGATGCAGCCCGACGCGGCGAGGTACAACAGCGCGCCGCGCTTCAGCAACTGGGAGATCCCGTTGCTGAAGGACATCCCGCTGATCGGTCCGGCGCTGTTCCGGGGCAACATCTTCCTCTACCTCGGCCTGCTGCTGGTGCTGGTCATCCACCTGGCCCTGTTCCGCACCCGGTGGGGTCTGCGGACCCGGTCGGTGGGTGAGCACCCGACCGCCGCCGACACGCTGGGCGTGAAGGTGCTGCGGCTGCGCTACCGCAACGTGATCATGGCCGGTCTGGTGGCCGGTGTCGGTGGGGCGTCGTACACGCTGGCGCTCTACTCGTTCACCAAGAACATGATCGGCGGTAAGGGCTTCATCGCCCTGGCCGCGCTCATCTTCGGCCGGTGGAGTCCGACGGGTGCCCTGTTGGCGGCGCTGTTCTTCGGCTTCGCCGACCAGCTCGCCACCTATCTGGGCGCGATCGGCAGCAGCATCCCGAGCCAGTTCCTGGCGATGCTGCCCTACCTGGCGACGATCCTGGCGGTGGCCGGGCTGGTCGGCAAGGTCCGGGCGCCGGCCGCCGACGGCAAGCCGTACATCAAGGGCTGAGCCTCCGCGACGCGACGTGCCCGGCGGGAGGACCCGCCGGGCACCGTCGTCTCCGGCCGCGCCGGTGACCGATCGGCGTGGATTGGGCAGAATGGGAGTCGTGATGGAGATCGACTGGGAGCGGCTGCGGGCCGCCGCCACCGAGGTGATGCGGCACGCCTACGTGCCCTACTCGAAGTTCCCCGTCGGGGCCGCCGCCCTGGTCGACGACGGCCGGGTCGTGGTGGGCTGCAACGTGGAGAACGCCGGCTACGGCGTGACGCTCTGCGCCGAGTGCGGCGTCGTCTCCTCGCTGCACGCCACCGGCGGCGGTCGGATCGTGGCGCTGTCCTGCGTCGACGCGACCGGTGAGCCGCTGATGCCGTGCGGCCGGTGCCGGCAGCTGCTCTGGGAACAGGGCGGGCCGGAGTGCCTGATCGAGGCGAAGAGCGGGCCGCTGCGGATGGCGGAGCTGCTCCCGCACGCCTTCGACGTGGCCGACATCGAGGCGGTGACCGGCGAGCATCCGGTGCCCGTGGTGCCGGACCGGCTGGCCGCCTGGCGCGGCCGGGGGACGGTGTTCGTGCACCCCGACCTGTCCGGCGGGCAGCAGGTCTGGACGACCTACTGGGAGCGGTCGGCCGGGGACGCCGAGGGTGCCGAGACCGGTGTGCTGGAGGAGGGCCCGACCTGGGAGGACCCGACCGGGGCCATCGAGTGGGGGCTGGCGCGGACGCCGCGGGTGGTCGTGGTGGACGCCTCGGGCACGATCTTCTGGGCCGGTGAGGGCGAGCCGCCGTCGGAGATCCCGGTTCGCTGGGGTTGAGGTTGGGGCCTGGGCCGACCGCGCCCGGCTCCGGGCGGTCAGGCTTGATCCCTCCGCCGGGCACGGTCGGCCCAGGCCCGACGTGGGCACCGTGCGCGGAGAATGCGGCCGGCGTTGTCGATCTATTGATGGGAACTCAAAGGTGAGTGCTTTTACGGCGGTTGACGTCATCCGGGCGAAGCGGGACGGGGGTGTGCTGAGCGACGGGCAGATCGACTGGGTGGTCGACGCGTACACCAAGGGGTTGGTGGCCGACGAGCAGATGTCGGCGCTGGCCATGGCGATCCTGCTGCGCGGCATGACCGGCCCGGAGATCGCCCGGTGGACCGCTGCCATGATCGCCAGCGGCGAGCGGCTGGACCTGTCGTCGGTGGCCCGGCCGACCGTGGACAAGCACTCCACCGGCGGCGTCGGCGACAAGATCACCCTGCCGCTGACCCCTCTGGTCGCCGCGTGCGGCGCGGCCGTCCCGCAGCTGTCCGGCCGGGGGCTCGGTCACACCGGCGGCACGCTGGACAAGCTGGAGTCGATCCCGGGTTGGCGGGCGGCGCTGGGCAACGACGAGTTCATCGCCCAGCTCCGCGACGTCGGCGCGGTGATCTGCGCGGCCGGTGACGGGCTCGCGCCGGCCGACCGCAAGCTGTACGCGCTGCGCGACGTCACCGGCACCGTCGAGGCGATCCCGCTCATCGCCAGCTCGATCATGAGCAAGAAGATCGCGGAGGGGACCGGCGCGCTGGTGCTCGACGTGAAGGTCGGCTCCGGCGCCTTCATGAAGAACGTCGACGACGCCCGCGAGCTGGCCCGCACCATGGTCGAGCTGGGTGGGGCGCACGGGGTGCGCACGGTCGCCCTGCTCACCGACATGTCCACCCCGCTCGGCCTGACGGTCGGCAACGCGGTCGAGGTGACCGAGTCGGTGGAGGTGCTCGCCGGCGGCGGCCCGGCCGACGTGGTGGAGCTGACGCTGGCGCTGGCCCGGGAGATGCTCGACGCCGCGGGCCTGCCGGACGCCGACCCGGCCGCCGCGCTGCGGGACGGCCGGGCGATGGACGCCTGGCGGACGATGATCCGGGCGCAGGGCGGCGACCCGGACGCCCCGATGCCGACCGCGCCGGAGGTCGAGGTCGTCACCGCGGCCGAGGACGGCTGGGTGGCCGAGGTCGACGCGTACGCCATCGGGGTGGCCGCCTGGCGGCTCGGCGCCGGCCGGGCCCGCAAGGAGGACCCGGTGAGCGTGCCGGCGGGCGTGGTCCTGCACAAGCGCCCCGGCGATCGCGTGCGGGTCGGTGACCCGCTGTTCGAGCTGCGCGCCGAGCACGCCGAGCGGATCCCGGCGGCGCTGGCCGAGGCGCGTGGGGCGATCCGGGTGGCGGCCGAGGCGCCGGCCGTCACGCCGCTGGTCATCGACCGGATCGGTTGACGGGTTCCGGCTCGGGCCGGCCATGGTGCCGGCCCGGCCGGAGCCGCTATCCTCCCAGGCCAGGGGGACCGACCGGCGGCGAGCCGGGGCGACCAGACAGGGACTGACCGTTGCGCGTATCCGCTCCCGATCCTCGGGCCGTCCGCGAGGCGAGCCTCGACGAGCTGTCCCGGCTGGGTCTTCCGCTGCCGCCGCCGCAGTTCCCGCTGGTGTGGGAGCCGGGCGACGAGATCGAGCTGCGCCCGACCCCGGAGATCGAGGCCCGGATCGCGGTGCTGCATCTGATCCTGGCCCGCTGCTTCGGCATGCCCGCGCAGGCGGCGATGAGCTGGCTGCTCGACTCGCACCTGGTCGAGATGCTGACGCCGCCGGAGTGGCAGTTCGTGATGGGCGGCCGGGGCGACCACCGGTCGTTCGTGCTGCACCACGACGCGCTCTTCTCGCTGGCCTGGGTGCTCGGCCTGACCAAACAGCTGGACCCGACCGTGCCGGTCGACGAACGGTTGGTCGAACGGATGCCGAACCTGGTCACCGGGGAGACGTTCCCGCAGTGGCAGGCCCGGATCCTGGCCGCACCGCAACATCCCGCCGACGCGGCGGCGCTGCTCGACCTGCACTACTGCCTGGACTGGGCCTACCTGGAGACCGAGCGGGCCGGCCGGGCGCTGCCCGGGCTGGTGGACGCCAACGCGATCGGCCAGCGCCGGTGGGCGTTGGAGTGGGCCGTGGTGCTGCGCGGGCCGTACCACGAGGAGCCGCCGGGCTGGGAAGAGGTCGACCTCTCCACCTGAACCGCCGCGACACGGTGGTTCTCGCGCTTTCCCGCCCCGCCGGCCGCGCCGCCGGCGTATCTGATCGCGGTCAATTGTCGGGCCGGCCGGTCGGGCTGCCAAACGAGCGTTAGCGTCGATGGTCCCCGCCTGGACATTACTCCGAGTGAGTGTCGGAGGGTGGCTTCTCAAGTACTTGTGCGTGATCGACAGCGGCTGATACTGTTTCGCCAGTCAAGCGCGGGGGATATTTTCCCGCAGCTGTTCTGAAAGACGGGGAGGAACATGAAGCTGCGTCGAATCACCATGTCCGCGGTCGCGGGCGTGGCAATTGCCGGTGGCCTGGTCGCGGTGAGCGCGAGCCCTGCGGCGGCCACGCCGCAGAGTTGCTCGCACGCCAAGTACAGCGCCAGCGCGGCGGTCGCCATCTGCAACAGCGGGACCGGCAACTTCCGCTCGGTCGTCTCCTGCCAGTACTCGCCGTACGAGGGTGCGACCCGGTACGTCAACGGGTACGGCCCGTGGAAGGCCGCCGGGTCCGGCTCGCCCTCGTACTCGTACTGCCCCACGGTGAATGGTGTCTACTCCTACTACAAGTCGGATGGCATCCAGATTTCCTGACGAATGCCGCTGCACATTCTGATGGGCGTTTCTGTCGGGAAATTCGGAGGTAGTAATGCGTATTCGTAAATTGACTGCTGGCCTTTTCGCCGCGGCGGCTCTGTCGACGGGTGCGGTGGTCGCCACCGCGGCGCCGGCGCTCGCCACCCCCACCAACTGTTCCTGGGCGAAGTACACGGCGACCTCCATCGTCGCGGTGTGCCACGGCGGCACCGGCCAGTACCGGGCCAGGATCACGTGCCGGCACTACTACGGCGCGGCCGGCGACTACTACTACACCAACGGCTACGGCTCGTGGAAGTCGGCGAGCAGCGGACAGGCGTCGTACGCCTACTGCCCCGCGAGCGGCGAGACCTTCTCCTCGGGCGGTCTCGACCTCGTCTGACCCGGCGGGCCGCCTCGGCGGCCCGACGGCTCGCGGCAACCGACGTGGCGGGCTCGGCTCTCGGCCGGGCCCGCCACGCGCTGTCCAGGGGCGACCAGGACGCGGATCAGGTCGAGGGTCGCGTCAGCGCGGCCGGTGCACGCCCAGCCGGACGGCGAGCGTGACCGGCGCCGGCTCGGGCAGCCCGGCGACCCGGGCGGCGAGCCGTCCCGGGTCGGCGTGCCAGGCGCTGGGTCCCATCCCCACCAGCGTGGTGACCTCGGCGCGGGTCAGCGTCAGCCGGGCCCGGTGCTCGGTGACGGATTCCTCGGCGAAGTGGCCGGCCAGGCTGCCGGCCACCCGGTCGGCCTTGTCGGGGTCCACCCGGAGCAGGTCGAGCGCGTCGACCAGCTCGGCCAGGTGGTCGACGGCGGGGGTGACCACCAGCAGCGCTCCGGCCGGGTCGAGCACCCGGTGGAACTCCGGACCGTTGCGCGGCGCGAAGACGTTCAGCAGCACGGCCACGGACCGGTCGGCCAGCGGTAGCCGCTGCCAGGTGTCGGCCAACGCGGCGGCCGCGCGCGGATGGGCCCGGGCCGCGCGGCGCAGCGCCGGCTTGGAGACGTCCAGCGCCAGGCCGTGGGCGTCCGGCAGCGCCGCCAGCACCGCCGCGAGGTAGTGGCCGGTCCCCGCGCCGGCGTCCACCACCAGGGGGTACGGGTCGTCGGGCGCGACGCGCGTCGCGACGGAGGCCAGCGCGGTGGCGACGGTGTCGTAGTGCCCGGCGGCGAGGAAGTCGGACCGGGCGGAGACCATGTCGGCGCTGTCCCCGCTGTGCGGGGTGCGGCCGGCGAGCAGGTTGACGTAGCCCTGCCGGGCGGTGTCGAAGCTGTGCCCGCGCGGGCAACGCAGCGCGCGGGTGGTGCCGGCGGTGGCCTCGGCCAGCGGCTCGGCGCAGACCGGGCAGCGCAGCCGGCCCAGGATCCGGTGGTCCACGGCTCAGCCCGCCGCTTCCGCGCGTCGACCGGCGCCGTCGCCGGGTCGGCCGGCGAGACGGTCGACCACCCGCTGGCTGAGTGTGCCGAGCGCCGCCAGCTCGGCCGGGGTGAGCAGGTCGATCAGGTGGCGGCGGACGGCGGCCACGTGCCCCGGCGCGGCGGCCTCGACGGCCCGCCGGCCGGCCGGGGTGAGGGTCACCACCGAGCCGCGCCCGTCGGTGGCGCACTCCTCCCGGACGACCAGGCCGCGTTGCTGCATCCGGGAGATGTGGTGGGAGAGCCGGCTGCGGGACCAGAGCATCCGGTCGGCCAGCTCGCTGAGCCGCATCCGCTGGTCGGGGGTCTCGGAGAGGTCGCTCAGCACGTCGTAGTCCGGCTCGGAGAGGCCGGCGTCCTGCATCAGCTCACGGGCCAGCTCCAGGTCGAGCAGCCGGCGCATCCGCCGGTAGCCCCGCCACGCGCGGTCCTCCCGCTCGTCGAGCCAGCGCGGTTCGTCCATGCCCCGATCCTAACGGTTGGTTGACATGTCACCAACATGCCGCCTAGGTTGATGACATGTCAACGAAAATGTCGGCCCGGGTGGTCCGGCTGCTCGCCGGCCTGACCCTGTTCGGCGTCAGCGTCGCGCTGATGGTCCGCGCCGACCTCGGCCTCGCGTCCTGGGACGTGCTGCACCAGGGCCTCGCCGCCCGCACCGGCCTGCCGATGGGCCTGCTGGTCAACGGCGTGGCGCTGCTGGTGCTGCTGCTGTGGATCCCGTTGCGGCAGCGCCCCGGCATCGGCACGGTGGCGAACGTCGCCCTGGTCGGGCTGGCCCTCGACGCGACGCTGGCCCTGGTCCCCCCGCTCGACCCGCTCGCCGGTCGGATCGGGCTGCTGGTCGCGGGCATCCTGCTCAACGGTCTCGCCACCGCGCTCTACCTGGGCGCCCGCCTCGGTCCCGGTCCGCGCGACGGGCTGATGACCGGCCTGGCCGCCCGCGGCCTCCCGCTCGGCCCGGTACGCACCCTGATCGAGGTGACCGTGCTGGCGGTCGGTTGGCTGCTCGGCGGGGCCGTCGGTCCCGGCACCCTGCTCTACGCGGTCGGCATCGGTCCGATCGTCGCCTGGCTCGTTCCCCGACTCACCGTGCCGGCCCCGGCCGCCATCCCGACAGGAGTGACCCCACCATGCCCCGCCTGAACGTGATCGTCGCCAGCACCCGCCCCGGTCGGGTCGGCCGCCGCATCGGTGACTGGTTCACCGCCGCCGCCGTCCGCCACGGCGGCTTCGACGAGGTGCGCCTCGTCGACCTGGCCGAGGTCGGACTGCCCTTCCACGACGAGCCGCACCATCCGTCGGAGCGGGTCTACCTGCACGAGCACACCCGTACGTGGAGCGCCACCACCGATGCCGCGGACGCCTTCGTCCTGGTGATGCCGGAGTACAACCACGGCTTCAGCGCGCCGCTCAAGAACGCGATCGACTACCTCTACCACGAGTGGCAGCACAAGCCGGTGGGCTTCGTCAGCTACGGGATGACCTCCGGGGGCCTGCGCGCGGTGCAGATGATCAAGCAGGTGGTGACGACCTTGAACATGACGCCGGTCAACGACGCGGTGGTCGTCTTCCTGCGGCAGGCGCTGGACGAGTCAGGTGAGCTGCGCGCCGACCCGGGCCGGGACGAGGCCGCCGCGCTGATGCTCGACCGGCTCGTCCGGCTGGCCGCCGCGCTCGCGCCGCTGCGGGTGACCGCATGAGCGCCCGGCTCTGGGAGCTGTTCGGCGAGCACGGGCGCGGGGTGCTGGCCACCCTCCGCCGGGACGGACGCCCGCAGCTGTCCAACCTCGACTATCTGGCCGAGCCGGGCCTGATCCGTTGCTCCACCACGGCCGACCGGGCGAAGGTGCGCAACCTGCGCCGGGACCCCCGGGCCAGCTTCCACGTGACCACCGCCGACGGCGGGGCGTACGCGGTGGCCGAGGGCACGGTGACGCTCACCCCGCCGGCCGCCGCGACCGACGACGCGACGGTCGACGAGTTGGTCGAGGTCTACCGGCGGATCCGCGGCGAGCACCCGGACTGGGCGGACTACCGGGCCGCCATGGTGGCCGACGGCCGCCTGGTCCTGCGCCTGACCGTCGAACGGGTCTACGGCTGGCGTCCCTGAAGCCGGTCCGGTGCCGGACCGGCACCGCCGGTGACTAGGGTCTGAGCATGGTCGCAATCTCGTACGAGGACATCGTCAAGGTCCCCAAGGCGCTGCTGCACGATCACCTCGACGGCGGCCTGCGGCCCGCGACGATCGTCGAGCTGGCCGCCGAGGCCGGCCACGAACTGCCCACCACCGACCCGGAGGCGCTGGGACGCTGGTTCTCCGAGGCGGCGAACTCCGGCTCGCTGGAGCGCTACCTGGAGACGTTCGCACACACCGTCGCGGTCATGCAGACCGCGCCCGCGCTGCGTCGGGTCGCCCGGGAGTGCGCGCTGGACCTGGCCGCCGACGGCGTCGTCTACGCCGAGGTGCGGTTCGCGCCCGAGCAGCACCTGGAGCAGAACCTCACCCTCGACGAGGTGGTCGACGCGGTGGTCACCGGGTTCCGGGAGGGCAGCGCGCTGGCCGCCGAGGCGGGCACGCCGATCCGGATCGGCACGCTGCTCACCGCGATGCGGCACGCGGCCCGCTCGCAGGAGATCGCCGAGCTGGCGGTGCGGCACCGCGACACCGGGGTGGTCGGCTTCGACATCGCCGGCGCCGAGGCCGGCTTCCCGCCCACCCGGCACCTGGACGCGTTCGAGTACCTCCAGCGGGAGAACTTCCACTTCACCATCCACGCCGGCGAGGCGTTCGGCCTGCCGTCGATCTGGCAGGCGATCCAGTGGTGCGGGGCGGACCGGCTGGGCCACGGCGTGCGCATCGTGGACGACATCACCCCCGGCAACCCGCCGGTGCTGGGCCGGCTGGCGGCGTACGTGCGGGACAAGCGGATCCCGCTGGAGCTGTGCCCGTCGTCGAACGTGCAGACCGGTGCGGCGGCGTCGATCGCCGACCACCCGATCGGGCTGCTGCGCGACCTGCGCTTCCGGGTGACGGTGAACACCGACAACCGGCTGATGAGCGGCACCTCGATGTCGCGGGAGATGGCGCTGCTGGTGGACGCCTTCGGCTACGGCTGGAAGGAACTCCAGTGGTTCACCATCAACGCGATGAAGAGCGCGTTCATCCCGTTCGACGAGCGGCTGCGGATCATCGACGAGGTGATCAAGCCGGCGTACGCCAAGCTGATCGGCTGATCACCGGCGGCGCGGGTGGCCGGCGAGCAGGGCGGCCACCCCGCGCAGCACCTGCCGGGCGCGGGCGGCCTCGGCGCCCAGGCCGGTCTGCCGGCGCAGCACGGCCGGCTCGGTCCGCAGCAGCGTGATCCCGCGCCGGACCAGCACGCGGGGGGCTTTGCGCTGCTCGGCGAGATCGCGGGCGAGCCGGCGCAGGAAGGTCGCGCCTCGCGGGCGCCGCAGCGCGTACGCCCCGGCGAGCAGCCCCCGGCGCCGGCACTCGGCGACGATCTCGGCGGCGAAGATCCCTTCGGCGACGAAAATTGGCGATCCGTCGACGTCGAATGGCCGGGTGGCCACCCGCCGGTCCGCGCCGATCGCATAAACCGGCACTTCGGCCTTGCCCTCCCGGGCCAGTCGGGCAATGGTTTCCACCGCCGTGTCCGCGTCCCAGGACAAGGGGGACTCCCAGTCCACCTGTCCGTTTCGGCGTGGACACGTAGGGTCATCGCCGTCCTTGTAGAAGTCGTCCAGACACAGCACCGGAAGTCCGGTTCGCTGGGCTATGTACGACTTTCCCGAGCCGGAGGGCCCGGCGAGCAGGACGACGCGATGCGGGTGTTCCATTACCTTCAGTGACTCCGGCCAGACGGATTGCTATCAAATTGCATCAACATCTCATCACACCTCCGGCGAGGGACAACCTGGGCTTTCTCTTTGGGAGGCGGCGTGATGGAATCTCGGAGGTCCGACCCGCCGGGTCGGTCGCTCGGCGTTGCCCTCAGGTGACGTCGGACGCGGTTTTGCGAGGGCGGTGACGTGAGCAAACGGCCAACGACGGCGGGCTCCTTCCTGTCGCGGCTGCGCCGGCCGGCGAGTCGGCTGCGCGACATGCCGATCTGGTCCAAGCTCGGTCTGATCATGATCGTGCCGACCATCGCCACGGTCGTGGTGGGCACCAGCGGTCTGGTCGACCACCTGGAGACGCTCAACAATGCCAACCGGGCCGGCGACCTCGCCAGCCTGATCGGCTACTCGGGTGACCTGGCCGACACGATGCAGGACGAGCGGGTCGGTTCGGTGCTCTTCCTCGGAGCGAAGGAACTCCAGACCCGGGCGCAGTACCAGGAGGCCTACAACCGGGCCAACCAGCGGGTGGACCAGGCCAAGGGCCCCTACCTGCGCCAGCGGGGCGAGATCGACGACCTGCCGCGCAACTTCGAGGCCCGGCTGGACGAGATCGACGACCAGCTCAAGGACCTGCCGGCCACCCGCAGCCAGGTGCTGAACGGCAAGCTCAAGATCGACGAGGCGGAGAAGGCGTACGAGCGCCTGATCAACGATCTGCTCTCGATCCGTGACTCGGCCACCCAGCTCGCCGGTGACAACGACCTGAGCGACCGGATGCGCGCCGCCGCCGCGGTCGCCCGGCAGAAGGAATACCTGGCCCAGCGCCGGGTGGTCGTGCACCAGGCACTCACCCAGGGGCAGTACAGCCCCGCGCTGCGCGAGCAGTTCATCGCCAGCGGCACCGCCCAGGCGCAGGCCCTCGCGACGTTCCGGTCGGTGGCCACCCCGGCCGACGCCGAGTTCTTCGACCAGACGGTCGAGGGACCCGACCTGCGTAAGGCCGACAACCTCACCGGCTTCATGTCGGCGAACAACAGCGGCTCGATGAAGAACGCGCCGTTCGGGCCGGACCAGTGGGACCAGGCGATGGTCGGCAACGCCAAGCTGATCCGCACGGTCGAGTCCCGGCTCGACGGCAACGTGGTCCGGCAGGCCGACGAGCTGCGGTCGGACACGCAGCGCCAGGTGTTCCTCGAGACCGGCCTGCTGCTCACCATGCTGCTGCTGGCCATCCTCTTCGCCTACCTGGTCGCCCGGTCGATGGCCCGCTCGCTGCGCGACCTGCGTCAGGGTGCCCTCTCGGTGGCCCAGTACGGCCTGCCGCAGGCGGTGGCCCGGCTGCGCGACCCGCAGGTGACCGGTCAGCTCTCCCCGGTGCAGCTGGCCAACCAGATCGCCGAACCGCTGCCGGTCCGCAGCAAGGACGAGTTCGGTCAGGTGACCGAGGCGTTCAACGCCGTCCACCTGGAGGCGGTCCGCACCGCGGCCGAGCAGGCCGCCCTGCGCGCCTCCGTCGCGACCATGTTCGTCAACCTGTCCCGCCGCTCGCAGATCCTGGTCGACCGGCTGATCGGCCACCTCGACCGGCTGGAGCGCGGCGAAGAGGACCCGGACCGGCTGGCCGAGCTGTTCCAGCTCGACCACCTGGCCACCCGGATGCGCCGCAACGACGAGAACCTGCTGGTCCTCGCCGGTGCGGACTCCACCCGTGTGCAGCGCGAGCCGGCCGCCCTGATCGACGTGCTCCGCGCCGCCCAGTCCGAGGTCGAGCACTACACCCGGATCGAGTTCGGGGTCATCGACCGCGACATCGAGGTCGCCGCGCACGCGGTCAACGACCTGGTGCACCTGGTCGCCGAGCTGTTCGACAACGCCACCGCCTTCTCGCCGCCGGACTCGAGCGTCATGGTCGAGGCCCGTCGGGTCGGCGACCGCGCCTCGCTCTACGTGGAGGACCGCGGCATCGGGATCAGCTCCGAGCAGCTGCGCGACCTGAACGAGCGGCTCGCCACGCCGCCGCAGGTGGACGTGGCGGTCTCCCGGATGATGGGCCTGGTCGTGGTCGCCCGGCTGGCGTCCCGGCACGGCGTCAAGGTCGAGCTGCGGCCCGCCGCCGACCGAGGCACCGTCGCCGACGTCACGATGCCCACCTCGGTCCTGGTGCCGCGCGCCCTCGCCGGTCGTGGGATGCCGGCCCCGGCGCTGCCCGCCGCCGGCCCGCAGCAGGGCGGCCCCACGCCGGCCTTCGGCGCCCTGGCCGCGCTCGGCAACGGCCCGCACACCCCGCCCCCCGCGCCGCACCCCGGCGCCTCCGGCAACCAGGTCACGCTCGGCGGGCGTTCCTTCGACCCGGGCCACCGCAACGGCTCCGGCACCCCGGCCAACGCCGGCGGCGGTCGTGCCATGCCGGCCTGGTCCGACCTCACCGGCGCCAACGCCGGTGGCGGCGACGGCTACGCCCCGCGGGCCGCCAACGGCCAGCCGGTCGACCCGCTGCCCCAGCGGCGCAACCCGGCCGAGGGCGACCCGGCCACGACCGGTCAGCAGCCGGCCATCCCGCGGCAGCTGCCCAGCAGCCCGGAGGCGCGGCCCTACAACCCGCCGCCGGTGTCGGCCCCGCCGGTCCCACCGGTGTCGGCCCCGCCGCTGCCGCCGGTCTCCGGCGCGCCGGTCTCGGGCAACCCGTACGCGAACAACCCGTACCCGGGCCGTCCCGTCTCGGCCGCTCCGGTCTCCGGTCACCCGGTCTCCGGCGACCCGTACCAGGGCCGTCCGGTGTCGGCCGCGCCGGTCTCCGGCTACCCGGTCTCGGGTCACCCCGTCTCGGCCGCGCCGGTCTCCGGCCAGCCGACCGCGGGCTACCCGGTCTCCGCCCCGCCGACCGACCAGTTGCCGTCGCGTCCGGTCCCGTCGACGTCCGCTCCGCACGTGGGCGCCCCGCCGGTCTGGCCGCCGGTCGCCCCGGCGACCCCGGCGCCGGCCCCCGCCATGCCGGAGCGGCTGCCCGCCGGCATGGACATGACCACGGAGTTGCCGCGGGTCCCGCGTACGGAGACGCCGTCGATGGCGCCGCAGCAGCCCGCCACCCCGCCGGCGGCCCCTCAGCCGGCGGCCGCCCAACCGGCGTCGGCCCCCGCACCGCGCCAGGCCGCGCCGCAGCAGCCCGGCAACCGTCAGCGGTACGCGGACGAGACGATGGAGCTGCCGATCTTCCGGGAGCTCGAGTCGGCCTGGTTCCGCACCCGCCGGCCCGGGCCCAACGAGGAGGCGGCGGCCCCGGCCGGGCCGGCCAACGGCGCCGCGACCCAGCAGTTCGCCAAGGTGGACACCGCCGGCCGGGCCGTGCCGCAGACCACACCCGCAACGACAGGTAACACACCGATGGCACACACTCCGACGGCCGGCGGAGCCCCGCGTGACAACGGCACGGCGAACGGCAACGCCCGTCCGGCGTACGCCGGTGGGCTGCCCACCCGGCAGCCGGCGTCGCCGCAGCAGCCCTCGCCGTGGCAGACCGCGGCCGACGACGGTTGGCGGGCCGCCTCGGCCGCCACCGAGGTGCCGGTGGAGGAGACCACGCAGAAGGGTCTGCCGAAGCGGACGCCGATGGCGCAGCTCGTGCCGGGCAGCATCGACAAGCCGTCGCCGTCGTCGCAGCGGCGGACGCCGGAGGGTGTCCGCGGTCTGCTCTCGGCCTACCATCGGGGCGTGCAGCGGGGGCGGAACACGACCGACAGCAACACGACCGGCCCGGAGGGCACTCCGGGCGGGCAGCAGTCCTCGCAGTCTGGCTCAGGCCCGGTGGCCGGGAGCGGGCAGAAGGAGCAACAAGGATGACTACTACGCAGGATCTCGGATGGCTGCTCGCCAACTTCGCCGACCGGGTGCCCGGTGTGGCGCACGCGGTCGCGGTCTCGGCCGACGGCCTGCTTCTCGCCTCGTCCCGTGACCTCCCGCGGGACCGCGCCGACCAGCTCGCGGCGATCGCGTCCGGCCTGGTCAGCCTGACCCAGGGCGCGGCGCGCTGCTTCGAGGGCGGAGCGGTGCTGCAGACAGTCGTCGAGATGGACAACGGCTTCCTGTTCCTGATGTCCATCTCGGACGGCTCGTCGTTCGCGGTGCTCGCGGCGCGCAGCTGCGACGTTGGTCAGGTCGGGTACGAGATGGCCCTGCTCGTGGACCGGGTGGGCGACGCCCTGACGCCGCAGCCGCGTACGGCTGTGGGGATGATGGGCTGAATGACGCGCTGGCCGGTGGGTCAGGAGCGGGAACAACTACGACAGCGACGGATGCCACCGGGGCGAGCCGGTGCCGGGTGCGAGGGAGGTGAGCGGCGACATGGCGGATCGTGACGAGCCGACGGGAGCGTTGGTCCGGCCGTACGCCGTTACCCGTGGTCGTACCCGTCCCCGGCTCGACATCGCCCTGGAGGCGCTCGTCGAGACGACGGTGCGCGGCCGAGCGGTTGCCACTGGCAATGGTGGTGGCCACGGTCGTGAACACCAGTACATAGCCGCGTTGTGTGACGGACGCGTGCAGTCGCTTGCCGAGATCGCGGCGCGGATGCAGCTTCCGCTCGGCGTGGCCCGGGTGCTCATCGCCGACATGGCGACGGACGGCCTGGTCGCGGTCCACGAGCCGACCATTCTGGACGACTCTGACGACGCGGTGGGCACTGAACTGCTGGAGAGGGTGCTGAGTGGACTTCGCAGGCTCTGACATGTCGCACCGGCCGCCGGTCCCGAGCGGGCGCGTGACGTCGGCGAAGATCGTTATCGCCGGTGGATTCGGCGTCGGCAAGACGACGCTGGTCGGTTCGGTCTCGGAGATCACGCCGCTGACCACCGAGGCGATCATGACCTCCGCCGGCGTGGGCGTCGACGACACCCGGCAGGTGCCGGGCAAGACGACGACCACGGTGGCGATGGACTTCGGTCGTATCTCGATCGACCGTGACCTGATCCTGTACCTCTTCGGTACGCCGGGTCAGACGCGGTTCTGGTTCATGTGGGACGAGTTGGTCCGGGGCGCGATCGGCGCGGTGGTGCTGGTCGACACCCGTCGACTCGCCGACTGCTTCGCCGCGATCGACTTCTTCGAGCACCGGCGGTTGCCGTACCTGATCGCCATCAACTGCTTCGACGGCATGCAGTACCACGATCCGCAGGACGTGCGGGACGCGCTCGCGATCTCCCGCGACGTGCCGGTGGTGCCGTGCGACGCCCGTAACCGGGAGTCGACGAAGCACGTGCTGATCTCGCTGGTCGAGTACGTGCTCACCATGCGGCGCTCGCGGGCCGTCGCGCCCGCCTGACCGACACGCGGAAGCGCCCGGCGGCCATGGGCCACCGGGCGCTTCCTGCCGTCCGTGGTCGAATGCGGTACGCGGTCGCCCGGTGACCGCCCCGCGGGACGGTCACCGGACGACGGTCAGGCGTACCGGGTCCAGCTGCCCTGGGAGACCAGGTAGACGCCGAGCGAGTCGGCCTCCATGCCACCGTGCCGGCCCTCGGTGAAGGCGTAGCCGCCGGCGATGCCCTCGGCCATCTGGGTCTGGAGGAACGCCCGCAACCGGCCCCGGTCGAGGCTCGTCGCCTTCCGCGCCGACGCGGCCAGGAGCTGGAGCGCGTCCGACGCGTACGGGGCGAAGGCGACCGAGGTGCCGTGCCGCTGGGTGTAACGCCGGTCGAAGTCCTGGCGGGCCACCTGCGCGGTGCTGGTGGCGGTCAGGGGGGAGCCGCCCAGGCACGCCGGGTGCACGGCGTACGCCCCCTCCACCGCTGTCGCGTTGGCGCCGCTCACGGTGTCGTCGGCGACCGCCCCGGCGTCGAAGAAGAGCGGGCCGCGGTGACCGGCGCGCCGCAGCTCCCGCGCCGCGTCACCGGAGTCGGGCGCGGTGCCCCAGACGATGACCCCGTCCGGCTCGCCGGCGGCGGCGCGCTCGGCGGCGGACCGGAAGTTCCGTCCGGTCTCCGGCAGCCGTACCGTCCGGACCAGGTCCACCCTGCTGTTGTCGAGCGCGTCCCGCACCGCCCGCACGCCCGAGTCGCCGTGGGGTCCGTCCGCCGCGAGCAGGACCACCCGGCGGATCCGCTGTGATTCGAGCAGGTCCGCCAGCCGGCGGGCCATGTCGGTGCCGTCCGGGGTGAGCTTGAAGCTGAACGTACGCTCCTGGAGCGGGAGCACGATGCGGTCCCCGTAGCCCAGGGACAGGTAGGGCGTCTTGAGCCGCTGGGCCGCCGCCGCGAGGGCCGCGGCGGTCTCACCGAGAACGCCACCGACCAGTGCCTGCGCTCCGGCGCGCGTCAGCTCGGCGGCCTGTCGGGCGGCGACCTCCGGGCTGCCGCCGTTGTCCCGGATGTCCAACCGGATCGACCGGAGCAGGGTGCCGACCTGGATGCCGGTCCGGTTCAGCGACTCCGCCGTGATCTCCAGCGCCCGGCGTTGGAACACGCCGAGCGTCGCGCCGCGTCCGCTCAGCTCCAGGCTCGCGCCGACGAACAGGTCCTGGTCGCCCGGTGCGCTGCTGGTCCCGCCGTCACCCGGGCGCTGCCCCTGCGGCCCGCAGCCGGCCAGCAGCAGGCTGCCGGCCGCGGCGGCGAGAACGCCCCGACGGGTGAGCACGGTGGAGTCGAATGCCGGTGTCGCCAATGGAGTCGCCTTCCCACCCCGGCGAACAGGCGCCGCCGCTGGTCCGCCGGGTATGTTCCCGGCCGGCCGGACCCGGCGTCAAATCGTCCGGGTGTGGGTAGGAACACGCCGAGGCGTGGTGGTCAGGACCGGTATCCCGCTGAGCGGTATTCGTATTCCCGCTCGTCGTCGCGGTCGCCGGTGTCCCGGCTGAAGTCCCAGCCGCCGGCCGCCTCGCGGCCCGGCCGACCGCCGACCGCGAAGCCACCGATCTCCTGACCGCGACGCCAACCCCGGAAGTAGCCCGTGGTGTTCTCGGCGAGGCTGGCCGCGTTGCGGACGATCCGCAGTGGACGCTCCTCGCGCAGCGGCGAGCCCGGCACCAGGTTGGCCTGGGGGACCCGCTTCGGCAGGCCCGCCTTGGTCTCCGAGCCCACCGACGGGCGGGCGGCCTGCTCGGCGGCCTGCCACCCGGTGTCCGCGGTGCTCGACCACTCCAGGTCCGCCTCGTCGCCGTGCCCGACGAACCAGGCCGACTTGGCCTGCGCGAAGATCAGCAGGTCACCGTCGCCCTCGTCCGACACCGGCGGCGGCCGGTGCTCCTTGGGCGCGGGACGCCGCTCCAACGGCGGGGGCAGCTCGGCGCGGGGTGCCCGACGCGCGGCGTCGGCCGGGTCGACCAGCCGCAGCGGGGGCGTGTCGAGGCCCGGGTCGGTCGGCTGGTCCAGCTCGTTGCGCAGCGCCCGGTCGGCGAGCGGCGGCGGCTCCACCAGGCGCAGCATCGGCGGCTCCTGGGGCAGGTCGTCGGCGAGCCACGGCGGGGTGACCCGTCCCGGGTCGCTCGGCGCGTCCACGCTCCGCCCGTACGGGTAGGCGGGTGCCTCCCGCTCCCGGTCGTTCTGGTCGTCGCCAGTGTTGACCAGCGGCCAGTTGGCGCGGGAGCCCGGCGGGGCGGGTTCCGGCGCGGAGGGGCGCGGGCTCGGCACCGGAACGCTCAGGTCGGTGGCGCTGAACCCGCCGGTCGGCGGCTCCTGGTTGGTCTTGGGGCGCGGCGGGATCACCGTGCGCTGGCGCTCGGCCCGCGCCTTGTTGATCGCGGCGGTGGTCAGCGTCGGGCGGAACGGCTCGCCGGCGTCGGCGGGCGGCACGGCGCCGCGCTGGGACGGGGCGATCGGCGTGATGCCGGGCGGCGGCGGGGGCGGAGCGGAGATCGGTCGGTTCGTCGGACCGTCCACCCGCGACGGCAGGGGTGCGCCGGTCGGCTCGGGGCGGCTCGGGGGAGCCGACATCGGCCGACCCAGCGCCGCCGCCGGGGCGACCGGGGTCGGTGCGACCGGCGGCGGAGCCACCGGCGCGGGCGCGACCGGCGGCGGGCCGAGCGGTCGGGGCGACGGCGGTGCGGCCGGACCGGAGACGGGCTCCGGGCGGCTGCGCCGGCCACCGGGTACGGGCTCGGGGCGGGCTCGGCGACCACCCGGCTCGACGGTGTCGGGGGCCGGCTCGGGGCGGACCCGCCGGAGGGCGTGCTCGACGGTCGGCTCAGGTTCGGCCGGGCGCACCGGACGCAGCCCGGTCGACACGGTCGGGGTCAGTTCGTCCACCTGCTCGCCCCGGCGGGCGGCGGCCCGGCGGCCGGCCACCGGCGCGGGGGCGGCCCGCTCGGCCAGCGCACCCACCAGCGCGTCGCAGCCGGCGTCGCAGGCCCGGACCGACGCGACGGCCTGTCGCACCGTCTCGGCGACGGCGGCGGTGAGCGATCGGTTGACAGTGGCCCGCCGGGGCGTCTCGGAGATGGCGACGCGCAGCGCGGTCACGGCCTCGTCGATCCGGTCGGCGTCGGCCAGGCCGTCGGCGGCCAGCTGCGCAGTCACCGCGTCGGCGGCCACGCCGGCGTCGCGGCCGCGACCGGACGCGCCGGTCAGCATGCCCGGCTCGGGCAGCGCGTCGAGCACGGCCAGGGCGACCGGCTCGGCGGGATCCGGGTACGCGCGCAGCGCCGCCGGATAGAGCTCGCGGAGGACCTCGCGCAGCGTCACCGCGGCCGAGTGCCGCCCGCTGGCCAGTGCCGCGTGCGCGGCCAGAACCTGCTTGTAGCCGGCGAGGTCGCGCGGCGCCGGGAGGGTCACCGCGGACAGCGCGCCCGCCTGCAGGGCCCGGGCCAGCCCGACCGCCCGGCGCTCGACCGGGGAGGACTGCATCTCCTCGAGGGAGTCGTCGTCGGCGAAGCGCTCGGCGAAGTCGTCGACCGAGTCGTCGTCGGCGATCGCCAGCGGCCGGCCGGCGGCACTGAGCAGCGAGGTGACGGTGTGGTCGTCGGAGTCGGCGGCGATCGCCACCCCACTCGGCCCACCGGACCGCTCCACCAGCAGCGCGACCAGCCGGGCGTAGCCGGCGGGCTCGTCACCGATCTCACAGACGTGCAGCAGACGGCCTGCGTCGTCGACCACAGCGGACGTCAGCGTCGTTCCGGCCGAAGCCGTTCGGTCGGCCGGATCTGCCGAGGCCAGACCGCAGTACACGCGCACGAGCGCCACGGCGTCGTCCTCCTCCCGGGACACAGGTCTTGTTCTGCCAGAGACTGATGCTCCCCGCTCCGGGTCAGTCGCGCCAGTCCACAACAGCAGAGATCTTGCCGACAATGGTGCGCCAACCCAAACTTGCGGTTTGTGCCCCGATTTTCTTCAGCCGGCGCCGACCCAGGAAACCACCGATTCCGCCATTGACAGAAGCGCGCAGCGCCTCGTCCAGATCGTCCAGGCTGGAGCCGGCGGAGAGCATGTCGAGCACGGCCGGTAGCCGCAGGGCGTACGACAGGTCACGGGCGATCTCACCGGCTTCGATCAGCAGCGCGGGATCCCAGGCGTCGTGACCGCCGCGAAGGTTCTCCACCACCAGGTCGAGTTCGTAGGTGTCCTCGTCCAGCGGGGCGATGTCGGCCGGTTCCAGCCGTTCGGACAGTTCATTCCAGCTGTCCAGTTGGGACAGGTCGTTGGGCGCACCGGAACGGATGAAAGTGACAAGCGACTCGGGGGTCTTGAACAGCAGCAGCCGGCCCTTGTGGCTGAGGAAGACCGGCACCTCCTCGTCGCCCGCGTCGTCCTCGTCGTCCTCGGCCTCGGCCTCCTCGGCCTCGTCGTCGTCCGTCTCGGCCCCGGCGTCGCCGGTCTTGCCCCGGCGACGTCCCCCGGCGCGGCCGCCGTCCTTCTCCTCGTCCTCGTCGTCCTTCTCGGCGGAGAGGGCGGCGAACTCCTCGTCGAGGATCACCACCTCCTCGTCCTCCTCGGTCTCGACGACCTGACGGCGGGCCAGGAACGGGTCGTCCTCGTCGCGCTCGGCGACGTCGGTCGGGGTCAGCTCGCGCGCCGTCCGGTAGGCCCGGAGCGTGAAGCCGGTGCCGGCGGGAAGGGCGATCTCCACCGGGTCGATCCGCACCTCGTCCCAGAGCGTGCGGTCCGCCGCCGGGCGGTCGACCTCGACCTCGTCTGCTGCGGCCGACGCGTCGGTCTCGTCGAGCTCGGGCTCGTCGGCGTCGGGCCGTTGGGGCGACTGGCGGGCCACGCTGACCTCCGTGTGCGTTCGGTTGCCCACCCGACGGCGTCGCGCCGCCGAGTGACTCTGCGCACATACCCTAGTGGGCGACCGGTTCCGACCGGGAGCCGCACCCCGGTGGCGTCCCGCGCGCCTGACAAGTAGGCTCGCTACACATGAAGGCGCAGGCGCTGCACGGACACCTGGACGCGCTGCTGCTGGCCGTGCTGGAGCGGGGCTCCCTGCACGGCTACGCGATCATCGAGGCGCTGCGGGCCCGCAGCGGAGGCACCCTCGACCTGCCCACCGGCACGATCTATCCGGCGCTGCGCCGACTGGAGCGGGCCGGGCTGGTGGACAGCACGTGGAGCACCGTCAACGGCCGGGAACGACGCACCTACCAGCTCACCGATGCGGGCGGCCGGGCGCTCGCCGGGGAACGCGCGGGCTGGCGCGAGTTCAGCGCCACCGTCGGCCGGTTCCTCGGCGCCGACGAGCCGCCGACCGCGCCGGCCTGACCGGGGTCACCCGGCCGGCCGCGGGACGCGGTTGCTGAGCAGCCACCACCGCGCCGCCCGGGCCAGGGCGAACCAGGCGGCCGAGACCACCACCGCGCCGACGATCATCGGGGGCCAGGTCAGCGCGGCGTCCCAGAGGCGCACCGACCAGCCGAACAGGGCGCCCCCGGCGAGCGCGCCGAGCAGCAGCCCACCGGTCAGCCCGAAGCCGACCGCGCGGGCCGACCGGACCAGCCGCGGCGAGCCCCGCCGGGCGGCCAGCGCGCCGAGCAGCAGCCCCAGCAGGGCCAGCCCGGCGACCACCGCCCAGATGCCGTTCAACGCGGCGGAGAGCAGCAGGTAGCCCGACGGCGGCCGGGGCCCGGCGCTCCAGCTCGACCCCCGCCAGGTCAGGTCGCCGGCGGACATGAGCACCACCGCCACCGCCAGCGTGCGCAGGGCCAACCCGCGCAGCGCCCCGGCGGCCAGCTCGGCCTGGTAGCCGGGCACGAGCTGGGCGGCGCTGCCGAACTCGGCCACCGCCCGCCGCTCGGCCTCCGCCCGCGGCAGACCCCCCTCCCGGTACGCCTCGACGGCGTCCTCCAGCGCGTGCCGCGCCTCGGTCAGCAGGTCGGCCTTGAGCCGGGTCGGCCCGTGCAGCCGCCCGGACAACTCGCGCAGCCGGCCCTCGACCCCTGCCCCCTGATCCACCCGCATGGCACCAGCCTGCCACCGGCGGGCGCGGGTGGCGTCGGGGAAAACCCCGGAACGCGTCAGGGGGCGAGCGCGAGGTAGCCGCGCTCGGCCGCCTCCTGGCGCAGCCACTGCTCCCGGTACCAGCCCGGGCGCGCCACCAATTCCTCGTGCCGGCCGCGCTGCACCACCCGGCCACCCTCCAGCACCAGGATCTCGTCCAACCCGGCCAGGCCACTGAGCCGGTGGCTGATCAGCAGCACCGAGTGCCCGGCGGGGGTGGCGGCCAGCGCGGAGTCGAGCACCGCGTCGGCCGCCGCCGGGTCGAGCCCCTCGGTCGGCTCGTCGAGCACCAGCACCGGTGGCGCGGCCAGCAGCGCCCGGGCCAGCGCCAGCCGCTGCCGCTGGCCGCCGGAGAGCTGCCCGCCCTGCTCGCCGACCACGGTGTCCCAGCCCTCGGGTTGGTCGCGTACCCAGTCGAGCAGCCCGGCGGCGCGGGCCGCGTCGGTCAGGTCCGCCTCGCCGGCGTCGGGGCGGCCGAGAAGCAGGTTCTCCCGCACCGTCGCGTGGAAGACGTACGCCTCGGCGAGCAGGCCGCCGACGATCCGGGGAAGCCGGTCGGCCGGGTGCTCGGACACCGGTACGCCGCCGACGGTGACCCGGCCGGCGGCGGGGCGTACCGCGCCGGTGAGCGCGGCGGCCAGCGTGCTCTTGCCGGCGCCGCTCGGGCCGACCACGGCCACCCGGCAACCGGCCGGCAGGTCGAGGTCGAACCCGGCCAGGGCCGGTGCGGCTCCGGCCCGGTAGCGGATCGTCACGTCCTCGAACCGCACGTCGTGGCCGCCGGTGACGGGCCCCGCCGCGCCGACCGGTTCCGTGACGCCGACCGGTCCCGTGACGCCGACCGGTCCCGTGACGCCGACCGGTTCCGTCGCGGCCGGTTCGGTGAGCAGGTCGGCGACGCGGGCCAGCCCGGCCCGGAGCTGGGTGCGTTGCCGGGCCGCCGCGACCAGGGCGAGCGCCACCTCGACGGCGGCCAGCGTGCCGACGGCGAGGACGCCGACCAGCACCCCGCCCACGCCCGCGCGCAGCGCCACGACCACCACCGCGGCGGCGGTGAGGCCGCCCACCAGCACGCCGGTCGCGTCCACCGCGAAGCCGACGGCGGCGAGCCGGCGCTCCAGCCGGGCCAGTCGCCCGGCCCGCCCCTCGGCGGCGGCCAGGGCGGCGTCGGTCGCGCCGAAGGCGGCCAGGTCGGCGGCGCCGTGGGTGAGGTCGACCGCGTCGACCGCGAGCGCGCCGCGTAGCGGGGCCACCTCGTCGGCGGCCCGGCGGGTGAGCCGGGTGGCCAGCGCGGGCAGTGCCACGCCGGCGACCAGCAGGCCCACCGCGAGCACGCCGGCGGCCGGCGGCGAGATGAGTGCCGCGCCCCCGACCGCGAGCAGGCCGACCAGGGCCGCCGCCGATCCCGGCACGAGCACGCGCAGCAGCAGGTCCTGGGCCGCCTCCACGTCGGAGACCAGCCGGCTCAGCGCGTCACCGGTGCGCCGGTCGGTGCCCTCGCGCCGGGCGGCGAGCGCGGCGAAGACCCGGGCCCGGACGTCGGTGATCATGCGCAGCACGGCGTCGTGCCCGGCGAGCCGTTCGGTGTAGCGGAACACGCCCCGGCCGACCGCGAGCGCCCGCACCGCGACGATGGCCACGGTCAGCCGGTCCAGCGGCGGCCGGCCGGCGGCGCTCATCAGCAGCCAGGTCGCGGTCGCCATGAGCGCGAGCCCGGCGAACTCGGTCGCCGCGGCGAGCAGCCCGGCCCCGAGCAGGCGGCCCAGGTAGGGCCGGGCCAGACGCAGCACGACCCGCTCGGCGTCCGGGCGGGTGGGCGCCGGCGGTTCCGGCGCCCCGGACGGCTCCGCCGGGACCGAGGTCGGCCCGGCGGGCACGCGCCCCACCGGCGTCACGCCGTCGCCGGCGCTCACCGGGTCACCGCCGGGCCGGTGGTCGTCGGGCGGAGTTCGGTGACCCGGCCGTCCTCGACGCGCAGGATCCGGTCGGCGTCGGCCAGCAGTGCGGGCCGGTGCGCGACCAGCAGCGCGGTCCGGCCGGCGACCAGCCGCCGGGTGGCGCTCAGGACCACCGCCTCGCTGGCGCTGTCCAGCCGGGCGGTCGGTTCGTCGAGCAGCACCAGAGGCGCGTCGCGGAGGAACGCCCGGGCCAGCGCCACGCGTTGCCGCTGCCCGCTGGACAGGCCGTGGCCGCGCTCGCCGAGCCGGGTGTCGAGCCCGTCGGGCAGCGCGTCGACCACCTCGTCCAGCGCCGCGTCGGTCACCGCGGCGGCCAGCACGTCGTCCGGGGTGTCCGGCGCGCCGAGCCGGATGTTGTCGGCCAGCGAACCGGCGAACAGGTGGGCCCGCTGCGGCACCCAGGCCAGCTCGCGGCGCCACGCGTCCGGGTCGACCTCGGCCAGGTCGGCGCCGTCGACGGTGATCCGCCCGCTGGTCGGGCGGACGAAGCCGAGCAGCAGGTTGAGCAGCGTGCTCTTGCCCGCGCCGCTGGGCCCGATGACGGCCACCCGGTCGCCGGGCCGGATGGTCAGCGTGACGTCGCGCAGCGCGGTCGTCCGGTCGTACGCGACGGTCACGCCCTCGAAGCGGATCTCGCCGCGGCCGTCCGGGGCCGCGCGCCCGGCGGCGGTGGGTTCGATCGGCGCGTCGGTCGCGGAGAGCGTGAGCGCCTCGTCCAGCGCGGTGAGCCCCTCCATGCTGGCGTGGAACCGGCTGCCGGCCGCCCGCAACGGCAGGTACGCCTCCGGGGTGAGCAGCAGCACGAGCAGCGCGGTGGAGAGTGTGATCCCGCCGCCGAGCAGCCGGATGCCGACCGGCACCGCGACCAGCGCGACGGAGAGCGTGGCGACCAGCTCCAGCACCAGCGCGGACAGGAACGCGATGCGCAGCGTCTTCATGGTGGCCTGGCGGTGGCCGTCGGCCATCCGGCGCACCACGTCGACCTGGGCCCGGGCCCGGCCGAACGCGCGCAGCGTGGGCAGCCCGGCCACCATGTCCAGGAAGTGCCCGCCGAGCAGCGACAGCCGCCGCCACTGCCGCTCGGTGGCGGCCTGCGCCTGCCAGCCGAGCAGCGCCCCGAAGATCGGGATGAGCGGGATGGTGAGCACGATGATCAGCGCCGAGCTCCAGTCCGCGAACACGATCCGGGCCAGCACCGCCGCCGGCACCGTCACGCTCAGCACCAGCTGCGGCAGGTAGCCGGTGAAGTAGGGGTCGAGCGCGTCCAGCCCTCGCCCGGCCAGGGTGGCCAGTTGCCCGGCCCGCCGGCCGGCGACCCAGGTGGGGCCGTGCCGGCCGACCGCGCGCAGCAGGTCCGCGCGCAGCGCCGCCTTGACCGTGGCCGCGGCCCGCGCCGCCACCGTGCCCTGGGCCCAGCTCACCAGCGCCCGGGCGGCCACCGCCGCCACGAACCACGCCAGCGCCGGCCGGTGCAGCCGCCCGTCGATCGCGGTCGCCAGCAGCGTGGCCAGGGCGGTGGCCTGGGCCACCACCAGCAGCGCGGTCAGCCCGCCCAGCACCGCGAGCACGGCGAGGTCGCGCCGGGCCGCGGGGACCCGACGCAGCAGACGCGGGTCGAACGGGCGGCGGTTCACCAGTACACCGGTGCCCGGCCGTCGGTCCGTCCTCGGAACACCCACCAGCACATCGCCTGAAAGCCTAGTAGGGCCGGCACGAGCGGCAGCACCAGCCAGCCCAGCAGCGCCAGCGTCGGGCGGCTCGCCGCCGCGTCGGCGACCGCGAGCGAGGCCGCCGGGTCCGTCGTGGAGACCAGGATCCGGGGCCAGAGCGCGGCCCCGACCAGGGGCGCCGGGAGCGCCAGCGCCGTCGCGGTCGCTGCGAAGGCCACCCCGGCGCGGCCCCGGCGCAGCGCCGCGCGGGCCACCAGCAGTGCCGCCACCAGCGCCAACGGCAGGAGTACGGCGACCGCCGGCCGCCCCACGGCGGCGCGTACCCGGTCGGAGAGCAGCCCCAGGACGGTGGCCGTGGCGACCGCGGTGAGCGCGGCGGGCACCAGGCCGCGGGCGACCCGGGCGAGCGCCGGCGCGTCGGCGGCCGGCAGCCGGAGCGTGAGGAAGGTCGCACCGTGCAGCGCGACCAGCGCCAGCACGGTGAGCGCGGCGGCGGCCACGAACGGGGTGACGAGGTGGCCGGCGCCGGCCACGTGCCCGTCGGCGGTGAGCGGCACCCCCTGGAGCAGCCCGCCGAGCAGGGCACCCCAGCCGAGCGCGGCCAGCACGCTGCCGACCACCACGACCCGGTCCCAGCCGGCGCGGGCGGAGCCGGCGACCGACCGGCTACGCAGCTGCACCCCGGCGGTCACCAGCACGACGCCGGCCAGCGCGCCGAGCACCGCCGGGTAGAAGCCGGAGAGCAGCTCGCCCTCCAGCGTGGGGAAGGCGCCGAACAGGATGCCGACGGCGGCGACCAGCCAGACCTCGTTGCCGAGGAAGAACGGCCCCACGGCGGTGAGCGTCGCCCGGCGGGCGGCCTGGTCCGCGCGCCGGGCGAGCAGCAGGCCGACGCCGTAGTCGTAGCCGCCGAGCACCAGGTAGGTGGCGAAGAAGAGGCCGAGCAGGGCGTACCAGGCGAGTTCCACGGCGGGCTCCTCAGGCGAACACGGGCTGGTGGTCGGGGTCGGTGTCGGGCGCGGGCGGGCGGCCCAGGGCGGGGTCGAGCGCGCCCCGGGCGGCGTGCCGGGCCATCAGCGTCCAGTTGGTGACCGCGAGCGTGCCGAGCAGCAGGCTGAAGCCGATCAGCGAGGTGAGCATGAGCCCGGGCGACACCGGCGAGACGGCCTGGGCGGTGGGCAGCAGCCCGTACGCCACCCAGGGCTGGCGGCCCACCTCGCGGGCGATCCAGCCGAGCAGCACGGCGACGAAGGGCAGCGGCAGGCCGAGCAGGACCAACCAGAGCGGGAACCGCAGCCGGATGATCCAGTCGCGCCAGAGCAGCGGCAGCAGGAGCCAGACGCAGCCCAGGGCGAAGCCGATCAGGATCATGAAGCCGAGCCCGACGCTGGACAGCACCGGCGGGTCCCAGTCGCCGGGACCGAACCGGGCGGTCCAGTCGGCCACCGTCGCGTCCCGGGCCGGCCCGCCGCCGAACTTGGTGGGCTGGACCTGCCCGACCGGGCCGAACTGGGCGAAGCCGAAGCCCTGGAGAGCGGTCACCGCGAGCGCCGCGGTGACCAGGCCGATCCGCAGCGAGGTGCGGAAGAGCGCGAAGTCGGGGGTACGCCGGAGCAGGTGCCAGGCGCTGACCGCGGCCATCAGCAGGCCGCCGGTGACCAGGCCGGCCGAGACGACGTGGCCGAACGCCATGCCGAACGTGGGGTTGGTGAGCAGTGCGCCGAAGTCGGTGAGGTGGGCGACGCCGTCGCGGACCTCGTAGCCGACCGGGTTCTGGAGCCAGGCGTTCGCCACCATGATCCAGAACGCCGAGGCGTACGCGGTGAGCGCCACGCCCCAGAGCAGCGCCAGGTGCACGCCGCGCCGGAGCCGGTGCCACCCGAAGATCCACATGCCGAGGAACGTGGACTCCAGGAAGAACGCGACGAGCGTCTCGATGGCCAGCGGCGCGCCGAACACGTTGCCCACGTACCGCGACAGCCCGCTCCAGTTCAGCCCGAACTGGAACTCCATCACGATCCCGGTGGCGATGCCGAGCACGTAGTTGATCACGTAGAGCTGGCCCCAGAACCGGGTCAGTCGCTCGTACACCGGCTTGCCGGTCAGGTGTCCGGCCGTCTGCAGCCCGACCAGGAGGGTGACCAGGCCGAGCGTGACCACCACGAACAGGAAGTGGATCGAGGTGGTGGTGGCGAACTGCAGGCGGGCGAGGAGCAGGGGGTCCATGGTCGCGTCTCCCACGGGTTGGCTCGCTTGTCGTAGGAACCCTACACGTAGCTTGCCTACCTATAAGGCGCGCGGCACCCGGAGAAGCCCCGTAGGGGACGCCTCAGCTCAGGAAGAGGGAGACCGGCAGGAACACCAGCGTGCCGGCGACGGCCAGCGCCGTCGCGCCGAGCACCCGCGGCGGGCGGTCCGCGACCAGCAGCCGCTGCACCCGTACGTCGAGGTCACGGTCGCCCAGACCGAGCGTGCCGGCCGGCGTGACCCGGTGCCCGGCGGCGGCGAACCGGCGCAGCGCGCCGGCCAGCGGCTCCTCCGCGTGCAGCTCGCGAGCCTTGTCGTCGGCGCGCATCTCGACCAGCAGCGCCACCCGCTCGTGCGCGTCGCGCACCCAGCGGAACCAGGGCAGCGCCCGGCAGAGCGCGGTGAACGGCAGCAGCACCAGATCGTGCCGCTCCTGGGCGTGTGCCCGCTCGTGGGTCAGCACCGCCGCCAGCTCCGCCGGGTCGAGCAGACTGACCGTGCCGGCGCTCACCACCACCCGGGGCTTCACCCCGGGCAGGCAGTAGGCCGCCGCGCTCGGGTGGTCGAGCACCAGCGCGCCGGGAATCGTCGGGTCGCGCCGGGCGACCAGGGTGAGCAGCTCCCGGTGCCGGCGCTGCGCCCGCACCGCGCCGTGCACGCTGCGCACGGTCGTGGTGAGCAGCACCGCACCGATGCCGAAACCGACCCCGACCAGGCTGAGATGCGCCGCGCCCACACCGGCCGGCAGCGTGCCGTGGGCCAGGTCGTCGGCGAGCGCCAGCAGCGCGCCGCCGGTCGGCCGGTCGTACGCGGCGAGACCGACCGCCATCGGCAGCCCCATCGCGGAGAGCCCGAGCGCCAACCCGACCGCCTGCCAGCAGACGATCGCCACCCGGGGCGCGCGCCACGTCCAGCGCGCGGCGGCGAGGACCTGCGCGGTCAGCCAGCAGGCCAGGATGGTCGCGGCGAAGTGCACGGCGTACGCCACGGCGGCGGCCCTACCGGTCCGTCGCCTCGTCGAGCGCCGGCCCGGCGGGCCGCGGATCCTCGACGCGGTCGGTCAGCCCGGCGCGCCTGGCTCCGGCGGCCCGGTCCGGCTCGGTGCGCCCGGCTCCGGCGGCTCGATCCGGGTCGGTGAGTCCCGCCTCGGCGGCGAGGGCGGCGCGGAGCACGTCCGCCTCCGTGCCGGTGACCGAGCGGGCGAAGCGCACCAGCGCCGCGTCCCGGCTGCCGCCCAGGTCGAGGGCGTCGAGCATGAGCTGGGCGATGTGCGCCTCACGGGTGGCGGCCGGCCGGTAGCGCCAGGCCCGCCCCTCCCGCTCGCGCTGCACCATGCCCTTTCCGGCGAGCCGGTCGAGCACGGTCATCACCGTGGTGTAGGCCAGTTCCCGCCCGTCGAGGGCGTCGGCGACCTCGCGCACGGTCACGCCGTCCGACGTGCCCGGGACCGAGTCCCACAGCACGTCCATCACCGCACGCTCAAGGTCCCCCAGCCGAGTCACCCACCAATCCTACCTCCGGTAGTAGACACCGGGCATCTGCCCAGGGGCCTCCGCACCGGGGCGGGACCCGGCCACCTCGGGGAGCTGGTGTTGATCTCACCGCGCGATCCACACCAGGTCGGCGAAGTGGTGCTGTCCCGCCGGGCGGGATGCGGCCATCTCGGCGAGCTGGTGTGGATCTTGCGGCGGGATCGAGGGCGGGTCGGAGCGCCGGGGTCAGACGCCCTTCGGGTGCCAGACGGTCTTGGTCTCCAGCAGCGTGGTCATCCGGGTCAGACCCGGATCGGCGTGCCAGTCGTGGTCCGCCGGGGCCGGCCGGAGCACCCGCTTGAGGTTCTCCGCGGCCTTGACCTCCAGCTCCGCCGCCAGCTCGGCGTCGGCGACACCGGTCAGGTCGACGGCGTTGACGTCCATGTGCGCGGCCAGCGTCGGCACCGTCTCGGCGAGCCGGCCGGTCAGGATGTTGACCACGCCGCCGGGCAGGTCGGAGGTGGCCAGCACCTCGGCCAGGGTCACCGCCGCCAGCGGCGCCGCCGGGGAGGCGGCCACCACCACCGTGTTGCCGGTGACGATCGCCGGGGCGATCACACTGACCAGACCGAGCAACGCCGGGGCCTCGGGGGCCACCGCGGCCACCACGCCCGTCGGCTCCGGCGCGGACAGGTTGAAGTACGGGCCGGCGACCGGGTTCGCGCCGCCGTAGACCTGGGGGAGCTTGTCCGACCAGCCGGCGTACCAGACCCAGCGGTCGATCGCGGCGTCGACCTCGTCGGCCGGGGCGCCGAGCGCGACGAACTGGTCGCGCCGGCCCTCCAGCATCTCGGCCACCCGGTAGAGGATCTGACCCCGGTTGTACGCGGTCGCCCCGGCCCAGCCCTTCACCGCGGCGCGCGCGGCGACGACGGCGTCCCGGGCGTCCTTGCGGGAGGCCAGCGACACGTTGGAGTCCTGCACGAGATACGACCGTCCCGACTCGCTGCGCGGGAACTTCCCGCCGATGAAGAGCTTGTACGTCTTGCGTACCGCGACCCGCTCAGACATTGAGGTACCCCTCCAGCCCGTGCCGGCCGCCCTCGCGACCGTAACCCGACTCCTTGTAGCCGCCGAACGGCGAGGTCGGGTCGAACTTGTTGAACGTGTTGGCCCAGACCACGCCGGCGCGCAGCCGGTCGGCGGTCCACAGGATCCGGGAACCCTTGTCGGTCCAGATGCCGGCCGACAGCCCGTACGGCGTGTTGTTGGCCTTCTCGACGGCCTCCGCCGGGGTGCGGAAGGTGAGCACGGACAGCACCGGGCCGAAGATCTCCTCGCGGGCGATCCGGTGCGCCTGGGTGACCCCGGTGAAGATGGTCGGCGCGAACCAGAAGCCGCGCTCGGGCAGCTCGCACGGCGGCGACCAGCGCTCCGCCCCCTCGGCGGCGCCGATCTCGGACAGCTCGCGGATCTTCGCCAGCTGGGCGGCCGAGTTGATCGCGCCGATGTCGGTGTTCTTGTCCAGCGGGTCACCGACCCGCAGCTGGGCCATCCGGCGCTTGAGCGACTCCAGCACCTGGTCGGCGACCGACTCCTGGACCAGCAGCCGGGACCCGGCGCAGCAGACGTGCCCCTGGTTGAAGAAGATGCCGTTGACGATCCCCTCGACCGCCTGGTCGATCGGGGCGTCGTCGAAGACGATGTTGGCGGCCTTGCCGCCCAGCTCCAGGGTGAGCTTCTTGCGGGTGCCGGCGACCGCGCGGGCGATGGCCTTGCCCACGTCGGTGGAGCCGGTGAACGCGACCTTGTCCACGCCCGGGTGCTCGACCAGCGCGCGGCCGGTGTCGCCGGCGCCGGTGACGATGTTGACCACGCCGGCCGGCAGGTCGGCCTGCTGGCAGATCTCGGCGAACAGCAGCGCGGTCAGCGGGGTGGTCTCGGCCGGCTTGAGCACCACCGTGTTGCCGGCGGCCAGCGCCGGGGCGATCTTCCAGGCCAGCATGAGCAGCGGGAAGTTCCACGGGATGACCTGCGCGGCCACGCCGAGCGGCTTCGGGTCGGGGCCGAAGCCGGCGTAGGGCAGCTTGTCCGCCCAGCCGGCGTAGTAGAAGAAGTGCGCGGCGACCAGCGGGAGGTCGACGTCGCGGGACTCCTTGATCGGCTTGCCGTTGTCCAGCGACTCCAGCACGGCCAGCTCGCGGGAGCGCTCCTGGATGATCCGGGCGATCCGGAACAGGTACTTGGCCCGGTCCCGGCCCGGCATCGGGCCCCACACCTTCTCGTACGCCTGGCGCGCGGCGCGGACCGCGCGGTCCACGTCCTCGTTGCCGGCCTCGGCGATCTCGGCCAGGACCTCCTCGGAGGCCGGGTTGACCGACTTGAAGCTGCCGCCGTCGGTGGGGTCGACGAACGCGCCGTCGACGAACAGCCCGTACGAGGGCTTGATGTCCACCACCGAGCGGGACTCGGGGGCGGGTGCGTATTCGAACATCGCGTTCAGTCCAGGGTGAAGTAGTCGGGACCGGCGTAGACGCCGGTCGTCAGCTTGGTGCGCTGCATGAGCAGGTCGTTGAGCAGGCTGGACGCGCCGAAGCGGAACCAGTCCGGGTCGAGCCAGTCCGGGCCGACGGTCTCGTTGACCATGACCAGGTACTTGATCGCGTCCTTGGTGGTCTTGATGCCGCCGGCCGGCTTGACGCCGACCTGCCGCCCGGTGGCGGCGCGGAAGTCGCGGACCGCCTCCAGCATCACCAGGGTCACCGGCAGTGTGGCCGCGACCGGGACCTTGCCGGTGGAGGTCTTGATGAAGTCGCCGCCGGCCAGCATGGCGAGCCAGGAGGCGCGCCGCACGTTGTCGTAGGTGGCCAGCTCGCCGGTCTCCAGGATCACCTTGAGGTGCGCGTCCCCGCACGCCTCCTTGGTGGCCACGATCTCGTCGTGGACCTCGGAGTAGCGCCCGGCCAGGAACGCGCCCCGGTTGATCACCATGTCGATCTCGTCGGCGCCGGCCGCGACGGCGGCCCGGGTGTCGGCGAGCTTGACCTCCAGCGGCGCCTGACCGGACGGGAACGCGGTCGCCACGCTGGCCAGGTGCACGCCGGATCCGGCGAGCACCTCGGCCACGTGCGGGACCATCGACGGGTAGACGCAGACCGCGCCGACGTGCGGGCAGCTCGGATCGGACGGGTCGGGCCGCACCGCCTTGGCCGCGAGCGCCCGCACCTTGCCCGGGGTGTCCGCGCCCTCCAGCGTGGTCAGGTCGACCATCCGGATCGCCAGGTCGATCGCCTCGGCCTTGGCCGTGGTCTTGATGGATCGGGTGCCGAGTTGTGCCGCCCGCTGCTCCGCGCCGACCTGGTCCACGCCCGGCAGGCCGTGCAGGAAGGTCCGCAGAGCGGTCTCGGATCGTCCCAGCTCGGAGAGGTCCGACCGGGCCGACGTCGCTGTCGCCGTCATGCCCCGAATAGTACGCACCCGCGAGTCGAGTGATCTTGGTCACGGCGGACCCGACGTGAGCGCATACGTGAGCGGCGTCGCTGGTCGGGCCGCACCCGCCGTGCGCCGGGCCGGGGACCGGTAGGTTGAGCGATCGTGGACGTACACGTCATTGACCATCCGCTCGCCCAGTCGCGGTTGACCGCCATGCGGGACGCCCGGACCGACTCGGCGTCGTTCCGGGCCGCGCTGCGCGAACTCACCACCATGCTGGTGTACGAGGCCGCGCGTTCCTTCCCGGTCGAGAAGTACTCGATCCAGACCCCGGTCACCGACACCGAGGGCACCCGGCTGGCGAACCCGCCGCTGCTGGTGCCGGTGCTGCGGGCCGGCCTCGGCATGGCCGACGCCGCGCTCGACCTGCTGCCCGAGTCGTCGATGGGCTTCGTGGGCCTGGCCCGCGACGAGGAGACGTACGAGCCGCGGGCGTACATGGAGTCGCTGCCCCGGGACCTGAGCGGCCTGCCGGTGCTGGTGCTCGACCCGATGCTGGCCACCGGCGGCTCGCTGGAGCACTGCTGCCGGCTGCTCGCCGACCGCGGCTGCACCGACATCACCGTGCTCTGCGTGCTGGCCGCACCGGTCGGCATCCAGCGGCTGGAGCAGTCCGGCCTGCCGCTGCGCCTGGTCACCGCGTCGATCGACGAGGGCCTGAACGACCGGATGTTCATCGTCCCGGGCCTCGGCGACGCCGGCGACCGGCAGTTCGGCGGCATGCCCCGCTTCTGACCCGTCGACACCCGCGCAGAGGGCCCATTCCGTCTCGGAGGGGCCCTCCGCCGTAGGAAACGGGCGGCACCGGCGAGTTGATGCGCGGGGGTGCGGGGAGGCGCTAGCGTTCCGGGCCATGACTGGTGTTGCGCTCGCCGAGGAGCTGCTGCTCCTCGCGTATGACGACGAAACCGGCAAGGCCACCATGCCGCGGATCAGCCTGGACCTGGGCATGGCCGCCGCGGTGCTGGTCGAGCTGGCTCTGGCCGGACGGGTCGCGTACGCGGACGGGAACCTGGCGGTGGTCGACCCCGCGCCGACCGGCGAGCCGATCGCGGACGCGGTGCTGGCCAAGATCGCCGCGGACACCCCGCACACGCCCTCGTCCTGGGTGCAGCGGCTGCGGCACGGGCTGCGCGACCGGATCCTCGGCGACCTCTGCGGCCGGGGCGTGGTCCGCGACGTGGACGAGACCGAGCTGGGCTTCATCCACGTGCACCGCTACCCGGTGGCCGACGCCTCGGTCGAGGCGGACATCCGCCGCCGGCTGGCCGACGCGCTGACCAGCGGGCAGCTCCCGGACGAGCGGACCGCGGCGCTGGCCACCCTGGTCGCGGTGCTGCGGATGGAGCCGGCGCTCGGGCTGACCGGCGCCGCCGCCACCGACGCCGGCAAGCGCCTGGAGGAGATCGCGGCGGGCGCCGGTTTCTCCGGCACGGTGAGCCTGGACGACAGCGTGGTACGTCCCTCGGTGAGCCTGGTCATCGCCGCCCTCGGCCAGGCCGTCGACGCCGCCCTCGGCAAACGCCCCAGCGTGTAAGGAAGGGCCCCCTTTTAACGCCTCAGGTAGAGGAGGGGCCCCTTGTTAACGCCAGGCGTTAAGAAGGGGCCCCTCCTTACATCTCAGAGGCCGAGGGCGGCGGCGATCTCGTTGCGCAGCTCGGTGACGGCGGCCCGGGCGCGGCGCCGGGCCGCGGTGACGTCGCCGTCGGTCACCGGCTCCACCACCTCCAGGTACGCCTTGAGCTTCGGCTCGGTGCCGGAGGGCCGGATCACCACCCGGGCGGCGTCGGTGCGCAGGATCACCACGTCCGCCTCGGGGAGCAGGTCGGTCGCCTCGAGGACCGGGTGCCCGAGCAGCGCGGTCGGGGTGGCCGCCCGCACCCGCGCCATCGAGTCCGCGATCACCCGCAGGTCCTCCACCCGGACCGAGAGCTGGTCGGTGTGGTGCACGCCGAACTCGGCGGCCAGCTCGTCCAGCCGGTGGGTGAGCGTACGACCCTGGGCCTTGAGCCCGGCGGCCAGCTCGGCGACCGTCAGCGCGGCGGTGATGCCGTCCTTGTCCCGGACGTGGCCCGGCGCGACGCAGTAGCCCAGCGCCTCCTCGTAGCCGTACACCAGCGGCTCCCGGCCCCCGCCGGCCCGGACGATCCACTTGAACCCGGTCAGCGTCTCGTCGTAGGGCAGCCCCCGGGCCTCGGCCATGGCCCGCAGCAACGTCGACGACACGATCGTGGTGGCGTAGAGGCCGGTCACCCCGCGCCGCATCAGGTGGTCGGCGAGCAGCGCGCCCACCTCGTCGCCGCGCAGCATCCGCCAGGACCCGGCGTCGCGTACGGCGACCGCGCAGCGGTCCGCGTCCGGGTCGTTGGCGATGGCGATGTCCGCGCCGGTGCGGTCGGCGAGCGCGACCAGCAGGTCCACCGCGCCCGGCTCCTCCGGGTTCGGGAAGCTCACGGTCGGGAACGCCGGATCCGGCTCGGCCTGCTCCGGCACCACGCCGGGCACGCCGAAGCCGGCCCGGGCGAACGCGGCGGTCAGCACCACGCCACCCACCCCGTGCAGCGGCGTGTACGCGACCTTCAGGTCCCTCGGCCCGGCCGGGTCCACCACCGCGGCGGCCCGGTCCACGTACGCGGCGACCAGGTCGTCGCCGAGCACCTGGCCGGCCGGGCCGAGCGGCACCTGCGCGAGCGGGCCGACCGCGCGGATGGCCGCCTCGATGCCGGCGTCGGCCGGCGGCACGATCTGCGCCCCCGCGCCCAGCTCGCCGCCGAGCTGCGCGCCCAGGTAGACCTTGTAGCCGTTGTCCTGCGGCGGGTTGTGGCTGGCGGTGACCATCACGCCGGCGACCGCGCCGAGCTGCCGGACCGCGAACGCCAGCACGGGCGTGGGCAGCGGGCGGGGCAGCAGCAGCGCCGGGCGGCCCGCGCCGGTGGCCACCTGCGCGGTGCGCTCGGCGAAGGCGCGCGACCCGCGTCGGGCGTCGTACCCGATCACCAGCGGGCCCTCGCCGCCCTGGGCGGCGAGCCAGCCGACGAGCCCGGCGGCGGCCTGGGTGACCACGGCGAGGTTCATCCCGTTCGGCCCGGCGCGCAGCGGGCCGCGCAGGCCGGCGGTGCCGAAGGTCAGCGGGCCGGCGAAGCGGTCGGCCAGCTCGCCGGCGGTGCCGGGCAGCCCGTCGAGGACGGCGCGCAGCTCGTCCCGGTCGGCCGGGTCGGGGTCGTCGGCGAGCCAGCTCTCGGCTCGCGCGCGAAGGTCGTCAAGGTCAGTGGTGTCCGCCGCCATGGCCTCTTGATAGCACGGCGACGGATCACCACTGGCCGTCGGCCTCGACTCAGTTGTCCGCCGTGAGCTGGAACGAGCCGACCATCGCGTCGAAGATCGGCTTGCTCTCGGCGAACCGCGCGTCGGTGGAGGAGAGGTAGAACGAGTAGACCTTGCCGTCCTTGACCAGGCCCCGCCAGATGCCGTGGCGCATGGCCTCGCCCTCACCGCAGGTGTATTCGAGCTGGCCCGCGGTCTGCCCGGCGAGCGGCTGCTCGGAGACGGACACCTCGGTGTAGGGCGCGGGGCAGTTCTTGCTCTTGGCGCTGTTCTTCTTCAGGTTCCGCGAGGCGAACTCGGCCCAGCTGATCGAGGTGCCGCCCCACTCCTCGGCGATCACCCGCACCTTGCGGCCCTCGTCGTTCGGGTCGACGTAGTCGACGTAGAGGCCGCCGGTCTGCTGCTGCCAGCCCTTGGGCACCTTGATGGTGACGCCCTTGACGGTCCGCTCCTGCATCTCCGGCGCGGCGGCCGCCGAGGTCGACGGCAGCGCGCCCACGATCGGCGGGGGAGCGTCGTCGCCGCCGCTGGTCAGCGCGATCACGCTCACCAGCAGCACCACGGCCAGACCGCCCGCGGCGGCGAGCTGGACCTTGCGCGGCCACGCCTTCACGCGGCCGAGCAGGCCCTTCACCCCGCCGGGCGCGTCGGCCGGCGCGGTGGCCGACGTGGTCCACGGCTGGCCGGTGCCCGGCACCGACCACTGCGCGCCGCCGCCGTACACCAGCTGGGTGGCGTCGGCGCCGCCGCCGTAGGTGGTCGGGGTGCCGGTGGGCACGCGCTGGGTGGCGTCCGCGCCGGCACCCCGGCCGAGGCGGACGGTGGCGTCCGGCGAGATGTGCTGGGTGGCCTCGGGAGCGCCCGGCCCGGACATGGCGCCGGTGGGCGTGTGCAGCGGCCCGGCCAACGCGTCGGCGCTCGTCTCGTCGAGCGCCGCGTCACCCGCCGTCGTGGCGCCGGGGCGCTCGCCGCGACGCAGCGCGGCCAGCCGGTCGGTCAGCGACTCGCCCGGGCCGATCATCGCCCGGCCGCCGATCTGGCCGCTCGGCTTCGGCTCCGGGGCGACCGGCGGCGGGGTGGTCGGGCGCGGCACCGGCACCACGGCGTACGGGTCGGTGACCGAGTTGACCGCGGTCGCGGTGCTGGTCAGCGGGCCGGCGAGCAGCTCGCGCAGCATGGCCCGGGCCCGGTGCACGTCCATCCGGCGGGCCGGGTCCTTCTCCAGCAGGCCCATCAGCACGCCGGTGAGCGGGCCACTGCGCTGCGGCGTGGCGGGCGGGTCCTCGACCACGGCGTGCATGGTCTCGATCGGGTCGCCCTTGTCGAACGGGGGCCGCCCCTCCACCGCGGTGTAGAGCGTCACGCCGAGCGAGAAGAGGTCGCTGGGCGGGCCGAACTCCTGGCCCATGGCCCGCTCGGGGGAGATGAAGTGGGGCGAGCCGAGCACCATGCCGGGCGTGGTGAGCTGCACGTCGGTGGGCATCCGGGCGACGCCGAAGTCGGTCAGCACGCAGCGGCCGTCGGTGCAGATGAGCACGTTGGCCGGCTTGACGTCGCGGTGCAGCACGCCGATCGCGTGCGCCACCTCCAGCGCGCCGAGCAGCGCGATGCCGATCTTGGCGACCGCGCGCGGCGCGACCGGCCCGTCCTCGATCACCATGTCGGCGAGGCTGCGGGCGTCCAGCAGCTCCATCACGATCCACGGCCGGCCACCCTCGGTGACCACGTCGTAGACCTGCACCACGGCCGGGTGCTGGATCGCGGCGGCGGCGCGGGCCTCGCGCAGCGTCCGTTCGTAGAGCGCGTCGCGGTCGCTGGGGGCGAGCCCCGGCGGGAGGACGACCTCCTTGACCGCCACGTCACGGCGCAACAGGGTGTCTGTGGCCCGCCAGACCGTGCCCATGCCGCCGTTGCCCACCGGGGAGCGCAGCGAGTAGCGACCACCGATGGTGGTGCCGGGCGCCGCGCGTCCAGTGGGGGGACTGGCCGGTCCGCCGCTCCACGTCGGAATCTGAGTCACAGAAAAGCCACCGGGGGATATCGAGGGGGCTGGGACACAACCCCTCTATCTTGCTGGTTCCGACGCCCGATGCGAAACCCGACGCGGCGGGCGTTTACCTACTCGACGGTATGTGGCCAGCTACTCACCTCCGGTGGGCCGCCACCGCCCGGTGTGCGGTATCCCTCACCCATCGAGCGGCGGCCGCGTCCTACCATCCGGTAATGAGCGATGCGCGGTCAAGCGAGTCGGGTTTCCCGATCAAGGGCGTCTACACGGCGGCCGACCTTCCGGCGGACCTGGACTCCCGGCTGGGCGAGCCCGGCGACTACCCGTACACCCGTGGGGTCTACCCGACGATGTACACGTCCCGGCCGTGGACCATGCGGCAGTACGCCGGCTTCGGCACCGCCACCGAGAGCAACGCGCGCTACCACCAGCTGCTGCGCGCCGGCACCATGGGGCTGTCCGTCGCGTTCGACCTGCCCACCCAGATGGGCTACGACTCGGACGACCCGATCGCGCACGGCGAGGTCGGCAAGGTCGGCGTCGCCATCGACTCCATCGAGGACATGCGGACGCTCTTCGGCGGGATCCCGCTGGACAAGGTCTCCACCTCGATGACCATCAACGCGCCCGGCTCGGTGCTGCTGCTGCTCTACCAACTGGTGGCGGAGGAGAACGGGGTGCCCGGCACCGCGCTCAACGGCACCATCCAGAACGACATCCTCAAGGAGTACATCGCCCGCGGGACGTACATCTTCCCGCCGAAGCCCTCGCTGCGGCTGGTCGCGGACACCTTCGCCTACTGCCGGGCCGAGGTGCCGAAGTGGAACACCATCTCCATCTCCGGCTACCACATGGCCGAGGCCGGCGCCTCGCCCGCGCAGGAGATCGCGTTCACGCTGGCCAACGGCGTGGAGTACGTCCGGGCGGCGCTCGCGGCCGGGCTGGCCGTGGACGACTTCGCACCCCGGCTGTCGTTCTTCTTCGTGGCCCGCACCACGCTGCTGGAGGAGGTCGCCAAGTTCCGCGCGGCCCGTCGCATCTGGGCCCGGGTGATGCGCGACGAGTTCGGCGCGAAGAACCCGAAGTCGATGATGCTGCGGTTCCACACCCAGACCGCGGGCGTGCAGCTCACCGCCCAGCAGCCCGAGGTCAACCTGGTCCGGGTGGCGGTGCAGGGGTTGGGCGCGGTGCTCGGCGGCACCCAGTCGCTGCACACCAACAGCTTCGACGAGGCCATCGCGCTGCCCACCGAGAAGGCCGCCCGGCTGGCGCTGCGGACCCAGCAGGTGCTGGCGTACGAGACGGATCTCACCGCCACCGTCGACCCGTTCGCCGGGTCGTACGTGGTGGAGGCGATGACCGCCGAGCTGGAGACGGCGGCGAACGAGCTGATGGACCGGGTGTTCGACCACGGCTCGGCGGTGGACGCCATCGAGGCCGGCTTCCAGAAGCGCGAGATCGAGCAGTCCGCGTACCGGATCGCCCAGGAGATCGACTCGGGTGAGCGGGTGGTGGTCGGACTCAACCGGTTCCAGATCGACGAGGAGGAGCCGTACGAGCCGCTGCGGGTGGACCCGACGATCGAGGCGGCGCAGGCGGAGCGGCTGGCCAAGCTGCGCGCGGAGCGGGACTCGGACGCGGTGGAGCGGGCGCTGGCCGAGCTGCGCGCCGCGGCCGAGGGGGACACGAACGTGCTGCACCCGATGAAGGCGGCGCTGCGCGCCCGGGCCACGGTCGGCGAGGTGTGCGGGACGCTGCGCGACGTGTGGGGGGTCTACCGGCCGACCGACCGGTTCTGACCTGGGCGGACACGCTCTGGCGGCGTACGGTGGAAGCCTCCCCGCACGCGGCGGGCGATGCGGCCCGGCGCGGATCCCTCCCCGGGCGACGCCGCCCGGGGCGGTGCCGACGCGTCCGCGGGCAGTGTGGCCGTGACCGTGGCGCGTGTGCGATTCGGGAATGCGGGTAACCCGAACGGGGGAACGGGACGGACAGCCTGTGCGGTCGTTCGGCGGACAGTCATGTCACCGTCGGGAGTCGTCCGGCAGCCGACTGTTGTCGCGCAATTGTCGGAGCGGCAGTTAATTGCCGCAACTAATGCGACAATTCGGAACGACGACCGGTATTTGGTGACCGATGAATCGGTTACGCGTTGTAGGAGGTGGGGGGCAGATGACGGCGTCCGACCGCGATCTACCTGCTGTCCCGCAGATATTCGAGCCCTCCCACCAGGGCATTCGTGACGCTGCGCGGTCCGACCGCTACGCGAAAGATGTTGCGCAGCGTCACCGCCGGAGGTCTAGGCTGTCTGCTGTTCTCCCCGAAGATCCATCCATCTCTAGTGATCGAGAATTCGACGTGACGAGTGCGTTGACGCTGCCTTCCGGTGGCCCGCTGGCGTCGTCCCGGCCCGAGACGCCGACCGGTTCCCAGCCCCTGCCCTTCGAGCTCGACCATCTGCTCGCGCTGCGGGTACCCGGCCTCATCGAGACCCGCCGGCACATTCACTCGCACCCGGAACTGTCGGGCGAGGAATTCGAGACGGCCGCGCTGGTGCACCGGGAACTCTCGCTCGCCGGGCTGAAGCCGCGCCTGCTCCCCAAGGGCAACGGCGTCATCTGCGACGTCGACGGTCGCCCGGACGGGCCGGTGATCGCGCTCCGCGCCGACATCGACGCGCTGCCGCTGAGCGACCCGAAGGACGTGTCGTACCGGTCCACCGTGGAGGGCGTCTGCCACGCCTGCGGCCACGACGTGCACACCTCGGTGATGCTCGGCGTCGGCATGCTGCTCGCCCAGTTGGCCGACCTCGGTCAGCTCGACGGCCGGGTGCGGCTGATCTTCCAGCCGGCCGAGGAGATCCTGCCCTGCGGCTCGCTGGAGGTCATCGAGGCCGGCGGCCTCGACGACGTGGTGCAGATCTTCGCCTTGCACTGCGACCCCAACCTGCCGGTGGGCAAGGTCGGCCTGCGGGTCGGCCCGATCACCGCCGCGGCCGACAACGTCACCGTCCGGCTCACCGGTCCCGGCGGGCACACCGCCCGCCCGCACCTGACCGTCGACCTGGTCGACGCGCTCGGCCGGCTCGTCACCGAGGTGCCGACGCTGATCAGCCGCCGGGTGCCGGCCAACAGCGGGCTGCTGCTGGTGTTCGGCCACGCCTCGGCCGGCACCCGCTACAACGTGATCCCGTCCGAGGCGTGCGCCGCCGGCACCCTGCGGGTGATGGACCGCGACACCTGGGACCAGGCGCCCAAGATCGTGGCCCAGGTGGTGCGGGACGTGCTCGCGCCCACCGGCGCCACCGTCGACCTGGAATACCTGCGCGGCCGGCCGCCGGTGACCAACGACGCCCGGGCCATCGGCGTGCTCACCGCGGCCACCGCGTCGGCGCTCGGGCCGGAGGGCATCGCCGAGACGCCGCAGAGCATGGGCGGCGAGGACTTCTCCTGGTACCTGGAGCACGTGCCCGGCGCGCTCGCCCGCCTCGGCGTCGGCCGGAGCGGGCCCAACGTGGACCTGCACCGGGCCTCCTTCGACGTGGACGAGCGCGCCATCGAGGTGGGCGTACGCCTCATGGTCCAGACCGCGCTGCGGGCACTGGCGGCGGCGCGCTGACCGGACCGCCGGTCGGCCCGACCGGCGCCGGCGGCTGCGGCCCGCCGGGCGGCGGCGTCCGGCGGCCCCGCCGGCGTCGCCACCGCAGCAGCAGCCACAGCGGTACGCCGATCACCACCGCGAACGGCAGGACCGCGCCGAGCACGGTGAGCAGCACGCGCACCGAGGTGAGGAAGACCGTCCAGCCGCCGCCCAGCCCGGTCAGGAAGCCGAGGTCGGCCTCCTCCTCGGCGGTGCTGGCGTCCCGGCCCAGGAACGTCACGGTGATGGTGGAGAGCGCGGTCAGGTCGGCCAGTCGACGCTTGCGGGCCTCCAACGCGGCCAGGTCGGCCTGCCGGGTGCCCACCTCGTTCTCCAGGGCGACCAGCTGGTCCACCGAGCTGGCCTGGGCCAGCAGCTTGCGGGCGCTCTCCACCCGGGCCCGCTGGGTGGCGATCCGGGCGTCCAGGTCGACCACCTGCTCGGTCACGTCCTCGGTGCGGATCTCCCGGCGCTCCTGGCGGCCGAACCCGGCCAGCTGGTCGATCACACCGGCGAACCGGTCCGCCGGCACCCGCAGCGTCAGCACCGCCCGCGCGTCCGCCGACTCGCTCGACCGCCGGTCGCCGCCGACGAAGCCGCCGGCCGCGGTCACCGCCGTGGTCGCCTCCCGTGCCGCGGTGTCCACGTCGTCCACCCGGACCTGCATCGTTCCGGTGTAGATGATGGACCGCTGGTCCACCCGCAGGTCGGCGCCGCCGGTCCCGCCCGGGGCCGCCTGGTCCCGCTCCGCTCCGGCGTCCCCGCCGCCCTCCGCCGCCGGCGCCGCCGCGTCGTTGCTGCCACTGTCCCCGCCCGCGCTGCACGCCCCCACGGCCAGCACCGCGGCCAGGCCCACGGCCACCAGGGCCACGCCCCGGAGTCGTCGTCCGCCCATTCCCCGCTCCGATCGTCGACGGCCCCGCGAGCCGGGGCCGATACCTCGGACGCGACGCGTCGTCGCGCCGGTTCCGGCAGACTGCGCTGAGGACATCACGATTCGATAATCGAGGAGTCACGATGCAGGTCACCAAGTTCACCCACTCCTGCCTCCGGCTGGAGCACGACGGGGGAGTGCTGGTCGTCGACCCCGGCGTCTTCAGCGAACCCGAGGCGCTGGACGGGGCGGACGCGGTGCTGATCACGCACGAGCACCCGGACCACGTGGACGTCGCCGCGCTGACCCGGGCGCTGGAGCGCCGGCCGATCCAGGTGAACGGCCCCGCCTCACTCGCCGGCGTGCTCGGCGACGCCGCCGAGGCGCTCGTCGTGGTCGCACCGGGCGAGTCGTTCACCGCCGCCGGCGTGCCGGTGCGGACGTACGGCGGGCAGCACGCGGTCATCCACCCGGACATCCCCGTGATCCAGAACATCGGCTACCTCTTCGACGAGGTCGTCTACCACCCGGGCGACGCGCTGTTCGTCCCCGACGACGTCCAGGTGGACACGCTCTTCGCCCCGATACACGCGCCCTGGTCGAAGTTCTCCGAGGTGCTCGACTTCATCCGCGCCGTCGCCCCCCGCCGGGCCTACGCGCTGCACGACGGTCTGCTCAACGCCAACGGCTTCGGTGTGCTCGACCGGCAGTACACCGCGATGTCGAACACCGACTACCGCCGTCTGGAGCCCGGTACCCGGATCGACGCCTGAACCGTGCCCGGCCCCCCTGCCGACGTGGTCCGGCGGCTCTACGCCACGCCCCCGGACCGGTTCGTCGCGGCCCGGGACGCCGCGGTGGCGGAGGCGCGCCAGGCCGGCGACCCGCGTACCGCCCGGGAGATCGGGCGGCTCCGCCGGCCCACGGTCGCGGCCTGGCTGGTCAACCTGCTCGCGATCCGCCGGCCCGAGCTGGTCGCCGACCTGACCCAGCTCGCCGAGGCGCTCCGCGCCGCCCAACGCGACCTGCGCGGCGGCACGCTCCGCGAGCTCTCCGCGCAGCGGCGCGCCGTCGTGGGCGCGCTGGTCGCCGAGGTACGCCGGCTGGCCGCCGCCGAACCCGCCGCGCCCCCGGCCGGGAAACTGCCGCTGGGCGAGGTGGAGGCGACGCTCAACGCCGCGCTCTCCGACACCGAGGTGGCCGACCAGGTACGCGCCGGCCGGCTGCTGCGGGCCAGCCACTACGCCGGGTTCGGTGAGGTGCCCCGCCCCCAGCTGCGGCTGATCACCGGCGACGACGAGGAGCCCACCCAACCCGAGCGCGCGGGCAGGTCCGGCGTACCGGAGCGGGCCGGGAAGTCCGGCGTACCGGAGAAGGCGGGGACGTCCGGCGTACCGGACCGGGCGGCCGAGGCGCGCCGGGCGCGCGAGGAACGGGCGGCGCGGGCCGAACGGGCCAAGCGGCGGCGGACGGCCGCCCGCGAGCTGGAGAAGGCGCGCGCGGAGCTGGGCCGGGCCGAGGCGGAGCTGTCCGGGGCCGAACGGGCCGAGCGGGACGGCGCCGCGACGTTGGACCGGATCGAGACCGAGCTGGCCGAGCTGGAGCGCCGTCGGGCGGCGGCCGAGCAGGAGCTGAGCCGGGCCAAGCTGGCCCGCCGGGGCGCGGAACGCGCGCTCAGCGCCGCCCGGCGGCGCGCCGGCGAGGTGGAGGGCGTCCTGGAGGCGCTCGACGCCGAAGAGGGGGATGCCATGGAGGGTGATCACGAGGCAGACTGAGCGTGATGAGCGGCCACGGTGGACGGACGGCGGGGGGTCACCGATGACCCCGGAGCAGGTGGCCGCCGCGTGCAAGCCGCTGGCGCTGGAACTCGGCGAGGCGTTCTCCCGCTGCCCGTCGACGCTGCGCCGGGCCCGGCTGCTCGGCATCTCCGGGTGGGCCTTCTACATCACCGGCCGGGCCGGCGCGCTCGGCGACGTACGCGCCGAGACGGTGGCCGCCGCGCTCGGCTTCATCGCCCCCGAGGCGGTCGCCGACGGCTGGGACGCCGCCGCGCGGACCGTCCCGCCGCTGGAGGTCGCCGCCGCCAACCTCGCCGAGTGCTGCCGCTGGGGCGCGGCCCGGCTGGGTGGGAGTCCCGAGGTGTCCCGGCTCGCCGGGCTGCTCGGCCGGGCGGTCGAGGCCGCCGACGGCAGCGCCATGCCGCTCTTCGCCGCCTGGCGCGCCATGCCGGTGCCCGACCCGTCCCCCGGCGCCCGGGCCGCCGTCGGGCTGCTGCTGCTGCGCGAGCACTTCGCCGGGGCCTACCTGCTGGCCGTGCGGGCGGCCGGGCTGACGCCGCTGGAGGCGGTGCTGGCCGGGCCGGAGGGGGAGGCGGGGGCCGCCGCCTGCGGCTGGGCCCCGCCCTACCCGCCGGTCGGGCCGCTGGTGCGGCGGCGGCTCTGGGCCGAGGCGGTGACCGACCGCCTGGTGTCCCCGGCGTTCCGCGCGCTCGGCCCGGTCGAGGGCACCGAGCTGGTCCACCTGCTCACCGCCGCCCGGCCGCGCGCCCGGGGCGGATAAATGGGAGGCGTCCCGGCCGGCCCGGCTGCCAGGATCTGCCCCGTGACGCTCCCCGCCGGCTGGACCGCCCGCCGCCCCACCCTCGACGACGTGACCGCGATTCTGGCGGTGGTGCACGCCGCCGACACGTTCGCCGTGGGCTACCCCGACTTCGACGCGGACGACGTACGGGACGCGCTGACCGCGCCCTTCGTCGACCCGGCGCGGGACTCCTGGCTGGTCACCGACCCGGACGGGGTGGTGGTCGGCTGGGCGATCCTGAGCAACCCGACCGGGGTGGGCCGGGAGTTCGTCGAGGTCTACGTGGACCCGGACCACGGCGGGGACCTGCGCGCCCCGCTGCTGGCCCGGCTGCTCGCCCGGGTCGCCGAACGGGCCGCCGAGCGGGGCCGGTCCGCGCTGACCGCCCGCACCGCCGTCTTCGCCCCGGAGGCCCGCTGGGCGGGTGAGCTGGTGGAGGCCGGGTTCACCCGGGTCAAGCGGTACGTCCGGATGACCCGTTCGCTGGCCGACCTGCCCGCCGAGGCGGCGCCACCGGCCGGGGTGACGATCCGGCCGCTGCGCGCCGACGACGAGAGCGACCTGCGGCTGTTCCACCGGATCCACGACACCGCGTTCCGGGACACCCCCGACCACGAGCCGCTCGACTTCGCGCGGTGGCGGGAGCTGCTCCCGTCCAGCGGCAAGGTCTGGGACGAGTGGCTGCTGGCCGAGGTCGACGGCGAGCCGGCCGGGGCCCTCCAGTCCTCCGACCAGGCGCTCGACCAGGGCATGGGCTGGGTCCGGACGCTCTCGGTGCTGCCCGCCCACCGGCGGCGCGGGGTGGGCGCGGCGCTGCTGCGCCGGGCCTTCGCGATCTACGCGACGAAGGGCCGCGAGGGCGCCGGGCTGGGCGTGGACCTGGCCAACCCCACCGCCCCGGTCACCCTCTACCGCTCCGTCGGGCTGGTGGAGGAGCGCTGGACCGACATGTACGAGCGGAACGTGCCCGCCCCGCAGGTGTGACCCGGGACCCCCGCGTCGGGGTCGCCGAGCGGGCCGGTGTCCGTCCGGCGCACACTGGAGGGGTGGGAGACGCGCTACGCGGACGCGGTGCCGGTGGGGCGGGACCGCAGCTCGGTGACGTAGTCGTCCGGCGCGCCCGCCTTCTCGGCCGCGTTCGCGATCTCCGACAGGTACCACGACGTCGGCAGCCCGCCCTCGTAGCCGTCGAAGACGTAGACCCACGCGGTCACGTCCCCGTCCAGCGTCGAGACGCGCACGGTGAGCCGGCGGTAGGTTTCGGCGGTCACGCCCTCGATCTCGTCGAGCTGGGCCGCGTCGTACGGGTGGATGTCGTAGAGCGCCACGAAGACCCGGTCACCGGGGGACTCCACCACGGTGCTGACCGAGCCCTCCCAGCCGATGACGTCCTCGCCCGCGAAGGTGAGCCGCCACCCCTCCAGCCAGCCGGTGCCCACCATCGGCGAATGCGGGCAGTAGGCGCGCATGCGAGCGGGGTCCAGGTTTGAGCCGTAAGCGGCGTAGAGACGCACGGCGACGACGATAGCCCGGTCGGCCGGTGGGGGAGAATACGACGGTGCGTGTCGGACGCGACGGGGAGAAGAAAGTCACTGTGAGCACAGACGAGGGGCGTTTGCCGTGAGCGCGAGGAGTGCAGCGGAGCGGAGCCCCGCAGTCGCGAACGAAGGGACGGCTCTGTGAGCCAGATCGTGATCATCGGCGGCGGGCCGGCCGGGTACGAGGCGGCCCTGGTCGCCGCCCAGTTGGACGCCGATGTCACCGTGGTCGAGGCGGCGGGCGCCGGCGGCGCCTGCGTGCTCTCCGACTGCGTGCCCTCCAAGACCTTCATCGCCAGCTCCGAGGTGGTGACCGGCTACCGGGACACCGAGGAGTTCGGGGTGCACTCCGACGGCCTGGAGGCGGTCACGGTCGACGCCCGGGCGGTGCACGAGCGGGTCAAGCGGCTCGCCCTGGCTCAGTCCGCCGACATCCACACCAAGCTGATCAAGGCCGGGGTCGAGTTCGTCGCCGGCACCGCGCGCCTCGGCGAGGACGCGCTCGGGCACACCCACCGGGTGATCGTCACCCCGGCCGGCGGCGGCGAACCCTACTCGATCGAGGCCTCGACGGTGCTGGTCGCCACCGGCTCGACCCCGCGTCAGCTCCCCACCGCCGTGCCGGACGGCGAGCGCATCCTGACCTGGCGGCAGGTCTACGACCTGCCCGAGCTGCCCGAGCACCTGATCGTGGTCGGTTCCGGCGTCACCGGCGCGGAGTTCGCCAGCGCCTACCTGGCCATGGGCGTCCAGGTCACGCTGGTCTCCAGCCGCGACCGGGTGATGCCGCACGAGGACGCCGACGCCGCGATGGCGATCGAGCGGGTGTTCCGCAACCGGGGCATGAGCATCCTCAACAACTCCCGCGCCGAGGCGGTCCGCCGTACCGCCGACGGGGTGGAGGTCGTGCTCTCCGACGGTCGCCAGGTCACCGGTTCGCACGCGCTCATCGCGGTCGGCTCGATCCCCAACACCGCCGACCTGGGCCTGGCGGAATACGGCGTCGAACTGTCCCGGGGCGGTTACGTCACCGTCGACCGGGTGTCGCGCACCAACGTGCCCGGCATCTACGCCGCCGGCGACTGCACCGGCGTGCTGCTGCTGGCGAGCGTCGCGGCCATGCAGGGCCGGATCGCCATGTGGCACGCGCTCGGCGAGGCGGTCCGGCCGCTGCGGCTGCGTACCGTCGCGGCGAACGTGTTCACCGACCCGGAGCTGGCCACCGTCGGTGTCTCGCAGGACGAGGTGGACGCCGGCAAGACCCCGGCCCGCCAGGTGATGCTGCCGTTGTCCGGCAACGCCCGGGCGAAGATGGACGACCTGGCCGACGGTTTCGTCAAGCTGTTCTGCCGGCCGGCCAGCGGCCAGGTCATCGGCGGCGTGGTGGTGGCGCCCAAGGCCAGCGAGCTGATCCTGCCGATCACCATGGCGGTGGAGAACAACCTCACCGTCAACGAGCTGGCCCAGACCATCACGATCTACCCGAGCCTGTCCGGCTCCATCACCGAGGCCGCCCGGCAGCTCATGCTCCACGAGCTGGAGTGAGCGCGGACACGACCCGCGTCACGACTCCCCGGAGCCGTCCGGATTCGATCGTGACCGGTCGTGGTGGTGGCAGCGGCCGGTGAAGACGGCCGCGAGGATCGGGCCGAGCACGGCGTCGACGTGTCCGGTCGACGCCGTGGCCGTGGGCGGTCGTGTCAGGGCAAGCCGGATGGCGAGACCGTGCGCGGTGGCGAGGATGCGGGCGGCGGCTGTGTCGGCGTCGACGTCGGGCTCGACCTCCCCGCACTTCTTGCCGTTGCGCACCGCGACGGACGCGCGCAGGTGCAGGTCGCGATCGGCGCGCACCGCGACCTCGGCGATCTCGGGGTCGTGGAGGGCCTGGGTGAGGAGGTTCTGGGTGATGTGGAACTCCGCGGTCCGTGTGCCGTCGAGGGGGAGCAGTTCGCGTACGGCGGCGGCGAGCATGTCGCGGATCGGGCGTTCGGCGGCCTCGCCCTCGGCGATGTGCGCCACGATCCGGTCGTCGCGGCGGCGTAACGCGTCGAGGTAGACGAAGCGGAGCAGTTCGTCGCGGTTGGTGAAGTAGTGCTGGATGAGTCCGACCGAGATTCCGGCCGACGCGGCGACGCGCGCGAACGTGGTGGCCGCGAGCCCGTGCACCAGGACGTGGCGCTGGAATGTACGGGCGATGAGCGTACGTCGCTCCTCGTGGTCCACGACGCGAGGCATTTGAAAACCATACAGCTATATGGTTAAGGTTTGCCATATGAGCGTATGGTTACGTGGGTCGATCCTCGGCGGACTGTTGCTGCTCGTCCTTCCGATCGGTGCCGCAGCACCTGAACGTCCCACCGCACGTGCCTCGGTGGGGCCCGGTGAACTGGACGCCTTCGTCACCGGACAGATGAAGCGCGCGGGCGTCCCCGGACTCGCCTACGCGGTGGTGGGGCCGGACGGGGTGGAGCGCCAGGAGACGTTCGGCAAGGACGGTGACGGCGAGGCCGTCACCGCCACGACCCCGTTCCTCTGGGGCTCCCTGGCCAAGCCGGTGACCGCGAGCCTGGTGGTGCGGATGGCGGCCGCCGGGGAACTCGACCTCGACGAGCGCGTGACGACGTACCTGCCGGGCTTCGCCATGGCCGACGACGAGGCGCGCACGATCACCCTGCGGCACCTGCTGAGCCAGACCGGCGGCATTCCCGAGCGGATGGACCTCACCGACCGTTACGACGCCGACCGGCGCCCCGGGGACGTCGTCGATGACCTCGCCGACGTTCGTCTCGCCGCCGGCGTCGGCGCGAAGCACGTCTACTCGAGCTTGAACTACATGCTGCTCGGTGCGGTCGTGGAGGAGGTCACCGGCCGCGATTTCGCGAAGGTGCTGCGCGAGCGGCTGCTCGTGCCGGCGGGCATGGACACCGCGATCGTCGACGCCGACGACGCGGCGGACCGGCTTCCGCCCGGCCACCGGTACGTCCTCGGCCAACCCCGGGCGTTCCGGACCGCGTTCGATCCCGCCGGGCTCAGCTCGGGCTACCTCGGCGGTTCGCTGCGGGACGCCGTCGCGTTCGTCGAGGCCAACCTCGACGGCAGCCGGGTGCTGACTCCCGATCAACGCGCGGCCCTGCGCCATCCGGAAGTTGTCACCGGCGACGACCGGAGCTACGGGCTGGGCTGGCGTACCTGGCCGGTCTTCGGGGGTGACCAGCCGATGGTCTGGCACGCAGGGGCTGCGCCCGGCTACCAGGCCGGGCTCGTGCTGCTGCCGGAGCAGGGGCGGGCGGTGGTGGTGTTGCAGAACGTCTACGGCAACTTCCAGGAGACCCGGTTGCTCGACACCGCGTGGGGGTTGGCGTCACTGCTGGCGGGTGCCGAGCCGGAGCCGCACGGCGGGGAGCCGTCGTACCTGACGATCCTCTCCGCGCTGGGCGCGGTATGCCTGGCGCTGGTGGCCATCCTCGCCGTCTCGCTCCGGCGGTTGGCCCGGCCGCCGGGGCCGGTGTGGTCGCGACGCCGTGCGGTGGTCGGGCTGGCCGGCTGGCTGGTCGGCCTCGTGCTGGTCGGAGGCGGGCTGCTGGCCCTGCCGGCGGCCTTCGGGGTGACGCTCGGCCAGGTGCAGCTCTGGGCGCCCGACATCGCGGCGCTTCTCGACAGCGGCCTGGTGCTGGTCGTCCTGGCGGCCCTGGGCCGACTCGCGGTGACGGCACGCGCCCGCCTGGCCGGAACCCGCGCCGACGTGGCCTGAACACCGCGCCCGACCCCGGCTGGTCGTCGGAGGTGCAGCTGTCCGGTTGCCGCCAGGGCGCAGCGACCGGAGAGCCGGGTCCCCTCGGGTGCGACGTCGACGGTCAGAATCGAGGGCCGCCCCATCGCGTGGCCCTGGAGGGTGCTCGTCATCGCCCATGGAATGACTTCCACGCGATCACCCCCACGATGACGACCGCGATCACGAAGATGATCCACACAGGTTCCATCGCTTCTCTCCATCCGGTGTGTCGAGCGCGCATGTCCTCGATTCTCTTCCCCGGCCGACCACCGCCCACGCTCAGCTCCGCTCACCTGCGCCCCTGGGTGCGTGGGTCGAGCGCCGGCCGAAGTCGGTGGCGAGCCAGCGACCGGCGGAGGCGTCGGGGAAATCGGGCGCCTCGTCACCGGTGGCCACGACCTCCAGGTCGTGCACCCGGTCGAGTCGGAAGACGCGCCAGTCGTCGCGGTCGACGTCGTAACCGATGAGGTACCAGCGACCGCGACGGTGGACGTGGCGGTGGGGGATCAGCAGGCGGGTGGTCGGCCGGTCGTGGTCGTCGCGGTAGGTGAACCGGACGCTCCGGCCCTGGGCCACCGCGTCGGCCACGACGCCGACCGCGCGGGCGTTGATGCCGGGGTCGTCGATCTCCGGAACGGTGACGGCGAGCATGGTCGCTGCGGCCCGGCGACGTAGGGCGCGGGGCAGCACCCGGTCGAGCTTGGCCAGCGCGCGGGCCGGGGCGTCGTCGCCCGGCATGGCGCCCTCGATCAGGCGGAGCCCCGCCACCACGCAACTGATCTCGTCGGGGTCGAACAACAGCGGCGGCAGTGCGACGCCGGGGACCAGACGGTAGCTGCTCCCGGGACCGGGGCGCGCCACCACGCCGTAGCCGAGCCGGCGCAGCCGGTCGGCGTCGCGTCGCACGGTCCGCCCGCTCACCCCGAGGCGGCCGGCGAGTTCCTCGACGGTCCAGCCGGAGCGCGAATGGAGCAGGGCGAGGAGCAACAGCGTCCGCTCGGTGGGGTCGTCGGCCATGGCGTCACCATGTCAGAAGTGGCGGACGCCAGACGGCCGGCACTGCTTCTAGCGTGGTGGTCGTCCGCCCGACCCGATCCGAGGGAGTGCCGATGACGATCGCCGTGACGACTCCGACGGGCAATGTGGGCCGCCACGTGGTGGCCATGCTGATCCGCGCCGGTGTCCGGCCACGGGTGCTGGCCCGTCGGCCGGAGCGGCTGAAGCCCGACATCCGCGCGGAGGTGGAGGTCGTCGCGGTCGACCAGCACGACGTCGACGCCGTGGTCGCGGCCACCGCCGGCGTCACCGCGCTGTTCTGGGTCGATCCGCCGCCCGCCGGTGACGACCCACTCGCGGAGTACGCGCGGGCGACCGACAGCGTGATCCGGGCGGTGCGGGAGAACGGCATCGGCCGGGTCGTCTTCCAGAGCAGCGTCGGAGCCGAGAAACGGCACGGCGTCGGCGAGATCGACGGGCTGGCCCGGACCGAGGAGGCGCTCGACGCCACCGCCGCGTCGGTCACCCACCTGCGCTGCGGCATGTTCTTCAGCAACCTGGAACTCCAGGTCGACGCCATCCGCAGCGGGACGATCCCGGTCCTGCTGCCGGTGGACCACGCGATCCCGTGGGTCGCACCGCGCGACATCGCCGAGGTCGCCACCACCAGGCTCCTCGCCGACGCCTGGACGGGACGGTGCGTACGGGCGGTGCACGGGCCCGCCGACCTGACCTGGACCCAGGTCGCCGAGACCGTCACCGCCGTCACCGGCCATCGGCTCCGGGTCGAGCGGATCTCCGACGACTCGATGCGTGAACTGCTCTCCGCCGCCGGTATGAGCGAGGCCCGGATCGAGGCCCTCATCGGGATGTCCAGCGGGATGCGCGACGACTTCACCCCCGAACAGGCGCGCACCGTGCACACGAGCACGCCCACCACCCTGGCCTCGTGGGTCGGTGACGTGCTGGCCCCCCTACTGGACGGTCAGGGCCCCGGTGACCGTCGACGCCCGTAATGCCGTTGTCACCCACGTGCCGACCTGTGAAGGATCAACCCCATGGCCTCTCGTACCTCCAACTTCTGCTTCGACGCGATCGACCCCTACGCGCAGGTGACCTGGTGGTCGGCGGTGCTCGACGACTTCCAGCTGCTCAACCCGGAGGAGATGGGGCCCGACGACGACGAGTGCTGGCTGGTCGGTCCCGACTCCAGGGAGATCATCTTCGCCCGCGTCCCGGAACCGAAGACGGTGAAGAACCGGATGCACTTCTGCCTCCGCCCCACCGACCGCAGCCGTGAGGAGGAGGTGGACCGCATCCTCTCGCTGGGCGCCACTCTCGTGACCGACCTACGCGACGGGCCGTCGAAGGGCTGGGCCGTGCTCGCCGACCCCGAGGGCAACGAGTTCTGCGTCCTCACCCGCCACGTCCCCGAGGGCTAGCCGGGCAACCACGCCGTTCCGGCCCGCCGGCTCATGTTCCACAAGCCGGCGTGAGCGCGGCGACCCGCGTCAGGTGCAGGGCGACGGTGGTCAGGAGGGCGGTCTCGGCGAGGATCAGGAGTCGCTCGGCCAGTCCGATCAACGCGCGGTCACCGGGGTAGGCGGACCAGATCATCGCGGCGGCCAGCAGCAGGCTCGCCACCGTCCACGCGCGTAGCCAACCGGCGGGCGCGGCGCCGAGCCGGCGGGCGAGCAGCCAGCCGGCGACCGGCAGGGCCAGGAACGACAGGACCGACGCGTACCGGTGCACGTAGGCCGCGGTGTCCATGGGCAGGCCCGGCTCGTTCGTGGGCACCACGGCGGCGGCCAGCAGCCCGGCCGACCAGGCGACCAGCAGCACGACCGCCGCCCGACCGGCGCCCGCCCGGCGCAGCGCGGGAAGGAGTACGGCGCTGGCCACCGCGAGGACCGCCATCGCGGTGTCGATGACGCCGCCCCGGTCGGAGACGGCGAAGTCGCTGACGGTCAGCGACCAGGGACTCAGGTCGTCGTTCACCTCGAGGTGACCGATCACGGCGAGCACCGCCGCCAGGGCGATCCCGCCGAGGGCCAGCAGGCCGCTTCTCCGGGCTCCACGCATGGGCCCAGCCTGTCGCCGGAACGACCCCAGGCGGATCCGGGACCGCCACCCACTTCGATCCCCGGGTCGTCCCCTAGCGGAAGCCGCCCGGCGTCACGCCACGTCGAGCCGGATGTTGCCGATCCTGGCCACGACGTCGAGGTGGCCACCCAGCCCGGTCACGTAGGCGCGGAGGATCTCCAGATTGACGCTCTCGCCGTTCTCGATCTGGCTGATCCGGGCCTGGGACAGGCCCGCCGCCTCCGCCAGTTGAGCCTGTGTCATGCCCAGCTGCTTCCGGATCTCCGCCAGTTGGGCGCCACTGACCGCGGCCAGCATCTGTTCCCTGAGTCGTCCACGCCGGGCCACCCGGTCGGCATCGTCCCAGGAGGGGTCGACCCCCCGGGCCTTCGCCTTGACGTCGCGCCAGTTCGACCCATCGCTCATGACTGATCTTCCTTCAAGCTGATCAGGTGCTCCTGGAACCGTTCGTCCGCCAACGGGACGGCGTTGCGGTACCAACTCTGCCACTGCCCCGACTTGTCCCCGGCCACCAGGAGCACCGCCTCGCGGAGCGGATCGAACGCGAAGATCATGCGAACCTCCGACGTGCCGGTGGAACCCGGTCTCAGCTCTTTCATGTGGTGGTAGGTGCTGCCCCTGAGTCGATCGACCAGCGGCCGGCCCAGCGCGGGACCGTGCTCGGCCAGCAGGTCGAGCGCCTCGCTGACGAGGTCAGCGGTGCACGGGTCGTCCGCGCACAGGCCGAGGAACCGGTCTTCGACAGCAGGATGGAGCCGGATCTCCCACACAGCCCAAATATAAGCAGAGCTTATACGTGCCGGTGCCCCGGACACGCCGGAGTCGCGGAAAGAATCCGACGCCCGGTCGGTGGGGCGTCCGGCGGAGATCCTGGGTGGCCGCGCGAGGGTCAGTCGGCGGGGGCCTCGGTGCGGGTCTGGCGGGTGCTGATCCAGGTCATGGCCCAGCCCGCCCCCGCGAACCCGGCCGCCGCCAGCCCGCCGATCAGCAGCAACCGCCACGCCGACTCGGTCAGTGCCGTGCCGCCCAGGTGACCGACGAGCGTGCCGTAGCTGGCCCAGCCGGTGGCCGCCGCCGCCTCGTAGGTCAGGAACAGTCGGTACGGGTAGCGGCTGCGGCCGGCCGAGAAACACGCCGCCATCCGGCCGCCGGGCACGAAGCGGCAGAGCAGGATCACCAGCGGTCCGGGCTCGCGCAGTCGGCGGGTGGCCCGGGCGACGGCGCGGCGGGCCCGCCCCGGCGTGGCGTGCCGGGCTGCCCGGCGGGCCGGTGCGGTGCGGCCGAGCACATAGCAGGCCAGGTCACCGACGAAGACGCCGACCGCGCCGACCGCGATGGTGAGCGGCAGGTTGAGCCCGCCGTAGACGGTCAGCGCACCACTGGTGATCATGACGACCTGGGTCGGCACCACCGGGACGAAGGCGTCGGCGACCAGCAGCGTCAGCAGCAGCGCGTACGCCCACATGGGCGACGCGACGTCAGAGATGAGTTCGGCCACGACCGCCACCTCGCCGGAGTTCCCCGTTCGACCGCACCGAGCCTGACGCCGTGTCCCGCGTCACCGCGACCGGCCCTGCCCCGTGGTGACCGTCGACACCGGTGGGCCGTCGATCTGCAACGAGGCGACCCTTCCCGGGGTGACGGACAACCGGTGCGACGTGCGTCGAGCGGGGCGGCGGATTCACGCTCACCGGCGTACCGTTGACGGGACGCGGCACCGGAGCCGTCGGGTCCCCCGTTCTCGATGCCCGGGCCGCCGCGGGTCGCCGGCAGGTCCCGTGCCGGCGACCCGCTCCCACTCCCCGAAACTCACGTGCGCCGTCGACGTCCGCGCGCCTACCGTCGGGGCATGCGCAGTGCTGAGGTGACCACGACGCCGGGTGTTCCCGGCGCGCCGCACTGACGTTTCCGTCGACGAGGCCCCGGGGCGATCCGCTCCGGGGCCTCGCGGCGTCCCGGTCCCGCTCGCCTCCGGGTCGTACCCGATCAAGGAGAGCGACATGATCGACCACCGCAGGCTCGGCCGGGAGCTGGAGCTGTTCGTCTCCGACCCGCTCGCGGGCGCCGGGCTGCCGATCTGGCTGCCGGCCGGCGCCGCCGCCCGGCACGCCGTCGAGGAGTACGTACGGGAGTTGGAGCGTCGGGCCGGCTACCGGCACGTCTACTCGCCGCCGCTGGGCAAACGGGAGCTGTTCGAACGCTCCGGGCACCTGGGCTACTTCGCCGACGACATGTTCCCGCCGATGCGGTTGAGCGCCGACGACGAGTTCGTGCTCCGTCCGGCGCTCTGCCCGCACCACGCGCTGGTCTTCGCCGCCCGGGGCCGGTCCTACCGGGAACTGCCGCTGCGCGTCGCCGAGCTGGGCGGGATGTATCGGGCCGAGCGCTCCGGGGTGCTCGGCGGGCTGTCCCGGGTGCGGGCCATCTCGCTCAACGACGCACACAACTTCTGCGCGCTGGAGCAGGTCGGCGACGAGGTGCGGGAGATCCTGCGGCTGATCCGCGAGGCGCACGCCGCCCTCGGCGTCCGTCCGGCCGGGTTCCGGTTGTCGCTGCGCGGGCCGGACCAGCGGTACGTCGGCGACGACGCCGGGTGGGCGCGGGCCGAGGAGCTGCTCCGCGCCGCGCTCGACGGGGTGGACGTCACCGAGGCGCCGGGCGAGGCCGCGTTCTACGGCCCGAAGATCGACATCCAGATCGTGGACGCGGGCGGCCGGGAGTCGACCATCTCCACCGTCCAGCTCGACTTCGACAAGCCGGAGCGGTTCGACCTGTCGTACACCGACTCGGACGGGCGGCGGAAGCGGCCGGTGATGGTGCACCGGAGCCTGGTGGGCAGCATGGAGCGGCTGTTCGCCTACCTGATCGAGGTGCACGAGGGCGCGTTCCCGGCCTGGTACGCCCCGGTGCAGCTGGTGCTGCTCCCGGTGGACGACGCGCAGGCCGACGCGGTCCACCGGCTCCGCCGCGAGGCGGAGGCCGCCGGTCTGCGGGCCGAGGTCGACGAATCGGGCTCGCTGGGCGCGCGGATCCGGGACGCGGCCCGCCGACGCGTCCCGTACGTCGGGGTGGTCGGTGCCCGGGAGGCGGCCGACGGGTCGGTCTCGCTGCGCCTGCGCGACGGGCGCGGTCTCGCCCCGATGCCCGCCGCCGCGGCGGTGGGGCTGGTCGGCGCGGTGGTCGCGAGCCGGTCGCCCGACCTGCTCCCGCCGGCCTGAGCCCGGCCCGACGCCGGGGTCGCCCGGGTGACGTGCCGTCACCCGGGCGGCCGGTGTCGCAGGTGTCGCCGGTTCCATGTCAGTTCCCGACCGGCGCGCCGGTGGGCCGGACCCCGGCCGGCGGACCGCCCGGCGTCGGCGCGGGCACCTCGTCGGAGATCACCGCGCCGGTGAACTGGGCCCGGTAGAGCCGGGCGTACGCGCCACCGGCGGCGACCAGCTGGTCGTGGGTGCCCTGCTCGACGATCCGGCCCTGCTCCATCATCAGGATCAGGTCGGCGTCGCGGATGGTGGAGAGCCGGTGCGCGATGACGAAACTGGTCCGGTCGGAGCGCAGCGCCGCCATGGCGCGCTGGAGCAGCACCTCGGTGCGGGTGTCCACCGAGCTGGTCGCCTCGTCGAGGATCAGCAGCGACGGCTCGGCCAGGAACGCCCGCGCGATGGTGATGAGCTGCTTCTCGCCGGCGCTGACGTTGCTGCCCTCCTCGTCGATCACGGTGTCGTAGCCGTCCGGCAGGCTGCGGACGAAGCGGTCCACGAAGGTCGCCCGGGCGGCGGCGAGGATCTCCTCCTCGGTGGCGTCCGGCCGCCCGTAGGCGATGTTGTCCCGGATGGTGCCGCCGAACAGCCAGGTGTCCTGGAGCACCATGCCGATCCGTCCGCGCAGGTCGTCCCGGCGCAGGGTGCTGATGTCCACCCCGTCCAGCGTGATCCGGCCGGCGTCCAGCTCGTAGAACCGCATGACCAGGTTGACCAGGGTGGTCTTGCCGGCGCCGGTGGGACCGACGATGGCCACGGTGTGCCCGGGCTCGGCGACCAGGGAGAGGTCGTCGATCAGCGGCTTGTTCGGGTCGTAGCGGAACGAGACGTGTTCGAACTCGACCCGGCCGTGCGGGTCGGCGATCCGGGCCGGCTCGCCCGGGTCGGCGCTCTGCTCGTCGGCGTCGAGCACGGCGAAGACCCGCTCCGCCGAGGCCACCCCGGACTGGAGCAGGTTGGCCATCGACGCGACCTGGGTGAGCGGCTGGGTGAACTGCCGCGAGTACTGGATGAACGCCTGCACGTCGCCGAGGCTCATCGCGCCGGAGGCCACCCGCAGCCCGCCGACCACCGCGATGGCGACGTAGCTGAGGTTCCCGATGAAGAACATCGCCGGCATGATGATCCCGGAGACGAACTGGGCGCCGAAGCTGGCCTTGAACAGCTCCTCGTTCTTGGCGTGGAAGGCGGCCTCGACCTCCTTCTGCCGGCCGAACACCTTGACCAGCTCGTGCCCGGTGTAGGCCTCCTCGATCTGGGCGTTCAGCTCACCGGTGTGGGTCCACTGGGCGATGAACTTGCGCTGCGACCGCTTGGCGATCTGACCGGTGACGATCACCGACAACGGGATCGCGACCAGGGCCACCGTCGCCAGCAGCGGCGAGATCCAGAACATCATCCCGAGTACGCCGACGACGGTCAGCAGCGACGTGAGCAGCTGGCTCAGCGTCTGCTGGAGGGTCTGCGAGATGTTGTCGATGTCGTTGGTGACCCGGCTCAGCAGCTCGCCCCGCGGCTGCTTGTCGAAGTACGGCAGCGGCAGCCGGTTGAGCTTGTCCTCCACGTCGGCGCGGAGCCGGAACACGGTGCGCTGCACCACGCCGTTGAGCACCCAGCCCTGCGCCCACATCAGCACGCTCGCGGCGACGTAGAGCGCGACCGCGAACGCCAGCACCCGGCCCAGCCGGTCGAAGTCGATGCCCGCGCCGGGCATCACGTCCATCCGGGCCAGCATGTCGGCGAAGTTGCCGTTGCCCGCGGCCCGGGCCGCGGCCACCGCCGCCTCGGTGCTGGTGCCGGCCGGCAACTGCCGCCCGATCACCCCGTTGAAGATCAGGTCGGTGGCGTGCCCGAGCACCTTCGGCCCGATCACGCTGAGCCCGACGCTGGCCAGCGCCAGCGCCAGCACGCCGACGAGCTGGATCCGGTACGGGCGCAGCCGGCCGAGCAGCCGCCGCGCCGACGGCCCGAACCGCATCGCCTTCTCGGCCGGCATGCCCATGTTCATGTGTGGCGGGCCGCCGGGCCGCCGTCCGGCCGGAGGCAGCCGCTTCGGTTCGGCCTGCTGCGGTACGGCGCTCACGGGGTGCTGGCCGGGCATGCCCTCACGGCCCTCGCTGCGCTCGGTGCGTTCGCTCATGCCGTGCTGGCTGGGCATGTTCTCACGGCCCTCGCTGCGCTCGGTGCGTTCGCTCATGCCGTCACCTCCGCCGTCTGCTGCGACGCCACGATCTCGGCGTACGTCGGGCAGTTCTCCAGCAGTTCGTCGTGCCGTCCCATCCCGACGACACCCCCGTCCTCGAGCACGATGATCTGGTCGGCGTCGACGATCGTGGAGACCCGCTGGGCCACGATCACCACCGCCGCGTCCGCGGTGACCGGCCTGAGGGCGGCCCGCAACCGGGCGTCCGTGCCGAGGTCGAGTGCGGAGAAGGAGTCGTCGAAGAGATAGATCTCCGGCTTGCGGACCAGCGCGCGGGCGATGGCCAGGCGTTGCCGCTGGCCGCCGGAGACGTTGGTGCCGCCCTGCGCGATCGGTGCGTCCAGTCCGCCCGGCATCTCGGCGACGAAGTCGCGCGCCTGGGCGATCTCCAGGGCCGCCCAGAGGTCCGCGTCGGTGGCGTCCGGGTTGCCGTAGCGCAGGTTGCTCGCCACCGTGCCGCTGAACAGGTACGGCCGTTGCGGCACCAGCCCGATCCGCCGCCACAGCTCGTCCGGGGCCAGGTCGCGCACGTCCACGCCGTCGACCAGGACCGCGCCGGCGGTCGGGTCGACCAGCCGGGGGATCAACGTCAGCAACGTGGTCTTGCCGGCGCCGGTGGACCCGATGATCGCCGTGGTGCGGCCCGGCCGGGCCCGGAACGAGATGTCGCGCAGCACCGGCGCGGTGGCGCCCGGGTACTGGAAGCCGGCGCCGCGCAGCTCCAGCTCGCCGCGTCCGGCGACCTCGGTCACCGGGTCGGCCGCCGGCACCACCGAGGAGTCGGTGTCCAGCACCTCCTCGATGCGTTCGGCGCAGACCGCCGCCCGGGGCACCATCATCAGCATGAAGGTGGCCATCATGACCGCCATCAGGATCTGCATCAGGTACTGCAGGAACGCGGTGAGCGCGCCGACCTGGATCTCCCCGGAGTCGACCCGGGCCGCGCCGAACCAGAGCACCGCCACGCTGGAGACGTTGAGCACCAGCATCACGATCGGGAAGATCAGCGCCTGGAGTCGGCCGATGCGCAGCGCGGTCGCCGTCAGGTCGGCGTTGGCCCCCTGGAAGCGGTCGGTCTCGTACGGCTCGCGGACGAACGCCCGGACCACCCGGATGCCGGTGATCTGCTCGCGCAGCACCCGGTTGACGGTGTCGATCCGGGTCTGCATGAGCCGGAAGCCCGGCACCATCCGGCGGATGATCAGGCCCAGCGCGACGGCCAGCACCGGTACGCAGACCAGCATCAGCCAGGAGAGGCCGACGTCCTCGCGCAGCGCCATCACCACGCCGCCGACGCTCATGATCGGCGCGGCCACCAGCATGGTGCAGCTGAGCAGCACCAGCATCTGCACCTGCTGGACGTCGTTGGTGTTGCGGGTGATCAGGGACGGCGTGCCGAAGCGGGCCACCTCGCGGGCGGAGAAGCGGTTGACGTGCCCGAAGATCGCCCTGCGGACGTCACGGCCGAAGCCCATCGCGGTCTTCGCGCCGAGGTAGACCGCGGCGATCGAGCAGGCGATCTGGAGCAGGCTGACCACCAGCATCCAGCCGCCCGTCCGCAGGATCTGGTCGGTGTCGCCGCGGGCGACGCCCCGGTCGATGATGTCGGCGTTGAGGCTGGGCAGGTAGAGCGAGGCCATCGTGCCGACGAACTGGAGCGCCACCACGGCGGCCAGCAGTCGTCGGTACGGGCGCAGATGTGTGCGGAGCAGGCGGATCAGCACGGATGTCTCCCCGTCGGCGACTCGGTGTCGGACTCGCTGTCCCGGTTCAACCGACGGAGGTCCCCGTCGGACATGCCGGTGATGATTTCGGTCAGGAATTCGCGGATGACGGCGCGCTTGGCCGGGTCGGCGTCGACCGACGTCAACGGCCGGTCGCTGTGGATCAGGTCGATGATCGCGCGGGCTTGCTCCTGGCCCTTGTCGGTGAGCGTGAGCTGGACGGCGCGCCGGTCCTCCGGGTTGCGCCGCCGGCTGACGAAGCCGTCGCGTTCCAGGGTGTCGACGATGCCGGTGAGGGTGGCGGGCCGGACGAAGCACAGCTCCGCCATCTCGCGGTGGGTGATGTCGCCGGCCCGCAGCAGGATCATCAGCACCCGCATGCCGGCGGAGGTGAGGCCGTGGTGCTCGGCCAGGTAGCGCCCCCAGTGCTGCTCGACGACGTGGCCGGCGATCGAGATCAGCCGGCCGAGCGGCGCCTGTTGCAGCGCGTCGGGGTAGCGGACGAGCGGTCCCATGTTCACGGGCGTCAGATTAGCCCCCGAACCATCAGGTCCCAAACTAATTTCTGAGAGTGCCCTCAGCCACGCTCGGTCCGGGCGCGGGGCGGCTCGTCCGGCGCGGTGGCGACGTACTCCCGCATCACTTCGGCGACCTCGCGCAGGAACGTGGCGGTGGCCTCGGCCTGTTCGGGGGTGAGTCGGGCGACCGCGCGGTCGACGCCGACCAGCATGGGCCGCAGCGCCTCCAGCACCTCGCCGACCGCGTGCTCGGTCACCTGGAGGGTCAGGCGCCGGCGATCGTGCGGATGTGGGGCGCGGGCGACGTGTCCGGCCTGGACCAGCCGGTCGACGAGCGTGGTGGCGGAGGCGGAGCGGATGCCCAACCGGTTGCCCAGCTCGACCGGGCCCAGCGGCTCGGGGCTGGAGATCAGGTGGTCGATGGCCGCGGCGTCGGTCGCGCCGATGCCGAGGCGGCGGGCCAACGCGGCTCGGGTGTCGCCGGCGACCCGGAGCATCTCACGCAGCGCCCGGGCGGCCTCGCTGCTCGGCGGCCGGCCGGCGGGCGTGACCTCTCCGGTTGACGGCGACCCCTCCACGGGTTAAAGCTAGCATCTCAGGTAGCTAGAAAATCTAGCTAAAGCGGGAGGGGTGCCATGCGCGGCGACGGGCGCGGACGTTGGTTCGGGCTGCTGGCCATCAGCCTCGGCGTGGCGATGATCATCGTGGACGCCACCATCGTGAACGTCGCGGTGCCGCAGATCATCCGGGACCTGGACATCACCTCGACCGACGCCCAGTGGGTGCAGGAGGCGTACACCCTGGTCTTCGCCGCGTTGCTGCTGGTCGCCGGCCGCTTCGCCGACCGGTCCGGGCGGCGGCGGATGTTCGTCGCCGGCGTGGGCGTCTTCGTGGTGGCCAGCGTGCTGGCGGCGCTCGCCGGCTCCGGCGAGGCGCTGATCGGCGCCCGGGTGCTGCAGGGCATCGGTGGCGCGATGATGCTGCCCACCTCGCTCTCCCTGCTCAACGCCAACTTCACCGGCCGGGAGCGGGGCATCGCGTTCGCCGTCTGGGGCTCGACCATCGGCGGCGCGGCGGCGCTCGGCCCGTTGCTCGGCGGTTGGCTCACCACCACGTACTCCTGGCGGTGGGCGTTCGGCATCAACGTCCCGGTCAGCCTGGCCGTGATCGGGGCGACCCTGCTGCTGGTCGCCGAGTCCCGGGACGACCGCGCCGAACGCGGGGTCGACCTGCTCGGCGCGCTGCTCTCCGTGGTCGGCATGACCGGCGTGGTCTTCGCGCTCATCGAGGGACGCACCTACGGCTGGTGGGAGCGGGAACGGCCGTTCAGCCTCTTCGGCCTCGACTGGACCGCCTCGATCTCCCCGGTGCCGGTGGCCGCGCTGGCCGGGCTGACCGCACTCGGGGTCTTCCTGGCCCAGCAGGTCCGCCGCAACCGCACCGGGCGACCCGCGCTGCTCGACCTGTCGCTGTTCGGCATCGGCTCGTTCCGCAACGGCATCCTGGCCGCGGCGATCGTCAGCCTGGGCGAGTTCGGCCTGCTCTTCGCGCTGCCGCTGTGGTTCCAGAACGTGCTCGGCTACAGCGCCTTCCGCACCGGCCTGGCGCTGCTGCCACTCGCCGTGGGCAGCTTCCTGGCCAGCGGCATCGGTGCGCCGCTGACCCAGCGGTGGGGCGCGGCCCGGGTGGTCCAGTTGGGCGTCGCGGCCGAGCTGGTCGGCGTCGCCGGACTGGGCTTCGTGGTGGCCCCGGACACCCGCTGGTGGGCGCCGCTGGCGTTCCTCTTCGTCTACGGCATCGGCGTCGGTCTCGCCACCGCCCAGCTCACCGGCGTCTCGCTGGCCGAGGTGCCGGTCCGGCGCAGCGGGCAGGGCTCCGGACTGCAGAGCACCGCCCGGCAGGTCGGTTCGGCGCTCGGCATCGCCGTGCTCGGCACCGTGCTCTTCGCCGGCCTCGGCGGCCTCCTCGGCGACCGGCTGGCCGACCAGCCCGGCCTCGACCCGGCCGGTCGGGACCAGGTGGTGAGCGCGGTGAAGGAGAGCGCCGGCGCGGCGATCGGCGGGCTGGCGGCGGATCCGCGTACCGCGCCGATCGCCGAGGAGGCGAAGGCGGCCTTCTCCGACGCCACCCGGTACGCCGCCTTCACCGCGGCCGGGTTCCTGCTGGTCGGCCTGCTCACCTGCCTGCGCCTGCCGAGCGTGCGCGCCGGGGTGACCGGGGACGCCCCGCCGGCCGGGGCGGAGCCGGCGCGGGTCTGAGGCCGGGGCGTGCCTGCTGATCCGGGTCGGCAGGCACGCCGTTCTCCGGGCGGTCCGGCGCCCCGCCCGCAGCCGTCGGGCGGCTGCCCGGCACCGCACCGCAGCCCGGCACCGCGGGCGCGCGGACGGCGGATGTGTACCGGGCGCGGCCGAGGGTGCGGTCAGCCGCCCAGGGCGACCGCGAGCGCGGCGGCCACGAAGACGAGCTGGAGCGCCGTCCGGGTGGCCAGCGGGGTGACCGGTCGGCCGGCGAGCGTCAGCCGGCGGCGGGCGGCCGAGACGTTGGCCGGGAACATGGCGAGCATCAACAGCGCCAGGCCGGCCGCGGCCCAGCGCGCGGTCGCCGGCGGCAGCAGGGCGACCGCGCCGCCGAGTTCCAGCACGCCGGTGAGCGTGACCAGCAGGTCCGGCCGGGGCAGCGCCGGCGGAACCTTGGCGATCAGGTCCGCCCGCCGGGACGCGAAGTGGGCCGTGCCGGTCAGCACGAGCATCAGCGCCAGGCCGACCCGCAGCGCGGGATGCCAGCCGTCTAGCGCGTCCACGCCGAGCAGGCCGGCGATCCGGGCCACGGCGGTGCCGGTGAGGAGTGCGATCAGGGGTGCCACGGCTCATCCCTCCGTCGAGAGCAATCTTGTCAGCGACAAGATTGCTGGCATGGATGCCATCTTGTCAATGACAAGTTAGGGTGGGGGTCATGACGTCCTCCGGCTCCTACCACCACGGGGACCTGCGCCGGGCGCTGCTGGCCGCCGCCGTGGACGCGATCGCCGAGTCCGGGCCGGCCGCGCTGAGCCTGCGCGACCTCGCCCGCCGGGCCGGCGTCTCGCACGCGGCGCCCGCGCATCACTTCGGTGACAAGGCGGGGCTGCTCACCGCGCTCGCCATCCAGGGCTTCGACAAACTCGGCGAGGCGCTGCGGGGGGCGGGCGACGACTTCCGGGAGAGCGGCGTCGCGTACGTCGTCTTCGCGGTCCGGCACCGCGCGCACTTCGAGGTGATGTTCCGTCCGGACCTCTACCGGGCCGACGACCCGGAGCTGGTGGCGGCCCGGCAGCGGACCGGGGAGCTGCTGCGCGGCGGGGTGGCCCGGCACACCGGCCGGGAACCCGACACGGACGCGCTGGCCGCCTGGTCGATCGCGCACGGCTTCGCCGAGCTGTGGCTGGCCGGCGCCCTCCCGTCCCGGGTGGGCGCCGACCCCGAGCCGGCCGCTCGTGCGGTGGTCGGCCGGCTCTTCTCCTGAGCGGTCACCAGCTGGTCGGCAGCGGCATCCCCTCGGTGTAGCCGGCGGTGCTCTGCACGCCGACCAGCGCCCGCTCGTGGAACTCCTCCAGGCTGCGTGCGCCCGCGTAGGTGAACGCGCTGCGTACCCCGGAAATGATCTCGTCGATCAGGTCCTCGACGCCCGGGCGGTTCGGGTCCAGGTACATCCGGGCCGAGGAGATGCCCTCCTCGAAGATGGCCTTGCGGGCCCGGTCGAAGGCGCTGTCCTCGGCGGTCCGGGCGCTCACCGCCCGCGACGAGGCCATGCCGAAGCTCTCCTTGTAGCGCCGGCCGTCGGCGTCGGTGTAGAGGTCGCCGGGGGACTCGTAGGTGCCGGCGAACCAGGAGCCGATCATCACGTTCGAGGCGCCCGCGGCCAGCGCCAGCGCCACGTCCCGCGGGTGCCGTACGCCGCCGTCGGCCCAGACGTGCCGGCCCAGCGAGCGGGCCGCCGCGGCGCAGTCGAGCACCGCGGAGAACTGCGGTCGGCCCACGCCGGTCATCATCCGGGTGGTGCACATGGCGCCCGGCCCGACGCCGACCTTCACGATGTCCGCGCCGGCCTCGACCAGGTCGCGTACGCCGTCCGCGGTGACCACGTTGCCGGCCGCGACGGGCACCCCCGGGTCGAGCTTGCGTACCGCCCGCAGCGCCTGGAGCATCCGCTCCTGGTGGCCGTGCGCGGTGTCCACCACCAGCGTGTCCACCCCCGCCTCCAGCAGCGCGGCGGCCTTGCCGGTGACGTCGCCGTTGATGCCCACCGCCGCGGCGATGCGCAGCCGGCCCCGGTCGTCCACCGCCGGCCGGTAGAGCGTGGCGCGCAGCGCGCCCTGCCGGGTCAGCACGCCGACCAGGCGGCCCTCGCCGTCCACCACCGGCGCGAGCCGCCGCCGGCCCGCCGACAGCCGGTCGAATCCGGTACGCGGGTCCGCGTCCGCCGGCACGGTGTGCAGCTCGGTGGACATCACGTGCCGCAGCTGGGCGAAGCGGTCCACCCCGACGGTGTCCGCCTCGGTCACCACGCCCATCGGCCGCCCGTCCGCGTCGACCACGACGACCGCGCCGTGGGAGCGCTTGGGCAGCAGGTGGATCGCGTCGCCGACGGTGTCGGTCGGACCGAGCGTGATCGCGGTGTCGTGCACCAGGTGCCGCTGCTTGACCCAACCGACGACGTTGGCCACGACCTCGATCGGGATGTCCTGCGGGATCACCGCCACGGCGCCGCGCCGGGCCACCGTCTCGGCCATCCGCCGGCCGGCCACCGCGGTCATGTTCGCCACCACCAGCGGGATGGTGGTGCCGGTGCCGTCGCCGGAGGACAGGTCGACGTCGAGTCGGGAGCCCACCTCCGAGCGGTTGGGCGCCATGAAGACGTCGTTGTAGGTCAGGTCGTGCGCGGGGACCGCGCCATGAAGGAACCGCACCCGAACATCATTCCCGCCCGGGCGCGCTCCCGCCCCCGGTGGTGGCAAGGACCACCCGGCCCCGTGCTGTTAAGAAGGGCCCCTTCTCTACCGCAGGCGTTAAGAAGGGGCCCTTCCTTACACCTCAGGCGATGGTGCAGATCGCCGCGCCGGCGGTGATCACCGCGCCCACCTCGGCGGCCAGCCCGCTCACCGTGCCGGCCTTGTGCGCGTGCAGCGGCTGCTCCATCTTCATCGCCTCCAGCACCACGACCAGGTCGCCCTCGGCGACCGTGTCGCCGTCGGCCACGGCGATCTTGACGATGGTGCCCTGCATGGGGGAGGTGAGCGTGTCACCGCTGACCGCGGCGCCCGCCTTGCCCCCGCCACCCCGGCGGGCCGGCTTCTTCGCGGCGGGCGCGGCGGTCGCCGTAGCCGCGCCGAGCCCGGCGGGGAGGACGACCTCCAGCCGCTTGCCGCCCACCTCGACCACGACGGTCTCGCGCTCGGCCGGAGCCTCGGCGGCGCCGGCGGCGGCGGTGAAGGCCGGGACGGTGTTGTCGAACTCGGTCTCGATCCACCGGGTGTGCACGGTGAACGGCTCGGCGGTGAACGCCTCGTCGCGGACCACCAGGCGGTGGAAGGGCAGCGCGGTGGCCATGCCCTCGACCACCATCTCGTCGAGCGCCCGGCGGGCCCGCTCCAGCGCCTCGGTGCGCGTCTCACCGACGATGATCACCTTGGCCAGCAGCGAGTCGAAGTTGCCACCGATCACGTCGCCGGCCGAGATGCCGGTGTCGACCCGGACCCCCGGGCCGGACGGCAACCGCAGCGCGGTGACGGTGCCCGGGGCGGGCAGGAAGTTGCGGCCCGGGTCCTCGCCGTTGATCCGGAACTCGATGGCGTGGCCGCGCGGCGTCGGGTCCTCGGTGATGCGCAGCTTCTCGCCGTCGGCGATGCGGAACTGCTCGCGTACCAGGTCGATGCCGGCGGTCTCCTCGGTCACCGGGTGCTCCACCTGGAGCCGGGTGTTGACCTCCAGGAAGGAGATGGTGCCGTCCGCGCCGACCAGGTATTCGACGGTGCCGGCGCCGTGGTAGCCGGCCTCCCGGCAGATCGCCTTCGCGCTGTCGTGGATCTGCGCGCGCTGGGCGTCGGTGAGGAAGGGCGCGGGCGCCTCCTCGACCAGCTTCTGGTGGCGGCGCTGGAGCGAGCAGTCGCGGGTGCCCACCACGATCACGTTGCCGTGCTGGTCGGCCAGCACCTGCGCCTCGACGTGGCGCGGCTGGTCCAGGTAGCGCTCGACGAAGCACTCGCCCCGGCCGAACGCGGCGACCGCCTCGCGGGTGGCCGACTCGAACAGGTGCGGGATCTCCTCCATGGTGCGGGCGACCTTGAGGCCGCGCCCGCCGCCGCCGAAGGCCGCCTTGATGGCGACCGGCAGCCCGTGGTCGACGGCGAACGCCATCACCTCGTCGGCGTTGCCCACCGGGTCCGGGGTGCCGGGCACCAGCGGCGCGCCGGCGCGCTGCGCGATGTGCCGGGCGGTCACCTTGTCGCCCAGGTCGCGGATCGCCTGCGGGGTGGGGCCGATCCAGGTCAGCCCGGCGTCGAGGACGGCCTGGGCGAAGTCGGCGTTCTCGGAGAGGAAGCCGTAGCCGGGGTGCACGGCGTCGGCGCCGGCGCGGGCGGCCACGTCGATGAGCTTGTCGATGCGCAGGTAGCTGTCCGCCGCGGTGTCGCCGCCGAGCGCGTACGCCTCGTCGGCGAGCGTGGCGTGCAGGGCGTCCCGGTCGGAGTCCGCGTAGACGGCGACGCTCGCCAGGCCGGCGTCGCGGCAGGCGCGGATGACGCGGACGGCGATCTCGCCGCGGTTGGCGATGAGAACCTTGCGCACCTTGGGGGCTCCTCCCGGGAGGTCGATGCCGGGAGTGTATCGGCCGGCATGCTGGCCCTAACGATCGCTCAGTGTGGGATGTGGCACTGTAGTCAAACTTGGCTATTACGCTTGTCCAGTGTCGGCGACGCGGATGATGATTCTGGGCCTGGTCAGGTGGATGCAGCCGGTGCACGGCTACGACGTGCGCCGCGAGCTGCTGAGTTGGAGCGCGGACAAGTGGGCGAACGTCCAGCCCGGTTCGATCTACCACGCGTTGCGCAAGCTCACCGACGAGGGGCTGCTGCGGACCGTGTCGGTCGAGCAGGTGGGCGCCCGTCCGGCCCGCACCACGTACGAGGTGACGGCGAAGGGCGAGGACGAGTTCGAGACGTTGCTGCGGGCCCAGTGGTGGCAGGTCCAGGAGTCGCCGGACCCGTTCGTGGCGGCGTTCTCGTTCCTGCCGGCGATGCCGCGCGACGAGGCCGCGGCGGCGTTGCGCAACCGCGCCAACCTGCTCCGCGCCGGCGTCGAGTCGATGCGCGCCTCGTTGGACTCCGACTGGGTACGCAACCGCAAGCCGGTGCACGTCGGATGGATGTTCGAGCTGTGGCTGGCCCGGGCCGAGGCGGAGACGGCCTGGTGCGAGCGGATCGCGGAGCGGATCGAGTCCGGTGTGTCCTACCTCCCCGCGGGGATGGAGCAGGCGGAGGGTTGGTCGGGCTGGACGGACGGGGACAAGAAATAATCAACGTTGACTAGAAGAGTTATATCGCGTTAGCCTCGGCAGGAGCCGCGGGGGGAGTCGTGCGTCCTCCCCGCGGACGATCGGCGGCCGGTCACGTCCGGCCCGGACGACCAGGAGCAGAAATGATCGAGACCAGGGGGCTGCGGAAGTCGTTCCGCTCCCGCGCGGGTCGCGAGACGAAGACCGTGGACGCGGTCCGTGGCGTCAACCTCGACGTCGCCGAGGGGGAGATCTTCGGCTTCCTCGGGCCCAACGGCGCCGGCAAGACCACCACGCTCCGGATGCTCGCCACCCTCATCGAGCCGGACGGCGGCGAGGCCACCGTCGCGGGGGCCGACCTGCGCAAGGACCCGGCCGGGGTGCGCCGGCGGATCGGCTACGTGCCCCAGGGCGGCAGCACCTGGGACGAGTCCACCGCCCGCGAGGAACTGGTGCTCCAGGCCCGCCTCTACGGCATCTCCAAGGCCGACGCCCAGCGGCGCGCCACCCGCGCGCTGGACGCGTTCCAGCTCACCGAGTACGCCGACCGCAAGTGCAAGACCTACTCCGGCGGCCAGCGCCGGCGGGTCGAGATCGCGCTCGGCATCATCCACGAGCCGAAGATCGTCTTCCTGGACGAGCCGACCACCGGCCTCGACCCGCAGAGCCGCGCCCACATGTGGGACGAGATCCGGCGGCTGCGCACCGAGGGGATGACCGTCTTCATCACCACGCACTACCTCGACGAGGCCGACGCGCTCTGCGACCGGATCGCGATCATGGATCACGGCGAGGTGGTCGCGGAGGGCACCCCGGCCGAGCTGAAGCGCGAGATCTCCGGCGAGGTGGTGATCGTCGGCCTGGACGCCGCGACCACCCCGCACGCCGCCCAACTGCTCGACACCGAGGCGTACGTGACCAAGCTGGAGACCGCCGACGAGGGCGGCCTGCGTCTCTACGTCGACGAGGGCGCCGTCGCCATCCCGCAGGTGCTGCGCCGCCTCGACCACGCCGGGGTGGAGCTGCGCTCGATCGAGCTGCACCGACCCAGCCTCGACGACGTCTTCCTCACCAAGACCGGCCGCTCGCTGCGCGAGTCCTGACCCCCGGAGAGACTGTCATGAAACTCGCCCGCGACACCTGGCTGATCTTCCAGCGCCAGGCGCAACTGCTGCTGCGCAACCCGGTCTGGGTCTTCGTCGGCGTCTTCCAGCCGGTGATGTACCTGCTGCTCTTCGCCCCGCTGCTCAAGCCGGCCCTGAACGCGCCCACACAGGCCGCCGCGTACAAGATCTTCGTACCCGGTCTGCTCGTGCTGCTGGCCATCTTCGGCGGCCTCTTCCAGGGCTTCGGCCTGATCGCCGAGCTGCGCGCCGGGGTGATCGAACGCTCCCGGGTCACCCCGGTCAGCCGACTCGCCCTGCTGCTCGGCCGCTCGCTGCGCGACGTGGTCTCGCTGATCGCGCAGGCCGTCATCATCACCCTCCTGGCGCTCCTGTTCGACCTGCGCGTCTTCATCGGCTACCTGCTGCTGGCCTACCTGATGCTCGCCCTCATCGCGCTGATGACCTCGGCCGTCTCCTACGGCGTCGCGCTCAAGGTCAAGAGCGAGGACGCGCTCGCCCCGCTGATGAACACGGTCGCCCAGCCGGTCCTGCTGCTCTCCGGCATCCTGCTGCCGCTCACCTTCGCCCCCGGCTGGCTCCAGGGCGTGGCCAAGTGGAACCCGTTCTCCTGGGCTGTCGACGGCACCCGCGCCCTCTTCGGCGGCGACCTGGGCAACGACAAGGTCTGGCAGGGGCTGTTGATCACCACGGTGCTCGCCGTGGCCGGCGTGGTCTGGGCCGCCCGCCAGTTCGCCCGCAGCGTGAGATGAAAGGAAGGGCCCCCTATTAACGCATTCGGTAGAGGAAGGGCCCCCTCTTAACACCCGGGGAGAGCTGCCTCTCACTCAGGGCGGGGTGCCGGTCGGGCGCGCGTAGCGTCGGGCCGGTGCCTCGCCTCACCCGTGACCGGACCACCTGGCTGACCTACGCTCAGCTGGGCCTCTGGGGCTTCTTCCTCTACGGGTTCGGCCCCGTCGTACCGCTGCTCCGCGACGAACAGGGCACCAGCGCCGCCGTCGCCGGCCTGCACAGCACCGGCATCGCGGTCGGCGCGCTCGCCGGCGGCGCGCTGTTCGCCCCGGTCGCCCGCCGCTACGGCCGGGGCCCGGCCATCTGGCTCGGCATCGCCGGCGTGGCCGCCGGCGTCACCGCGCTCGGCCTGCTCCACCCGCTGCCCGCCACCATCGCCGCCGTGGCGGTCGTCGCCACCTTCGGCATGATGGTGATCAGCGGCGTCAACGTGGTGCTCACCGCCCGGCACGGGCCAGCCGCGCCCGCAGCGCTCACCGAGGCCAACGCCGCCTGCGCCGGCATGGGCATCCTGGCGCCGCTGACCATCGGCGTCACGGTGGACGCCGGCCTCGGCTGGCGACCGGTGATGGCCGTCGAGGTCGGGCTGATCACGCTGGTCGCGCTCGCCGCGTTGACCTTCCGGGTACGCCTGCCGCACGCCGCCCCCGCTACCGCGGCTGCCGCCGCCCCCGCTACCGCGGCTGCCGCCGCCCCCGCTACCGCGGCTGCCGCCGCCCCCGCTACCGCGGCTGCCGCCGCCCCCGCTACCGCGGCTGCCGCCGCCCCCGCTACCGCGGCTGCCGCCGCCCCCGCTACCGCGGCTGCCGCCGCCCCCGCTACCGCGGCTGCCGCCGCCCCCGTTGGCGCCGCCCCCGTTGCTGCCGCGCCCGTTGGCGTCGCTCCCGCGCCCGTTGCCGCCGCTGTCGCTCCCGCTGCCGTGGCTCCCGCCGCTGTCGCTTCCGGGCCAAGCGAAATCTCGCTGAGTTCTGGTCCGGGCGGAACCGCGCGTCGCCAAGTTCCCGACGCCGGGACGCGGGTGACGTCGGCGCGGTTGCCGCGGGCGTACTGGATCGCCTGGGTTCTGATGTCGGTCACCGGCTCGATTGAGGTCTGCCTGTCGCTCTGGACCGCCGACGTGCTCCGCGACCACGCCGGACTGAGTGCCGGCGGCGCGTCGGCGGGTGTCGCGGCGATCGTCTGCGGCATGTTCGTCGGCCGGGCCGCCGGTGGCCGGGCCGCGCTGCGCTGGCCACCGGTGCCGCTGCTGCTCGGCGCCCTCACCGTCTCACTCGCCGGGTTCACTCTGTTCTGGGCCAGCCCGATCGGCTGGCTGGCGGTCACCGGCCTGGTCGTGCTCGGGCTGGGCAACGCCCTCCACTACCCGCTGGCGATCTCCATCGCGCTCGCGGCCGCCGGCACGGCCACCGATCGGGCGGCGGGCTGGTCGTCGTACTCGATGGGGGTTGGTTTCGGGATCGCGCCGGTCGTGCTCGGCTGGGTGGCCGACGGCGTCGGCCCGCACCTGGCCTTCCTGCTGCTGCCCGCGTTCATCGCGGTGGCCGTGCTGCTGACCGTGCGGCTGGGCCGGGCCCTTGCTCCCGGTGTGGCGCCCGCTTGATCGACTCCACTTCGCCGAGGTGGCGGTGTCCGGCGTGCCTCGATACCGCCACTTCGGCGAACTGGTTCAGCGCACCCGGGCGAGCGTGACCCCGTCGGCGATCGGGAGCATGACGGCCTCCACCCGGACGTCGGCCAGGACCTCGTCGTTGAACGCGGCGATCGCCCGATCGTCCGCGTTGCGCGGGGCGAGCACCCGACCGGCCCGGAGCGTGTTGTCCACCGCGATCACCGCGCCGGGACGCATCCGGGGCACCAGCTCGTCCCAGTAGACCGGGTAGCCGACCTTGTCCGCGTCGATGAACGCGAAGTCGAGGTGACGCTCCCGGGGCAGCTCGCGCAGCCCGTCCGCGGCCGGCCCGATGCGCAGCTCGATCCGGTCCTGTACCCCGGCGCGGGCCCAGTAACGCCGGGCCACGTCGGTGTACTCCGCCGAGATGTCGAAGCAGGTCAGTCGACCACCGTCGGCCAGCCCCCGGGCGATCGCGAGTGAGGAGAGACCGGTGAACGTCCCCACCTCCACCGCCTGCCGCACCCCGAGCAACCGGGTCAGGAAGGTCAGGAACGCCGCCTGCTCCGGAGCGACCTGCATGTCCGCCTCGGCCGGAAGGGCCGCCCGGGTCTCCTCGGCCAGGTCGCGGACCACCTCGTCGGGGGCGGACCCGTGGGCCACCAGATAGGCGTGCAGTTCCGGGGTCAGCGGTAGCGGCTTCGTGCTCATGCCCGGACGTTAGCCGAGATGCTCGATCTCCTGGCCCCCCGGCGCGACCTTCGTCCACAGATCGACGATGCGAAGGTCCAACTCGGCGAGGAGCCGACGCAACAGGGGCAGGGACAGACCCACCACCGTGCCCGGGTCGCCCTCGATGCCGGTCAGGAACGCTCCGCCCAACCCGTCGATCGTGAACGCGCCGGCCACCGCCAGCGGCTCGCCCGTCGCCACGTACGCGGCGATCTCCTCGTCGCTGATGTCCGCGAAGTGCACCGTGGTCGAGGCGACCGCCTCCGCGCGCGACTCGTGCACCACGTCGATCAGGCAGTGCCCGGTGTGCAGCACGCCACTGCGCCCACGCATCCGCCGCCACCGCCGAGTGGCGTCCGCCGCGTCCGCCGGCTTGCCGAGAATCTCCCCGTCGAACGCGAGCACCGAGTCGCAGCCGAGCACCAGCGTGCGCTCCTCCGCGGTGGACCGCAGGCGACCGAGTACGGCCTGGGCCTTCAGCCGGGCCAGCTCGAGACACAGGTCCTCGGCCCGCTCGCTGACCACCAGCGACTCATCGACACCACTGACCAGCACGTCGGGTTCGATCCCGGCGGCCTGGAGCAGCTTGCGGCGGGCGGGACTCTGCGAGGCGAGCACGAGACGCAACGGCACGGAGTTCAGCACCCCGCCGACGCTACCGGCTGATTCTCGGTGGCGGGTCGTCGGCACGTCGACGACGACGCCAGACGAGGTAGGCGCCGCCCGCCGCCAGCAGGGCGCCCAGGGTCGCGAGCCCTCGGGCGGTGCCGTTGTCGCCACGGGCGTCGTCGGGTGCGGCGGCGGTCGGGGCCGGGGCGGTGACGCCGGTCGACTCGAAGCCGAGCGGAGGGACGTCGGCGGTGAGCGCGGCGACCAGATCGATCACCCCGTAGCCGTACTGGTCGTCGCGGCCAGGTGGTCCCTTGTCGACGGCGGTCGCGGTCAGTCGGTGCGCGACCTCTGCGGCGGGGAGGTTGGGGTATTTGGAGCGGATGAGCGCGGCGGCGCCAGCCACGATCGCGGTGGCACTGGAGGTCCCTGTGCCCTTCGAATACTTGCCGCCATAACTCGTGCTGTAGATGTCTACCGCAGGTGCCACAACATCGATCTCCGGTCCACTGACTGAAACAGAGGCGTGTGCGCCGGTGCGATCGACTCCTCCAACTGCAATCACACCCTCCTCGGCAGCCGGATATCCGACAAAGGCGTCCTCGGGCCTATTCCCGGCTGCCGCGACGACGATGATATTCGCTAGCAAGGCCTGCTTTATCGATCTTACTAGCTCCGGGGTGGATGAGCCGCTGCTGGATATGCTGATGACATCCGCATGCTGGGCGATGGCGATATCTATTCCTCTTGCTAAATCCTCTGGTTGGCCGTTGTTGTCTGCGCCAGATGATTTAATGGGTAAAATTCGAGCAGCAGGGGCAATTCCCCTAGCGCCCTTGTTGCCTGCCTGGCCGTGTGCGGCAATCAAGCCAGCCATTCCAGTTCCATGGCTATTCTCGTCGCTCCAGCCGTCCCCGGGATCTCCTGGAATAGCTGAAACGCCTCGCAGTAGGTTAGTGCGCAGATCCGGATGTGGGTCGACGCCCGTGTCTAGTACTGCGACTACGACCCCTGCGCCTGTGCTTACGGCATTTGCCTCACCCGAATCAAGGTAGTCAAGATGCCACTGGTCTGCGCGGATGTGCGTCGCGGGGTCGATCGGTCCTCCGGGCGCGGCCTGCTTGCCGGGTGCAGCGCTACCGAACAGAAGTAGGGCTGCTGTGAGGAGCGATGTCACACTCAACGGTCGAAGCCGATTGCCGGACCGGGGTCTATTGGTCCCTCTTCGTCGGGCGGGAGCATTACTGGCTTGACGCCCTGGCTTGTCGCCCAAGGGTGATCTGGGTCCCAACCCTTCTTGGTTTCAGGGCTAATCTCAGTTCGACTTTTTGGGTCACGGACCGGTGCTCCCGAAGGAGACCCACCGGCCGGGAAAAGGCCCTGCCCGGGAAGTTGCGCCAAGCGCCCAGCGCCCGGCCTCGAGCCCGCGCCTCCAGTAGGTGAGGTCCCTGCGCCGCCTCCACCGATCACGCCGCCAATAGGGTTCACTCGGCGTGGACCGCTTGGGACTGAGGGACTCATTCCGGCGCTTGGCGAGGCCCCGATAAAGCCGTTCGGTAACGCTGAGCGGGGGAGATTATTTGCCGGTGGGCTAGCGGGCCCACCTCGCTCGTGGGGAGGGCTGGGCGGTATGGGCGGATTTACGCGATTCGGCCAGATGCGCCCACCGCCTGTGATTGGTGGGGCGGGTGGCTGTACGCCCACTCCGGGTACCGCCGAGGTGCCTGGAGTGGTTGGCGCAGTGGGGCCAGGCGCGGGTTGTGCAATTACTGAGCCAGTTCCGCCAAGGATAGGTCCGATGCTGCTCCTGGTATTTGGAGGCGACTCAGGCCTAGGCAAGGTAGTCCCAGACTTGCCGTGAGTGGGGACGGCAAGCGTAACCGGGATAATTGGTGGAATAGCCGGAACCATCTGGTCATACGCGTCGGGATCATTGAGCTGACGTCCAGGCCTGACAGGGGCTGGTGGGCGCTGGAGCATGACCTGGGCCTGCTGGAGTTCTCCGCTCAATCCCGTCATCAACCCGCGTGCCCTGACGTTCAACCGCTCCAGGTCGTCGTCCGTCACCGGGGGCCGCTCCGGAAGCCGGCTGCCCGCCACCGCCTTCGGGTCGGCGACCGTCGTCTCGTACGCCTGCTTCTGTCGCAGCTTGGTCGCGTACTCGTCGAAGAGCGGTCGCAGTTCGGTGCGGGCGCTGCCGATGGCGCGCGCGGCGGCGGCCAGCGCGTCGTAGTTCGCGGCGGCGGCGTCGTGGGTGTGCTGTACGCGTTCGATGAGCTGGTCGAGTTCGGCGACGTACGCCCGCGCGGCCGCGTTGGTCTCGGGCGGCCACGCCTCGGCGAGCCCTCGCCGGTATTCGCGCAACCGGCTCAGGTGCGCCAGGGCCAGGTCGCAGACCTTCCGCCAGCCGGCGACCTGCTTCCACTGGCCGGTGGTGTCCTGGTCCTGCAGGCACGCCCACATGCTGGAGACGTCCATCAGCTGCCAGTCGGTGAGCCCGGCGGTGCGTCCGCCGCCCCGTTCGATCACGGCAGGACCACCTGCTGCCCCTGATCGGGTGCGGTGGGGTCGGCCAGGGGCGGCGTCGGACGGGTGACGGCGGTGGACGGGGTGGTGAGCGCCCGTTCGACGTCGGCGACCCGGGCCGAGGAGAACGCGTCCGCGTCGCCGTAGTGGGCGGCGATCCGGCCGGCGGCGTCGGCCAGCCGGCCGGTGGCGGGGGCCAGGTCCCACACCGCGCTCACGGCGGCCTTCTGGGTCTCGTGGTGGGCCTGCATGAACTGCACCAGCTCGACGAAGGCGTCGGCCGGGTTGGGCACCGGGGCCTTCATGTCGTCGGCGATGTACGACAGGTGGGGGGAGTAGTTGCGCGTGACCTCGTCCTGCAGGCGGTCGGCGAACTCGCGCATCTGTCGGATGTCGGCCTCGATGCCGCCGTAGTCGCGCAGCCAGCCGGCTGGCCGGTCGTCCTCCGGGATCATCGGACCTCCCTGCCCGTCACCGCACGGTTTCCCTGAGTGAGGTTAATGGCTCCGCGCGGATCCCGGCAGTCCCGGTACGGGTCCCGTACGCGGGGAAGGTTTCAGCGGGGGAGACCTGAGGCGCGCCACGCGCCGGGACCGGCGATCGGGCTCGCGCCGGCCGGGCGGGCGCTGCGGGACCAGTGCGAGACGGCGGCCGGCGCGGCGGCCGCGACCGGCCGGGTGCGCACGACGATCGCGCCGACCAGAGCGGCCAGCTCCTCGGCGGTGGGCACGCCACGGACGATCCGGAACATCGGCTCTTCGGCAGACATGGGCCCAGGGTACGCGTCCGGAACTCGACCTTCGTCGCACAGTGGCGTGCCGGCGGTGTGTGCGTCGGGGCGGCCGGGTACGGTTTCAGCGATGTCGAACGCGCTCCCCCAACTCGTCGCCGACCGGTACAGGCTGCTGTCACCGCTCGGCCAGGGTGGCATGGGCCGCGTCTGGAAGGCGCGGGACGAGGTGCTGCACCGGGACGTGGCCATCAAGGAACTGGTCCCGCCGCCCGGCCTCACCCCGGAGGAGCGCCGCGAGATGCGGGAACGCTCACTGCGTGAGGCGCGGGCCATCGCCCGGCTCAACAACGTCAACGTGGTCCGCATCTTCGACGTGCTGCGCACCGACGGCGACCCGTGGATCGTCATGGAATACGTCGCGTCGAAGTCGTTGCAGGACACCATCGCCGAGGACGGCCCGGTCTCGGTGGCCAAGGCGGTCGAGATCGGGCTGGGCGTGCTCGGCGCGCTGAAGGCCGCGCACAAGGCCGGGATCATGCACCGCGACGTCAAGCCGGGCAACGTGCTGCTCGGCGAGGACGGTCGGGTGGTGCTGACCGACTTCGGCCTGGCCACCATTCCCGGCGACCCGAACGTGACCCGCACCGGCATGGTGCTGGGCTCGCCCGCGTACATCTCGCCCGAGCGCGCCCGCGACGGCACCGCCGGTCCCGAGGCCGACCTCTGGTCGCTCGGCGCCACGCTCTACGCCGCCGTCGAGGGCAAGTCGCCCTACGCTCGCCCGTCGGCGATCGCCACGCTGGCCGCGCTCGCCACCGAGCCGCTGCCGCCGACGCGCAACGCCGGGCCGCTCAAGCCCGTCCTCCAGGGCCTGCTGCGCAAGGACCCGGACGAGCGGATCACCGCCGAGGTGGCGGAGCGCATGCTGCGCAAGGCCGCCGGTCGGCGGGCCAAGGGCATTTCACTGCTGGACGGCGTACGCCGGCCGGGGCCGAACGGTCCCCGCCTGCCGCGACCGCCGCTGGTGCCCGCGCCGCGCCCGGCCGACGAGGCCGAACGCGCGGACAGTTCGGCCGCCGGCGCGGTCGCCGCCACCGGGGGCGCGGCGGCAGCCGCCGCCGACCCGACGGCGAAGGTGCCGGCGCCCACCTCGGACGCCGGCCCGACCGCGAAGGTGACCCCGCCGGCCGCCGAGCCGACGACGAAGCTCGACCCCACCCCGCCGGTCGACGAGACCCGGGTGGACGACGCCGACCCGGCGCTGGACGAGACCCGCCTCGACGGTGAGCCCGTTCCCGCCGCCCCGGCGCAGCGCCCGGCCCCGCCGGTCAGCCCCGCGCCACTGAGCGCAGCGCCGGTCAGCCCCGCCTCGTCGACCGGGCGGGCCACCGTGCTGCCCGGGACGAAGACGGCGCCGAACCGGCGCAACCTGCTCATCGGCGCGCTGGTGCTGGTGCTGCTGGTCGGCTTGGCGGTGGCGCTGCCGCTGCTCAACAACGGCGACGACTCCGGCGACGGCGGTCAACCGACGGCCGGCAGCTCGGTGGGGTCGGCGGCCCCGCCCGCGCCGAGCGCCAGCGCCGCCCCGCCCAGCGCGAGCGCCTCGCCGAGCAGCCCGTCGACCAGTCCGTCCCCGTCGGCCAGCCCGTCCGCGTCGGGTTTCGTGCTGCCGACGGGCTGGCGCTACTACAAGGGCTCCAACGGCTTCCAGGTCCCGATCCCGAACGGCTGGCAGGCCCGGCCCGGCAACAACCAGGTCGTGCTCTACGAGACCGGCGGTGCCCGCCGGGTGCTGTTCATGCAGTGGACGGACCGGCCGGAGAAGGACGCGCTCGCCGACTGGCGGGAGCAGGAGCCGTACCGGCGCTCGCGCGTCAACAACTACCAGCTGGTCGACATCGTCCCCTGCAAGGGCTACTACCGCACCTGCGCCGACTGGGACTGGCTGGAGACGCGTGACAACGGCACCCGCTTCCACGTGCGCAACCGGGGCGTGGCGACGGCCAGCAACCGGGGCTACGCGTTGCGCTGGGAGGTGCCGGCGAAGGACTGGGAGGCCAACCTCGCCGCCTTCGACGTCATCACCAAGGGCTTCAAGCCCGACCGCGTCAACTGACCCGGGAATCCTGCCGTCACGAAACGTGTTCGCATGGCTTTCCGTCCTCGGGGGTATGGACACCTCTGACGACGGAAGGAGGTGCGACATGGGTTACCGACGCAGGGACACCGGCACCCGGCTGGCACTGTGGATGCTCGTCGCGCTCGGGGACGTCGTGCTGCTCCTGGTCAGCGCCGGCCTGTCCGCGCCGGTCGCGATCCTCGGCGTGCTGACGCTCACCCTCGCGGGGGTGGCGGCGTGGCGCTGGACCCGCCGCACGGCGGTGCCCGTGCCGGCCACCGCACGCCGCCGGGCCTGACCGGGCGACGACGACCCCGACGGTACGACGTCACCGGGACCGCCCCGTGGCGAGGCGGTCCCGGTGACGACGGGCGTGGGTCAGGTGTTGTTGGCCAGGGCGATCAGCCGGCTCCGGTCACCGTTCCAGTAGTTGCGGTCGACGTTGCCGCTGATCCCGGAGACGCTGCCGGTGCTGGTGTACTGCCAGAAGCTCCACACCGGCGCGCCGGCCGGCAGGGTTCCCGGCGAGCTGGCCCAGCGGGCGAGCCACAGCGGGTGGTTGGCCCACGGGCCGGTCCAGCTTCCGGTGCACTGGTTCCACCAGCTCGTCGTGGTGTAGATGACCGCGTACCGGCCGGTGCGGGACCGGTAGGTGTTGAGGAAGTCCTGGATCCAGTTGCGCATGCCGGTGGTGCTCAGGCCGTAGCAGTAGCCGCCGCTGTAGGGGTTGCCCTCGATGTCCAGCGCGGCCGGCAGGGTGCGGCTGTCGGCGGACCACGCGCCGCCGTTGCTGGCCAGGTAGTTGGCCTGGGTCGAGCCGGCGGAGATGTTGGGCCGGGCGAAGTGGTACGCCCCCCGGATCACGCCCGCGTTGTAGGCGTTGACGTAGTTCGAGTTGAAGTTCGGGTCCTTGTAGCTCGTGCCCTCGGTGGCCTTGATGAAGGCGAACTGGATGCCCGCGTTGCGCACGCTGGTCCAGTTGATGCTGCCCTGGTAGCGGGAGACGTCGATCCCGGGCGTGGTCGCGGCGGCGGCCGGTCCGGCGGTCGCCACGAGGGCCGCGGCCGCGGTGGCGGCGACGGTCAGGCCGGCGGCGAACAGCCGGCGTACGGAGAACCTGGTGTGGGCCATGGATGCCTCCAGAGGACGTCTACTGATTGACGCTCATCTTTGGAGGTTAGTGCCCTAGATCGCAATAGGGTGCAAGGAAATTTTCATCGACGGTTGTCGTGATCCCAGGTGGTGGGGTGGTTCCGGATCAGCGGAGGGTGCCTGGGTCCATCGCCCAGCGGAACGGCTCGGTGACGCTCAGCGTCTCACCCGCCTTGGCCACGGCGTCCTCGACGTAGTGACCCCCGTCGAGCCGGTGCAGCCGCAGCGAGCGGCTTTCGTCGTCCTGCTCGACCAGCAGACAGAACGGGATCCGGGCGATCGCGTAGAGCTGCATCTTGACCAGCCGGTCTCTATGAGACGCGGCCGGTCGAACGACACGGCTCGGGGCGGTAGGCTCCCCGCCCATGCCCCTGATCGACGGCCTGACCACGCTCTGGGACACGCTGACCAGCGCCCAGCCGGACCCACCACCGCTGCTGGTGGTGCTCACCGCCGTCGTGGCGGTCGCGGTGGTGGCCGCCCGGGTGCCCTGGCGGATCGCCCGCAACGCGGTGACGATCGCGCACGAGGGCGGCCACGCGCTGATGGCGCTGCTCACCCGCCGCAAGCTGCACGGCATCCGGCTGCACTCGGACACGTCCGGGTTGACGCTCTCCGCCGGTCGTCCCGACGGGCCGGGCATGATCCTCACGCTGCTCGCCGGCTACGTCGCCCCGTCGCTGCTCGGCCTCGGCGGCGCGTGGCTGCTCGCGGGCAACCGGATCACGCTGCTGCTCTGGCTGGCGGTGGCGCTGCTGCTGGCCATGCTGGTGCTCATCCGCAACCTGTTCGGCGCGCTGTCGCTGCTGGTCACCGGCGGCATCGTGCTCGCCGTCTCCTGGTACACCCCGCCCGAGGTGCAGGCCGCCTTCGCCTGGACCTCGATCTGGTTCCTGCTCGTCGGCGGCGTGCGACCGGTGTTCGAGCTGCGACGTCAACGCAGCCGGGGCCGGATGCCCCAGTCGGACGCCGACCAGCTCGCCCGGCTGACGCCGTTCCCGCCGCTGTTCTGGGTGGGATTCTTCCTGCTGGTGGCGCTCGGCGCGCTGGCCGCCGGCACGCTGCTGCTGACCGGTCCGCTCCTCGCCGACGTCGGCCTCACCGGCTGACCCGTTCCGACCTGACCCGGCACGTCCCGGCCCGACCCAGCCCGGGCCGGCCTGGCACGGCGGGGCGGCGATCGCGGCCCGGCCCGACCGCGCCGGGCAGCGGCCCCCGCCGGGACGGGGCAGAATCGGACGGATGCGATACGTGATCATCGGGGCGGGCGCGGTCGGCGGCACCATCGGCGTACTCCTCGCCGACTCCGGCCGGGACGTGACGCTGGTGGCGCGCGGCGCGCACCTGGACGCGGTGCGGGAGCGGGGCCTGACGCTGCGGACGCCGGAGCGGACGGTGACCGGCCGGCTGCCGGCGGTGGCCGGCCCGGACGGCGCGCCGCTGCCGGCCGACACCGTGCTGGTCCTGACGGTCAAGTCGCAGGACACCCAGGCGGCGCTGACCGCGTGGGCGGACGCCCCGGTCGAGGGCGGCGGAACGGCCGCCGAGCGGCTGCCGGTGCTTCTCGCCCAGAACGGCGTGGCGAACGAGCCGGCCGCGTTACGCCTCTTCGCCCGGGTGCACCCGGTCTGCGTCTGGCTGCCCGCCACCCACCTGGAGCCGGGCGTGGTCGTCGCCAACGGGCACCCCCATCCCGGCATGCTGCACCTCGGCCGCTACCCGAGCGGCGCCGACGACACCAGCCGGGCGATCGCCGCCGACCTGACCGCCGCCGGCTTCGTCGCCCCGGTCCGCGGCGACGTGATGCGCTGGAAGTACGGCAAGCTGCTGGTCAACCTCGGCAACGGCCTCCAGGCGTTGCTCGGCCGGGACATGCCGGAGTCGCTGTCGACGCGGGTGCGCGCCGAGGGCGAGGCGGCGTTGGCCGCCGCCGGCATCCCGCACACCAGCCGCGACGAGGAGGCCGCCGAACGTGGCGACCTGGTGGCCTACCGGCCGGTCGACGGGGAGGACCGCGCCGGCGGCTCCACCTGGCAGAGCCTGGCCCGGGGCGCCGGCTCGGCCGAGACCGACCACATCAACGGGGAGATCGTGCTGCTCGGGCGGTTGCACGGGGTGCCCACCCCGGTCAACGCGGCCGTGCAGGTAGCGGTCCGCCGGGCGGTCCGCGAGCGGATCCCGGCCGGCGGCTTCCCGGTGGCCGAGCTGGAGAAATTGGTCGGCTGAGCGGGCAACCGCACCCGGTGCGCCAGGCGTCTCTCCTGCGACCGTCACGGGGGAGGTAGCAGGTGCCGGACGTCGACGGGTTCGACGAGTTCTACCGGGGGAGCCGGCAACGGCTGCTCGGTTTCGTCTACGTGCTCACCGGCAACCTCGCCGAGGCGCAGGACGCCGTGCAGGAGGCGTACATCCGGGCCTGGCAGCGGTGGTCGACGGTGCGCGGGTACGACGACCCGGAGGCCTGGCTGCGGGTGGTGGCCAGCCGGATCGCGGTGAGCCGGTGGCGCAGCCTGCGCAGCCGGGCCCGGGCCTACCTGCGACACGGTGCCGAGGAGAGCGTGCCCGGCCCGAACACCGACACGCTCGAGGTGGTGGCGGCCCTGCGGCGTCTGCCGGAGGAGCAACGCGTCGCCATCGCGCTCTACTACCTGGTCGGCATGCCGGTCGCCGAGGTGGCCCGGGAGACCGAGGCCCCGGTGGGCACGGTCAAGGCCCGGCTGTCCCGGGGGCGTGCCGCCCTGGCCGAACTGCTCACGGTCGTGGATCTGGAGGAGCCCGCCGATGCGTGACGACGACCCGGCGTTCATCGACCTGATGCAGCGGGAGCTGCACACCGTCCGCTGGCCGGAGCCGGCCGAGCTGCGGGCCCGCGCCCGCCGCCGCAGCCGCCGCACGGTGGCCGCCGCGGCCGCGGCGGTGCTGGCGCTCACCTCCGGGGCCGCGTTCGTGGCGGCCGACCGTGGCACCCCACCGGTGCCGGCCGCGGCCAGCCCGTCGGCGACCGCCTGGCGCGCCACCGACGTGCCCGCCGACGCGCTGCTGCAACCGTCGGACCTGCGTCCGGCCGTCACCACGCCGTGGAGCGAGGCGTACCTCGGCGAGGAGATCCGGCTGGACCGGATGCTGGAGGTCTGCCGGCAGGACCAGGGCCTGGGGACCGGGTGGACGAGGTCCCGCTACTCGCGGTCGGTGAGCCTCGTGCGGGAGCGGCGCGGCACCGGTGGGCAACCGGAGGGGCAGGTGCTGGCCTCGCAGGACCTCCACCGGCTCGCGCCGGAGGACGGGGAGCGGCTGTTCGACGGGCTGCCCGCGCTGCTCGCGCCCTGCCGCACGTGGCGGGCCACCGGCCCGGTCGAGTGGCGGAACCGGACGGTGCAGGCGGAGGTCGTCCACTCCTGGCAGGAAGTCGACCGGGGCTTCGCCGGTGACGAGTCGGTGATCCTGCGGCACACCGTCGAGCGGGCCCGGCGCCTCGACACCGGGGCGCCGATCGGTGACCCGAGCGGGCCGAGGGAGCAGGCGGTGGTGCGGGTCGGCGACCTCGTCACCGTGCTCTCGACCAGGGTGGACGGCAGCGAGGCGGAGCTGCGCGAACTCGCCCGGGTCGCGGTCCGGCGGATGTGCGTCGCCGCCCACCCCGGCTGCTGACACGTCGGCGCCCCCGCCGCTCTCCCGGCGGGGGCGCCGACGGCGTGGTCACAGCGGGATGTTGCCGTGCTTCTTCGGCGGCAGCGTCTCGCGCTTGGTGCGCAGCACCCGCAGCGCCCGGACGATCTGGGTACGCGTCTCGTGCGGCGGGATCACCCCGTCCACGTATCCGCGCTCGGCGGCGATGTACGGGTTGGCCAGCGTGTCCTCGTACTCGGCGATCTTCTCCGCCCGGACCGCGGCCGGGTCCTCGGCGTTGGCCAGCTCGGAGCGGTAGAGGATGTTCACCGCGCCCTGTGCGCCCATCACCGCGATCTGCGCGGTCGGCCAGGCGAAGTTCAGGTCCGCGCCCAGGTGCTTGGAGCCCATCACGTCGTACGCGCCGCCGTACGCCTTGCGGGTGATCACGGTGACCTTGGGGACGGTCGCCTCGGCGTACGCGTAGATGAGCTTCGCGCCCCGGCGGATGATGCCGTCCCACTCCTGACCGGTGCCGGGCAGGAAGCCGGGCACGTCCACGAACGTCAGCACCGGGACGTTGAACGCGTCGCAGGTGCGGACGAACCGGGCGGCCTTCTCGGACGCGGCGATGTCCAGCGTGCCGGCGAACTGCATCGGCTGGTTGGCGACCACGCCGACCGGGCGGCCCTCGACCCGGCCGAAGCCGACCACCATGTTCTGCGCGTAGAGCGGCTGCACCTCCAGGAACTCGCCGTCGTCGAGCACGTGCTCGATGACCCGGTGCATGTCGTACGGCTGGTTGGCCGAGTCCGGGATCAGCGTGTCCAGCTCCCGGTCCTCGTCGGTGATCGCCAGCTCGGCCGGCGCGTCGAACACCACCGGCTCGTCCAGGTTGTTCGACGGCAGGTACGACAGCAGCGCCTTGACGTACTCGATCGCGTCCTCCTCGTCCGTGCCGAGGTAGTGCGCGTTGCCGCTGCGGGCGTTGTGGGTGCGGGCGCCGCCCAGCTCCTCCATGCCGACGTCCTCGCCGGTGACCGTCTTGATCACGTCGGGGCCGGTGATGAACATGTGCGAGGTCTGGTCGACCATCACGGTGAAGTCGGTGACCGCCGGGGAGTAGACCGCCCCGCCCGCGCACGGGCCCATGATGAGTGAGATCTGCGGGATGACGCCGCTGGCCCGCACGTTGCGGAAGAAGATCTCGCCGTAGAGGCCGAGCGAGGCGACGCCCTCCTGGATCCGCGCGCCGCCGGAGTCGTTGATCCCGACCACCGGGCAGCCGATCTTCATGGCCAGGTCCATCAGCTTGACGATCTTCTCGCCGAAGACCTCGCCCAGCGAGCCGCCGAAGACGGTGAAGTCCTGCGCGAAGACGCAGATCTGCCGGCCGTCCACGGTGCCGTAGCCGGTCACCACCCCGTCCCCGTACGGGCGGGTCTTCTCCAGCCCGAAGTTGGTGGAGCGGTGGCGGGCGAACTCGTCCAGCTCGACGAAGGAGCCCTCGTCGAGGAGCATCTCGATCCGCTCCCGGGCGGTCTTCTTGCCCCGCGCGTGCTGCTTCTCGACCGCGCGTGCCGACCCGGCGTGCACCGCCTCGTCGAGCCGTCGCTCCAGGTCCGCCAGCTTGCCGGCGGTCGTGTGGATGTTGATCCCGGTCTCGGTAGTCACCCGTGGAATATAACGATGGTTCAGGTGCGTGAGGTTGTGCAGTGCGCCTCACCCCGGGCCGTAGGCTGGCGGGATGCCCGGCTCGCCGTACACCGACCTGGACCGACCGCCGCTGTCGGCGGCCCGGCTGCGCCGCGCGCTGGTCGCGCCGCACGGGCCGTGGCGCCGGCTGGAGTTGCTGGCGGAGACCGGCTCGACCAACGCCGACGTGGTGACGGCGGCGCGGGCCGGCGAGCCGGAGGGCCTGGTGGTGGTCGCCGAGCGGCAGACCGCCGGCCGGGGCCGGCGCGGCCGGGTCTGGCAGTCGCCGCCGCGTGCCGGCATCGCGGCCAGCGTCCTGCTCCGGCCGGGCGAGGCGGTCGCCGAGCGCGGCTGGGCGCCCGTGCCGGCCACCGGGTACGGCTGGCTGCCGTTGCTGGCCGGCGTCGCGCTGGTCGAGGCGGTACGCCGGCTGGCCGAGGTGGACGCCCGGCTGAAGTGGCCGAACGACCTGCTGGTCGACGGCGCGAAGTGCGCCGGCGTGCTGGCCGAGGCGGTACCCGGCGACGCCGCCCAACCGCCGGCGATCGTGGTCGGGGTCGGCCTGAACGTGACGCTGCGCGCCGACGAGCTGCCGGAGAACCCGACCGGCCTGCCGGCCACCTCGCTCCGGCTCGCCGGCGCCACCGCCACCGACCGGGACCCGCTGGTGCGGGCGCTGCTGCGCGCGCTCGCCGACTGGTACGAGCGCTGGCGCGACGCCGGTGGTGACGCGGTGGCCAGCGGGCTGCGCGACGCGTACCTGGGCGGGTGCGCCACGGTGGGCCGCCAGGTGCGGGTCTTGCTGCCGGACGGCCGCGAGGTGCACGGCACGGCGACCGGCGTGGACCCGGACGGGCAGCTCCTGGTGGACGCGGCCGGTGAGACGCTCCGTCTCGCCGCCGGCGACGTGCTCCACCTGAGGTGAAAGGAAGGGCCCCCTATTAACGCCTCCGGTAGAGGAAGGGCCCCCTCTTAACAACCACGCGGCAGCCGCCCGCGCGGCCGATGCCGCCGGGGTGCACCGGCCGGTTACGGTCAGCGCGTCCGGTTCTGCGAGGAGGTTCGAAGTGGCGTTCCCCGAAGACGTGCTCACCGAGGACGAGCACGTCGTGCTGCACCTGCACCCGCACTGGAAGGCCCTGATCCGGCCGATCCTGGTGCTGGTGCTCACCGTCGCGGCGGTGGTCGCGGGCTGGGTCCTGCTGCCCGACGGCGACGGCGGCACCATCGCGCTCTACGCCATCGCCGGGCTCGGCCTGGTGCTGGCGTTGTGGTGGGGGCTCTGGCCGTTCCTGGTCTGGCGCACCACGCACTACCTCTTCACCAACGAGCGGGTGCTGCTCCAGGAGGGGGTGTTCTCGCGCAACCGGCGGGACCTGCCGCTGACCCGGATCAACGACCACGCCATGCACCAGAAGTTCGTCGAGCGGATGCTCGGCTGCGGCACGCTCACCATCGAGTCGGCCGGCGAGCGGGGCCAGTCGGTGCTCGCCGACGTACCGCACGTGGACAGGGTGCAGACGAAGCTCTACGAGCTGGTCGAGGCCCAGCACGACAAGCACAGCCTGGGTGACGGCGAGATGCGCGAGATCCTGGCCGACATGGCCGAGGGCAAGCCGCTGCGCGACCCGTCCTGACGTACGCCGCCGCCCCCGTCCGGGTGGGCGGGGGCGGCGAGGTCGGTGGGTCAGCGGCGGGCGCGCCGCGGTTGGAGCTCGGCGGCGAGTTCCGCGTCCAGGTCCGCGCCGAGGGCGCCGCCCAGGCCGGCGTCGGCGGGTGCGGTACGCCCCTGGGGCGGGGAGTAGTCGGCCACCGCCCGCCCTCCGGCGCCCAGTGGCGGTTCCTCCTCCTCCAGCTCGCTGACGGACTCGGCCAGCTCGGCCACCGGGTCCATCTCGGCGACGTTGTCCCACTCGTCGCGTGGCACCGAGTGCCAGGTCTCCTCGGCGTGCTTCGGCACCGGCTGGAAGACGAACGTGCGGTAGGACCAGAAACGGAAGAGCGTGGCCAGCAGGACACCGATCGTCTTCGCCACGTTGAGCGCCAGCAGGCCGTGGACGCCGAGGCCGTACTTGGCCAGGGCCAGCACACCGAGTTCGATGAGCAGGCCGGCGCCGTTGAACAGGAAGAACAGGGCGTATTCGCGCCGTAGCGCCGATTTCGGTCGATCGCGGTACGTCCAGTGACGATTCATCAGATACGACGTGATGGTCGCGACGATCGTCGCGATCACTGTCGCCTTCAGCTGGCCGTCGCGAAAAACCGTGAGTGCCAACGCATTGAACACCGCGTAATTGATGACGGTGTTGATGCCGCCGACGATGCCGAATTTGAGCGCCTCGTGGATGAACTTCTGCCAGCGCTCGGGCAGCAGACGGACTCCAGGCATGCGGAACACCTTAGGGCAGTGGGCAGGGCCGGCTGGGCCCGGCGGGTCGGGATGGGCGGTGGGTCACGCCCCGGACTCTCGGTCGTGGCTCGTTGCCGGAACGGGGGGAGTTCCCGCCTCGACGAAGACGAACCGTCGGTAGGACCAGAACCGGAACAGTGTGCCCAGGCCGGTGCCGACGATGAAGCTTGCGATGTTGTCGGCCAGCGGGGTCTGGAACACCCCCGGCCAGATCGCCCCCAGGCCGTAGCGGCTGATCGCCAGGCAGGCCACCGCGATGCCGAGGCCCACGCCGTTGAAGAAGAAGAACAGCGCGTACTCGCGGGCGGGGTTGGACCGTTGGCGGTGCCGCCAGGTCCAGAACCGGTTGCCGAGGAAGGCAATGGTCGCGGCGATGACGGTGGAGATCGTCTTGGCCGCCAGGGGCGGCATGCCCCGACCGCTCGCCAGATAGTTGAAGAGGGCGAAGTCCACCAGGAAGGCGAAGCCGCCGACGGTGGCGAACTTGCTCAACTCGTGGATCAGGTGGCCGAAACGGTGGAGGAGAGCCCCGATCGGACCCCGACGGGTCTGCGGGGCACCCGGTTGGTCCCCGGTCATCGTCGCGGCCACCCGCCGAGAGTACCGGTTGCACGGTAGGGGGACCGACCGCAACGGCGAGTCGGCCGGGGCAACTTGGACGCCGGCGTTCCGCTCGGTCCTCCCCGCCGGCGAGCCGCCGCCCTTTTCGGTGGTCCGTGAGCAGAGCGTAACCGGCTGTACGAATGTGTGGAGCACATCACGGAATCGCCTTTCGTGACATCCCCGTGTGCATCCGCGGATCGGACGTCGTGACCGGACGGGTGGCGGACCGGGCCGGCGAAGGTTCACCGCAGGATTTGCGTGAAACTGCGCGCGAAAGCGGGTATCAGATCGCGATGCCGCAGCGTGGCCGTACCTTGTGCAGTTCTTCACAACCAGTCCCACTGACTGGCGAGGCAGCCCGGTTTACGCTGAGCCCAATCCCAGGTTTCCACGACGGCGGCGCACTCGCCCGCCAGAGCTCGTGCATCCCATAGATCGGTCAGCGTCGACCACAAGGAGATGTGACATGGTTGCTCCGGCTACTATTCGGGGTATCGATCAGGCCCCGACGTCCCACCCCAAACTGCTCTCCTGGGTACGTGAGGTCGCGGAACTGACCACCCCCGACCGCGTGGTCTGGGTGGACGGGTCCGACGAGGAGTGGCGTCGCCTCACCGACGAACTCGTCGACAACGGCACCCTGGTCCGGCTGAATCCCGAGAAGAAGCCGAACTCGTTCTACGCGCGGACGGACCCGACGGACGTCGCCCGGGTCGAGGAGCGCACCTTCATCTGCTCCGTCGACGAGGCGGACGCCGGCCCCACCAACAACTGGATGGCGCCGGCCGAGATGAAGCGGACGATGACGGACCTCTACCGCGGCAGCATGCGCGGTCGCACCATGTACGTCATCCCGTTCTGCATGGGGCCGGTCGAGGCCGAGAACCCCATGTTCGGCGTCGAGATCACCGACAGCCCGTACGTGGTCGCCTCGATGCGGATCATGACCCGGATGGGGTCGTCGGTCCTGGAGGCGATGGGCGACGACGCCGACTTCGTGCACGCGCTGCACTCGATCGGCGCGCCGCTGGCGCCCGGCCAGCAGGACGTGGCCTGGCCGTGCAACGAGACCAAGTACATCTCGCACTTCCCGGAGACCCGGGAGATCTGGTCCTACGGCTCCGGCTACGGCGGCAACTCGCTGCTCGGCAAGAAGTGCTACTCCCTGCGTATCGCCAGCGTGATGGGGCGGGACGAGGGCTGGCTCGCCGAGCACATGCTCATCCTCAAGATCACCTCGCCCGAGGGCAAGGTCTACCACATCGCCGGCGCGTTCCCGTCGGCCTGCGGCAAGACCAACCTCGCCATGCTGGAGCCGACCATCCCGGGTTGGAAGGTCGAGACCATCGGCGACGACATCGCCTGGATGCGCTTCGGCCCGGACGGCCGCCTCTACGCGGTCAACCCGGAGTACGGCCTGTTCGGCGTCGCGCCCGGCACCGACTGGAAGACCAACGCCAACGCCATGCGCACGCTGGACCGCGGCAACTCCATCTTCACCAACGTCGCGCTCACCGACGACGGCGACATCTGGTGGGAGGGCATGGGTGAGCCGCCGGCCCACCTGATCGACTGGAAGGGCAACGACTGGACGCCGGAGAGCGACAACCTCTCCTCGCACGCGAACAGCCGGTTCTGCACCCCGATCACCCAGTGCCCGATTCTGGCCGAGGACTACTACGACCCGAACGGCGTGCCGATCGACGCGATCCTGTTCGGCGGCCGGCGGCGGGACACCGTCCCGCTGGTGACCGAGGCACGCGACTGGGTGCACGGCGTCTACATGGGCGCGACGCTCTCCTCGGAGACCACCGCCGCCGCGTCCGGCGCGGTCGGCGTGGTGCGGCGCGACCCGATGGCCATGCTGCCGTTCATCGGCTACCACGCCGGTGACTACTTCCGGCACTGGATCGAGATGGGCAAGGGCGCCGACGGCGACGAGGCCAAGCTGCCCAAGATCTACTACGTCAACTGGTTCCGCAAGGACGCCGAGGGCAGCTTCCTCTGGCCGGGCTTCGGCGAGAACTCCCGGGTGCTCAAGTGGGTCATCGAGCGCCTGGAGGGCACGGCCGACGCGGTGGAGACCCCGATCGGCATGGTCCCGGCGCAGGACGCGCTGGACGTCGAGGGCCTCGACATGACGCCCGAGGACGTCCGGATCGCCCTGAAGGTGGACCCGGAGGAGTGGCGCAACGAGCTGCCACTGGTCACCGAGTGGTTCGAGAAGTTCGGGGACAAGCTCCCCGGCGTGCTCTGGGCCGAGCTGGACGCGCTGCGCGCCCGGCTGGACGCGGAGCCGCAGAAGTAACAGGTGTGCCGGTTGCCCGCGCCGGGCAACATCGGATGCCATGAGGACGGCCGTCGAACCTGTCGAGGTCCGGCGGCCGTCCGCCGTCCGGGCGCTGACCACGCTGCTCGCCGTGACCGCGGCGGCCACCGTCGCGGTCGAGCTGCTCAACTACTGGTACGCCCCGGAGCAGGAGTTCGGCCTCGCGGTCCGCACGGGCTGGGCGATGCTCCGGTCGTTGGGCTTCGTGCTGCTGATCGGGCAGGTGAACAAGGGCCGGGTGGGTGCCCGGCCGTTCGGGCTGATCCTCGCAGTGACCACGATCTTCGCGGTCGGGCGGCTGATCGTGCCCCGGGAAGGGGTGCCCGCGCTGCCCGGCCTGGTCGGGTTCGCCGCGCTCGGCGCGCTCTGTGTCGCCGTGGTGGTGCTGCTCTACCGCTCCGACGCGGTCCGCGCCCACCTGGTCCGGCACCGCAGGGGCCTGGTCGTCGAGGGCGGCACCATCTCCTGGCGGGAGGTGGTGCCGAAGCGCCCGCAGGCGAACGGCTGGCTGCTCACCGCCCGGGTCGCCGCGTTCACCTACAGCCCGCTGATGCTGGTGCCGGCGCTGGTGGCGACCGGGTCCGTGCTGGACGGGCGGATCGCCGCCGTACCCGCCCTGTTCCTCTGGTTCGGCGCCGGCATCGCGGTCAGCTACGCGGTGCTGTTCTGCACCGCGTTCCTGCTGCGCGGCCGCGGCTGGGCGCGCCGGGCGCTGGTCGTCGTCACGCTCGGCGTGCTCGCGCTCGACCTGCCGCTCTGCTGGTGGCTGCTCGGCGTCGACGGCCTGATCCGCGACGGCGCCCCCTTGCTGACCGCCGCCGCCCTCACCCTCTACTCCCTCCACCGCACCACCCCCACCCCCTGATCCACGTCCTGCCCGCCCGCCTCGTGCGGGGGAGCGCGTCGATCATGAGGTTGGCGGCGGTCGGGGAGATCGAACGTGCCGCCAACTTCATGATCGACGAAGTGGGGGTGGCGCGGTGCGGGGGCGGGGGGAGGGGTGCCGGGGGAGGATGTGGGGGTGGTGGGCGCGGTGTGGGACGTCGTGGTGGTGGGGGCGGGGCCGGCCGGGGCGGCGGCGGCGCTCGCGGCACGGCGGGCGGGCGCGGCCCGGGTCCTGCTGCTCGACCGGTACGACTTCCCACGCGACAAGGCGTGCGGGGACGGCATCGCCGCGCACGCGTTGGACGTGCTCGCCGAGCTGGGCGTGACCGGCGCCGTCGACGGATACCCGCCGCTGCCCGCGCTGCGCCTGGTCGGGCCCGGTGGCGGCACGGTGGCCCGGGCGCTGCCCCGGCCCGCGTACACGGTGCCGCGGAAGGTGTTCGATGCGCGCCTGGTCCGGGCGGCGGTCGAGGCCGGGGTGGAGCTGCGGCGGCACACCGTCCGCGCGGTGGAGGTGGGCGCCGACCGGGTGGTGCTCGACGGGGACCTGGCCGGTCGGACGGTGGTCGGGGCCGACGGCGCCGGGTCGGTGCTGCGCCGGGCGCTCGGGCACCCGGTGAACCCGGACCGGCACCTCGCGCTCGCCATCCGGGGCTACGCGCCCGCGCCGCCCGGCCCGCCCGAGCAGCTCATCGTCACGTCGGCGGAACGCTGGCCCGCGTACGCCTGGGCCTTTCCGATCGGGGACGGGCGCGCGAACGTCGGGTACGGGGAGGTGTTGCGCGGTGAGCCGTTGACCCGTGCCCACCTGGTGGACCGGATGGCCGCGCTGCTGCCCGGCACCGACCCCGCCACGGTGACCGACCTGCGCGCGCACCACCTGCCGCTCTCCACCCACCGGCCGGCGCCCGGGCGGGGCCGGGTGCTGCTGGCCGGCGACGCGCTGTCGTTGATCAACCCGTTCACCGGTGAGGGGATCTTCTACGCGCTGCGCTCCGGCGCCCTGGCCGGGGCGGCGGCGGCCGGCGCGCCCGCCGACGCGGCCCGTCGGTACGCCGCCGCGCTGCGCGCCCGGCTCGGCGTGCACCTGCGGCACAGTTCGGCGGCGGCCTGGCTGGCCCGGCGCCGGTGGGTGGTCGACGCGGTGATCGGGGCCGCCGGTCGGGACGAGCGGGTCTACCGGACGGTGGTGGAGCTGGGGCTCGGCGACGGGCGCCTGGACGCCCGCACGCTCGCCGCCGTCGCGGCCGGGGTGCCGCGCCCGCGTGGGGCCGGGAACGACCGGCCGTCCCGCGATGCGCCACCGCGGCACTGATCTTTCCGCGGGGTCGCTACCCTGCAAGGTGATGACTCTGCGGAAACTTCTCTACTCCGTGTACGAGCGCCGGCTCACGGCGAAGCTCGCGGGCAGGCCCGTGCCCGCACACGTCGGCGTGATGTGCGACGGCAACCGCAGATGGGCCCGGGAGATGGGCTTCGTCGACCCGAACGACGGCCACCGGATGGGCGCCGAGCGGATCAAGGAGCTGCTCCGCTGGTGCGACGCCGCCGGCGTCGGGCACGTCACGCTCTGGCTGCTCTCCACCGACAACCTCTCCCGGCCGGCCGCCGAGCTGGACCCGTTGCTCCAGATCATCGAGGACCTCACCACCGAGCTGGCCGAGGAGGGCAACCCCTGGCGGCTGCGCATGGTCGGCGCGCTCGACGTGCTGCCCGCGCCGCACGCGGCGGCGCTGAAGGCGGCCGAGGAACGCACCCGGGACCGCGACGGCGGGGCCCAGGTCAACATCGCCGTCGGGTACGGCGGGCGGCGCGAGATCGCCGACGCGGTGCGGTCGCTGCTGCTGGAGCACGCGGCGAACGGCGGCACGATCGAGGAGCTGGCCTCGTCGATCGACGTCGACCACATCTCCGAGCACCTCTACACCAAGGGGCTGCCGGACCCGGATCTGATCATCCGGACCAGCGGGGAGCAGCGACTGTCCGGCTTCATGCTCTGGCAGAGCGCGCACTCGGAGTTCTATTTCTGCGAGCTGAACTGGCCGGACTTCCGCAAGGTCGACTTCCTCCGGGCCCTGCGCTCCTACGCCACCCGCCAGCGCCGCTACGGCGTCTGACCCGCCCTTCTCCCGTCGATCGTGCACATTCGGCCCCGACAATGCGGGTTTTGTCCGTTATGCCGGGGCGGCAAGTGCACGATCGACGAGGAGGGGCGGTCGAGTCAGGTGAGGTGGGGGAGGGCGGCCTCGAGGAAGTCGCCGAGGGCGGCGGGGGAGTCCAGGGTGAGGTCGGCGGCGTCGGCCACCTCGTGACCCGTCTCCGGGTTGGCGACGGCCACGCACACGCCGAGGAAGTCCGGGTCGGTGGCGGCGCGGGCGCGCAGCGCGGCGAACGCCTTGATGTCGGAGACGTCGTCGCCGAAGTACCAGGCGCCACCGGCGTCCCGCACGGCCTCGCCGATGACCATGCCCTTGTCCCGGTCGACCGGGGGCTTCAGCTCCAGCACCATCCGACCGGCCTGGCAGCGCAGGCCGAGCCGCTCGGCCTGGCTCCGGCCCCACTCCTGCACCAGGTCGCCGAGCTGCGGGGCGGTGCGCCAGTGCAGCGCGACGGAGAGCCGCTTGAACTCCACCAGTGCGCCGGGCGGCAGCTCGGCTCGGGCCTGCTCGGCCAGCTCGGCCATGGTCGGCACCCAGGGCAGCGCGGCCGGCTCGGTGACCGTCTCGCCGCCGGAGTGGCTGTGCTCCAGGCCGTAGAGCCCGTAGAGGTCCACGCCGTCGAGGCCGCCCAGGTGGTCGCGGAGGAACTCGACCGGTCGCGCGGAGACGATGGCGATCCGGCGTACGCGGGGGGCCAGCGCCTCCAGCGCGGTGAGCACCTTCGGCGCGGGGCGGACCGCGGTGGGATCGTCGTCGACCGGCGCCAACGTGCCGTCGAAGTCGAAGAAGAGCACCACGTCGCGCACGCGGGCGGCGGTCGCACGCCAGGCGTGCTCCGCGTCCAACGGGGTCTTCGGCTGCTGGTTGCCCAGATTCAACGGCGGCACGCGCGACAGCGTACCCCGCGCCGGGCGGCGTATTCGTGGCTGAGATGTGACGTCGGGACGACGTGGGAGGTCAGCGTTCGGCGGCTCCCCGTCCCCGGCGCCCGAACGGCACCACGGCCGCGTCCTGTCCGTGGCTGAGCAGGTAGCCCTCCACGAAACCGGTGTTCCGGTCGCCGGTGTGCGCCTCGATCTCGTTGAGCCGCGCCACCAGGAACTCGGTGAGCGCGCTGACCCGGTCGTTGAGCCGATCGTGCAGCTCGGCCACGACGGCGAGGATCACCGCGGTGCCGGCCGTGGTGAGCGCGAGAAGATTGGCGACCAGGGGAAGCTGTCCGCCGTTCAGTACGCCGACCACCACGTTGCCGGTCACGCACGATGTCACCGACACCACCGCGACCACGACTGCCAACCATTTCAGGGTCATGGACAGACCCCTCCTTCTGTCCCGCAGGGCTGGGTTCGGCTGTGTCCCGTCCCCCCGCCGACGACGAGCCCCTAGCAGTACAAACGTGGACGCTAGCCGGTCCGATCCGTCCCCGCGGCGAAACGATCGGGTCTGACCTTCCGTTCTTTCGCCATTTGAGGAACTACCCGGCCTGTTTACCTCTATTTCGGACAACGGCCGGGAGAGTCGGGCGATATGCGAGGTAACGAATGGTTTCTCGAATGTGGAACTTCTCCGCGTCGGAGACGTTCGGGTCGACCAGTCGGCGCAGCAGTGCCTCGACGTCCGGGTCCATCGGGGGTGGGGTGGGGTCGGCGCGAGGGCCGGCGGCCCGGTCCCAGCCGAGCGCGACGAACGCGGCCGCCGGGTCGAGCCCGAGGCCCTCGCAGAAGGCGACCACCCGCTCCGCCTCGGGGTCGCTGGCCCAGTCGCCGCGCACCCAGCGGTTGATGGTCTGGCGGGAGACGCCAGTGCGCCGGGAGACCTCGGTGCCGCTCCACGCCCGCATCGCGCGGGCGTCGTCCAGCGCGCGGCGGACGAAGGTGGCGAAGGCGATCTTCCGTGCGTTGGCCGTCTCGGTCACCCCGTGACGGTACGGCCAGTCGGCCGCGTCGGGCCGGCTCGGCACGCTGCTGTCACGCCGACGTGACGCTGTCGCGGGTTTCCCGGTAAACGATCCAGAGCTGCTCCTGAGGGGTGTCACCCGGGCAGAATAGATGGACACGAGTACGGCGGCAAACGGACGAAAAGCTGATACTGTCACGCTCATGAGACAACTTACGGTGTGTCACGTGCTTGAGACGACGAGTGCTCACATGCGTCACTCCGCGGGTGCCGAGGGGGTCTCGTGACCGAGCTCGCGACCCGCGCCCAGGCGTTCGGCCTGATCGCGGACGGGGTCTCCGCCGGGCTGAGCGCGCCGTGGCGCGTCTACCTCGCCCGGGGCTGTCGCTACCTCTCGCTCAGCGTCGGTGACCGCGAGGAGTGGGACGCCTGGCGTACCCACCTCGGCTGCCCCGAGCTGAGCGTGCGCGTCTACGACTCCGGCGGCGAGATCCGCCGGGCGTCCGTCGCCGAGGTCATCCTCGACGGCTGCCGGATCAGCGTCGAACTGGTCGAGGAGGTCAGCACCGCCGACCTGGAGCGGCTGCTGGTGGTCGACCCGCTGCCCGGGGCGGACGAGCGATGAGCCGGGGCGCCACGCCGTCGCGGACGGCGGAGGTGACCCGGTGAGCCCCTTTCTCGCCGTGGTCCTCGTTCTGGTGCTCGGCTCCACCTGCTACGCCGCCGGCCGGTTGCACGGTCAGCTCAGCTACCGGATCGGCTACCGGTTCGGCTACCGGCAAGGCTACTTCGACGGCGACCGGGGCGCCTGGAACCGCCGGCGCCGGGACGCGCAGGCCGCCATCGCCTCGGCGCTCGCCGGCCCCGCGCCGACCGTGGTGACGTCGGTCGGGCGCGCGGCCACCCCGTTCGCGGGCACCGCCGTCCCCACCGCGGTCACCGGGCGCACCGGCTCCGCCCCGGCCGTACGGGTCACCGCGACCGCCCAGCTCGGCGGCGTGGCGGCCCGGCCCGGCACCACGTACACCGGGTCCTCGTTCGGCGCCGCCGGCGCGGGGCCGAGGGCCGGAACCCTGGTGCGACGGCAGGGCTGAGGCGACGGAGCTCCGGCCGGGGTGCGCGCAGGGGGCATGCATCCCGGCCGGTTCCGGGCACGTTCACCTCCCCGACGGGCGTGATCCACGTCCACCCCTAGCCGCGCGGCCCCGGTGCGATTAGCGTCTAGGCATGGCACGGGGTTTTCCCGGGCCAGCCGGACAGCCCGGACCTGCGACGACTCGCGCACGGGGCCCGCATCCGACCCCGTGCCCGCCGGGCGCCGGAAGAGGCGGAACTCGGGTGGCCGGGTGCCCATCCGCGGAGCAGGCCTGTGACCACTCGCCGTACCCCCGCCGGTGCCGACCAGACCCCGGCCGCGACCGCCCCGACCCGCCGGACCACCCGCGGCCGCCGCAGCGCCGCCGCGGCGGTCCCCGCCGCCGAGGAGCCCCGACCAGCCGGCCCGGCCTTCGTCCTGGACACCTCGGTCCTCCTCTCCGACCCGGCGGCGTTCCACCGCTTCGCCGAGCACGAGGTGGTGCTGCCGCTGGTGGTCATCTCCGAGCTGGAGGGCAAGCGGCACCATCCGGAGCTGGGCTGGTTCGCCCGCCAGTCGCTGCGCATGCTGGACGAGCTGCGCGTGCGACACGGCCGGCTGGACCGGCCGGTGCCCGCCAACGACCAGGGCGGCACGCTCCGGGTGGAGCTCAACCACACCGACGACGGGGTGCTGCCGCCCGGGTTCCGTAACGAGTCGAACGACGCGCGGATCCTCTCGGTGGCGCTCAACCTCGCCGCCGAGGGGCGCGAGGTGACCCTGGTCAGCAAGGACATGCCGCTGCGGGTCAAGGCGGCCTCGGTCGGCCTGCACGCCGACGAGTACCGGCACGGCCAGGCCAGCGACCCCACCTGGACCGGGATGGCCGAGCTGGAACTCTCCGAAGAGGAGATCGGTCGGCTGTACGCGGGCGAGGCGCTCGATGTCGACGCCGCCGCCGGCCTGCCCTGCCACACCGGCCTGGTGCTGCAGTCCGGGCGAGGCTCGGCGCTCGGCCGGGTGTTGCCGGACAAGACCGTGCGGCTGGTCCGCGGCGACCGCGAGGCGTTCGGCGTGCACGGGCGATCGGCGGAGCAGCGGGTGGCGCTCGACCTGCTGCTGGACGAGTCGATCGGGATCGTGTCGCTGGGTGGGCGGGCCGGCACCGGCAAGTCCGCGCTGGCGCTCTGCGCGGGCCTGGAGGCGGTGATGGAGCGTCGCCGGCACAAGAAGGTGATCGTGTTCCGCCCGCTGTACGCGGTCGGTGGCCAGGAACTCGGCTACCTGCCCGGCTCGGAGTCGGAGAAGATGTCGCCCTGGGCCCAGGCCGTCTTCGACACGCTGGGCGCGGTGGTGCACGAGCACGTGCTGGAGGAGGTCACCTCGCGCGGGCTGTTGGAGGTGCTGCCGTTGACCCACATCCGCGGCCGGAGCCTGCACGACGCCTTCGTCATCGTGGACGAGGCGCAGTCCCTGGAACGGGGCGTGCTGCTCACCGTGCTGTCCCGGATCGGCCAGGGTTCCCGGGTGGTGCTCACCCACGACGTGGCGCAGCGGGACAACCTCCGGGTCGGTCGGCACGACGGGGTGACCGCGGTGATCGAGGCGCTGAAGGGGCATCCCCTCTTCGCGCACGTCACCCTCAGCCGATCGGAGCGTTCTCCGATCGCCGCGATGGTCACCGATCTGCTGGAGGACATCCCGGGCTGACCCGCTGGTACGCCCGCTTTTGCCCATATTTTCGATGTGGCGCAGATCACATTTGCCGTCCGTGGTTTCCCACCGGCCTCACCCTGCGCAATGGTGTTCATCGAGCGCCACCGACAACTCCGGTGCCGAACACGGCCCGGAGCCCCATACGCACCGGCAGCATCGTCGAGCCTTCTCCGCCACGACGGCGGGAGCCACGGGACGCCGGCGCGTCGGCCTCGACCGTCGGGTCGGGGCGCTCACGGCACCCGCACCCGGCCGCACCCGGCCGCGCGGCGTGCCGTGTCCCTGCCCCCGACGAAGGGAAACTTCGTGAGTCGGCTGTGGAGCCGGTTCGGCGCCCGTACGGCCGCTGTCGCGCTGCTCTCCGTGGGCGTCGCCGGTGGTTTCTACCTGGGCGAGGATCGCCAGACCCAGCAGCAGGGCCTGACCGCGCAGGTCGGGCTCGAGGTCGACCGGACGGAGTACGCCTACCAGCGCGACCGGCAGGCCGAGCACCGTGTGACGACCTCCCGGCAGCGGGCCGCCGAGTACCAGGCCAAGCTGCGGGCCGCCGCGGCGGCGAAGGAAGCCGCCGAGCGGGCCAAGCAGGCCGAGGCGGCCGCCGCCAACCGCAAGAAGGAGCGGGACGCGGCCGAGGCCGAGGCCAAGGCCAAGGCCAAGCCGTACGACGGCCCCATCCCGGCCTCGTGCGAGGAGTTCAGCGGCAACCGCAAGATCGGTTGCGCCATCATGCTCGACGAGGGCTTCGGCATCGACCAGTTCCCCTGTCTGGACAAGCTCTGGACCAAGGAGAGCGGCTGGAACCACAAGGCGTACAACGCGGGCTCCGGCGCGTACGGGATCCCGCAGGCCCTGCCGGGCAGCAAGATGGGCTCGGTGGCGGACGACTGGAAGACCAACCCGGCCACCCAGATCAAGTGGGGCCTCGGCTACATCGAGGGCCGGTACGACAACCCGTGCGGCGCCTGGCAGAAGTCGCAGAGTTCGGGCTGGTACTGACCGATCGACCGACGGCGGAACGGGCGGGAGTCCGCCCGTTCCGCCGCCGTCGTTCCGCCGCTCGAGTGGCGGACGGCCGCGTTTGCTGATAGCTCTTGACAGGTGACCTGGCACGACGGCCCTCGCGGCGGCGACCCCCACCGGTTCGGCACCGATGCGTTCTACGCGGCGCTCGGCCGGGCCTTCGTCGCCATGTGCGCGGTGGTGCCGGTGCTATTCCTCGTCGAGGCGCTCGACGTGGGCCTGCGCCTCGACCTCGACGTCACCGCGGGCATCATCCCGCACCGGATCCAGGGCCTGGACGGCGTCTTCTTCTCGCCGTTCCTGCACGCCGGCTGGAACCACCTCTACAGCAACAGCATCCCGCTGATCCTGCTCGGCACGTTCGTGCTGGCCGCCGGCACCCGGCGGTTCCTCTGGTCCACCATGGTGATCATCCTGGTCAGCGGCCTGGGCGTGTGGTTCACCGGTTCACCCAACTCGGTCGTGGTCGGCGCGAGCGGCGTGATCTTCGGCTACCTCGGCATCCTGCTCACCCGCGGTGTGGTGGAGCGGAGCTGGTGGAACTTCGCCGTGGTGCTGCTGGTCGGCCTGCTCTACGGCTGGCAGCTGCTGGGCATCCTCCCCACCGACGAGCGGATCTCCTGGCAGGGGCACCTGTTCGGGCTGCTCGGCGGCGTGGTCGCCGCGATCCTGTTCCGCCGCCGCGTCGAGACCGGCACGCCGGACCGGCTCGGGTCACCCCCGGTCACGCTGCCCTGACGACGCGTCGAACCGTCCGCGGGACGTGCTTGCCCGCGCCCGTCCGCCCGCCTACCGTCGGCATCAGCACCGGTTGATCCCTGGCGGAAAGTGACGGTACGCCATGCGCGAGGTCGATGTCGCCGTGATCGGGGCCGGCCCCGCCGGGCTCTTCGCCGCCTACTACGCCGGGTTCCGCGGGCTCTCGGTGGCCGTGATCGACGCGCTGCCCGAACCGGGCGGACAGGTCACCGCCATGTACCCGGAGAAGCTGATCCTCGACGTCGCCGGCTTTCCCGCGATCAAGGGGCGGGAGCTGGTCGCGAACCTGGTCGCCCAGGCCGCGCCGTTCCACCCCGACTACCTGCTCGGCGTACGCGCGGAGAAGCTCTCGTACCTGGACGGGCGGCCGGTCCTCGGGCTGGCCGGCGGTGAGCAGCTGCGCTGCGGCGCGGTGGTGGTCACCGGTGGTCTGGGCAGCTTCACACCCCGGCCGTTGCCGGTCGCGGACAGCTTCACCGGCGGCGGGATCGTCTACTTCGTGCCCCAGCCGACCGAGCTGACCGACCGGCACGTGCTCATCGTGGGCGGCGGCGACTCGGCCTTCGACTGGGCGGCCACGCTCGCCCCGCTGGCCCGCTCGGTGACACTGGTGCACCGGCGGGACCGCTTCCGCGCGCACGCCGCCACCGTCGAGCGGGTCCGCGCGCTGCCGGTGCGGGTCGTGGTCAACGCCGAGGTGAGCCGGCTCTACGGGGAGGACCACGTCACCGGCGCCGAGCTGACCGTGCGCGGGGGCGCGGCGGAGACGCTGCCGGTGGACACGGTGGTGGCCGCGCTCGGCTTCACCGCCGACCTGGGCCCGCTCGCCGAGTGGGGGCTGAGGCTCGACCGGCGGCACATCCAGGTGGGCAGCGCCATGGCCACCAACCTGCCCCGGGTCTTCGCGGCCGGGGACATCACCGAATACCCGGGCAAGGTCCGGCTGATCGCCACCGGCTTCGGCGAGGCGGCCACCGCCGTGAACAACGCGGCCGTCGCCATCGACCCGACCGCGCACCTCTTCCCCGGCCACTCCTCCGACGGCACCTGACGCCGGATCCTCATCGTCGTGTGGCCGCGCCGAGACCATCGGTGACCACGATGGACGGATGACGCCCCCGGACCGGAGCACGCCCGACGGCGACCGCGTCGCGCTGGCCTGGCTGGGCCAGCCGGTGACCGTGCTCGCCCTGATCGTGCTGGTGCTCAACGACCACGTGCTCAAGGCGGCCCGGCCGGGCCCGGTGACCGGCAAGCTGAGCGACGTCGCCGGGCTGGTGCTCGCGCCGCCGCTCGTCGCCGTGCTGGTCACGCTCGTCGTACCCCGGCTCGGGGCCCGGACCGCCGCCGGCCTCGCGCTGGGGTCGGTCGGGATCGGCTTCGCCGTGGTCAAGACCAGCGGGTACGCCGCGACGGCCGCCTCGCAGCTGTGGAGCGCGGTGAGCGGGCCGTCAGTGGTCCGGGCGGACCGGACCGACCTGCTCGCCCTGCCGGCGCTCGCGATGGCCGTCTGGGGGTGGCGGCGGGCTCGCCGCGACCCGGTCGGGCGGCGGGGCGCCCGACTGGTCCGGGTGCTCGTGCTGTTGCCGGCGGCGACGCTCGCGGTGGCGGCGACCAGCATGATCGGGCACCGCGACGCGGTCGATGCGGCAGTGGTCGACGGCCGGCTGGTCGCCGGCATCGGGAAGAGCCAGGACGCCGGGGCCGACCCACCGTGGCAGTGGCGGATCAGCGACGACGCCGGTGCGACGTGGCGCGACCCCGCTCCCGCCGAGGAGGAGACCCTGCGCGCCGGGTCGGAGCGCACGGACCGGCGGGCCTGCCTGCCCGCCGCCGCGCAACGGTGCTACCGGTGGCTGCCGGGGCGGATCCGGGTGGAGGAGAGCGACGACGCGGGCCGGACCTGGCGGTTGTCCTGGCAGGTCACCGAGGACCAGCGGGAGCTGCTGCGGGCGCGCTACCCGGAGGCCGGGCCGGCCGGCGAGCGGATCGCCGGTCAGGACCTCGCCGTGCTCGGCGTCCCGGGCGGGCGGCACGTGGTGCTGGTCGCGAACGGCCGGGACGGTTTCGCGCTGCGTGACCCGGACGGTGAGTGGCGCCGGATCGGGTTCGCCGACGACCGGGAGGAGGGGCCTCCGCCGCTGGGCGTGATCTCCCCCGGGGACCGGCACCACGACCCGCTCCGGGCGGCGCTGCTGGCCCTGGCGCTCGGAGGCCTGGTGCTCGTCGTCGCCGGTGCACGGGCCGCCCGCACGTCCGGCTACGGCGTCGTGCTGCCGCTCGTCCAGGTCGTGGTCCTGTTCCACGCCGCGGTGTTCCTGCTCGTGGTCTGGAACGTCGACGACCTCATCCTGTTCCCGCTCGCCGCCGGTTGTGCCCTGCTGCTGTTCGGCGGCGGGCTGCTCGCGCTGATCCCGCCGGCCGCGCGGGGGGTGCCCGGCCGGTGGACCGGCGAGGCGATGCTGGCGGCCACGCTCACCGTGGTGCTGGCGGGCGTGCCGCTGACCGGGTGGCTCTACGGCCGGCCGGTCCACGCCTCGACGGCGCTGGCGCTTGCCGGGTCGGCCCTCGTGCCGGGGCTGCTGCTCGGTTGGCGGGCGGCCCGGCTGGTCGCGCCGTGGCGACCGCCGGTCGCCCCGCCCTGGCCGCCGCTTCCGCCCGATCCGCCGTACCCGTTGCCCCCGCCGGCCGGCGGGCCGGGGCATATGCCGACGGACTGATCCGGGTCAGGGCAGGCCGACCAGGTCGGCCATCAGGCCGATCTGGTGGTCGAAGTACTCGTCGCGGTGCGGCAGGGCCCGGTTGATCCGGCCGAACAGCTCGAAGCTGATCAGCCCGAAGAGCTGGGTCCAGCCGGCCATGCCGCGGGCCAGCAGCGCGGGCGGCAGGTCCATCCCGAGCAGCGCGACCAGTTCGGCGACGTCGGCGCGCAACGGTTCGGGCAGGTCCTCGGCGGGCGGCGCGAGCCGGCCGGAGGCCACCCCGTCGCGCAGGATGCCGACCAGTGTCGTCGGGGGCCGCTGGGCCGGCGCGACCGTGTCGTCCGGAGCCGCGTAGCCGGGCACCGGGCTGCCGTAGAGCAGGGCGTACTCGGCGGGGTGGGCCAGCGCCCAGGTGCGGGCGGCCCGGCAGGCGGCCAGCCAGCGTCCGCGCAGGTCGGCCGGGTCGGCGGCGGCGTCGGCCGTCTCGACCGCGTCGCCCAACGCGGCGTACGCCTCCAGGATCAGCGCGGTGAGCAGGTCGTCCCGGCTGGGGAAGTAGCGGTAGATCGCCGAGGAGACCATGCCGAGGTCCCGCGCGACGGCGCGCAGGGAGAGGTTCGCGCCGTCGGTGGCCAGGTGGCGGCGGGCGACGGCCTTGATCTCATCGATCATCCCGGCGCGGACCCGGGCGCGGAGCGAGGGAGCGACCATGGCTCCCACTGTGTCACGGATGAGAGCGCCAATCAAAAGCGAGAGCGCTGCTCTTGACGGAGTCGCCGATCCGCGTCATGCTCTTCTTCGAGAGCGCTGCTCTCGATTCGGATAACTGCTTCAGAAGAGGTGGACCTGCCATGGCCCTGCACGTGATCGTCGGCGCCGGACCCGTCGGCACCGCCACCGCCCGGCTCCTCGTCGACCAGGGCGAGCGGGTGCGGGTGGTCACCCGGCGCGGCACCGGCCCGGAGCACCCGGCGGTCGAGCGGGTGGCCGCCGACGCCGCCGACACCGACCGGCTGACCGCGCTGACCGAGGGCGCGGCGGCGCTCCACAACTGCGCCAACCCGGCGTACCACCGCTGGCCGCTCGACTGGCCGCCGCTGGCCGCCGCGCTGCTCACCACCGCCGAGCGCACCGGCGCGGTGCTCGCCACCGTCGGCAACCTCTACGGGTACGGCCCGGTCGACGCGCCCATGACCGAGTCGACGCCACCGGCCGCCACCGGGGTCAAGGGCCGGGTCCGCAACCGGATGTGGGCCGACGCCCTGGCCGCCCACCGCGCCGGTCGGGCCCGGGTCACCGAGGTACGCGGCTCCGACTACATCGGCGTCGGCGGCACCTCGCTGGCCATGATGGTGCTGCCCCGGGTGCTCGCCGGGCGACGGGTGTTCCTCCCCGTCGACTGGGACGCCCCGCACACCTGGACGTACGTTCCCGACGTCGCCCGTACCCTGGTCGCCGCCGCGACCGACCCGCGGGCCTGGGGTCGGGCCTGGCACGTGCCCAGCGCGCCGGCGGTGTCGATGCGGGACCTGGCCGACCGCACGGCCGCCCGGGCCGGCGCGCCGGCGCCGAAGCTGACCCGGATGCCCTACCCGGTGCTCTGGCTGGCCGGCGTGGCCAACCCGTTCGCCAGGGAGCTGCGGGAGACCGCGCACCAGTTCGCCCGGCCGTTCGTGCTGGACTCCACCGCCGCCACCGCCACGCTCGGCATCGAGGCGACCCCGCTGGACCGGGTCGTCGACGAGATCGTCGACACCCTGCACGCCCCGACCCCGCGTTAGGCGCGGCGGGGCGGGGAGAGGGCGGCGACCAGGACGGCCACCAACGTCAGCGCCGCACCGAGCAGCGTGTTCAACCCGGGGTGCGAGGCGGCGGTCGGCAACACCACGTCCAGCAGCACCGCGCCCACGATCTGCCCGGCGATGGTGGCCAGGCCGAGCAGCAGCACCCCGGTGAACCGCACGAGGGCGGCGGCCAGCGCGATGAAGACGATGCCGATCGGGCCGCCGACGTAGAGCCACGGCTCGCTCGGGAAACCGCCCGCCGGCCGGCCCCGCACCGCCACGTCCACCGCGAACGTGGCGAGAAGCGCCACCGTGCCGACCGCGAAGTTGACGAGCGTGGCGGTCATGGCGCTGTCCGCCGCCGCGCGGACCCGGCCGTTCACCGCCTGCTGCCAGGCGATGCCGATCCCGGCGGCCAGCGGCAGCAGGGCCAGTGCCAACGCGCCGGGGTCGCCCAGGCGGTCGCCCACCGCCAGCAGCACGGCCAGCACGGTGAGCACCGCGCCGACCAGCCGGTTCGGGGTGACCGCCTGGCGGCCGGTCGGCCCGATGCCGGCCCGGTCGACCAGCAGGCTGCTACCGGACTGCCCGGCCACCACGGCGACGGTGAACACGGCCACGCCGAGCGCGCCGATGGTCAGTCCCTGCGTCGCCACCAGGAACGCGCCGCACACCCCGCCCAGGCACTGCCAGGGGCGCAGGGCGCCGGTACGCAGCGCGCCGCGCAGGGCGGCCAACCCCCGCCGCCCCCCGGGCGTGACCGGGACCAGCACCAGCAGGATCAGCAGACCCAGGCCGAACGAGACCACCGCGGCGGCGATCCCGTCGGCCAGGCGTACGCCCAACTCGCCGTTGATCCGGGACTGCACGGCCACCAGGACGCCGGAGCCGGTCGCCAGACCGACCCCCGCGATCCGCCGACCGGTCGACAGCGTCGGCGGCGCCGCCGTCCCGGTCGCGCTCACTCCTGCTCGGCCAGCGGGCGCCCGTCGAAGTCGACGGACGAGTAGAGGGCGAGCTTCTCCAGGCGGTGGTAGGAGTCGATGACCCGGATCGTGCCGCTCTTGGAGCGCATCACGATCGACTGGGTGTACGCCCCACCGGCCCGGTAGCGCACGCCGCGCAGCAGGTCGCCGGAGGTGACCCCGGTGGCCACGAAGAAGCAGTTGTCGCCGGTCACCAGGTCGTCGGTGAACAGCACCCGGTCCAGGTCGTGCCCGGCGGCCAGCGCCTTCTCCCGCTCCTGGTCGTCCTTCGGCCAGAGCTTGGCCTGCATCATGCCGCCCATGCACTTCAGCGCGCAGGCCGCGGTGATGCCCTCGGGGGTGCCGCCGATGCCCATCAGGACGTCGATGTCCGACTCACCGCGGGCGGCGGCGATCGCGCCGGCGATGTCCCCGTCGGAGATGAACCGGATGCCGGCGCCGGTGCGCCGGATCTGCTTCACCAGGTCGTCGTGGCGCGACCGGTCCAGCACGCAGACCGTCACCTCGGCGGTGTCGGTGCCCTTGACCTTGGCGATCCGGCGGATGTTCTCGACCACCCCGGCGTCGATGTCGACCACGTCGGCGTACATCGGGCCGACCGCGAGCTTCTCCATGTAGAAGACCGCGCTCGGGTCGAACATCGCGCCGCGCTCGGCCACCGCGAGCACGGCCAGCGCGTTCGGCATGCCCTTGCTCATCAGGGTGGTGCCGTCGATCGGGTCGACCGCCACATCCACCTCGGGACCGGTCCCGTCGCCGACCTCCTCGCCGTTGAAGAGCATCGGGGCGTTGTCCTTCTCGCCCTCACCGATCACCACGACACCGCGCATCGGGATCGAGTTGATCAGCTTGCGCATGGCGTCGACGGCCGCGCCGTCGCCGCCCTCCTTGTCGCCCCGGCCGACCCAGCGCCCGGCGGCCATGGCCGCGGCCTCGGTGACCCGGACCAGATCGAGGGCGAGGTTGCGGTCGAGATCCTGGGGTGTCCGCGTCCTGGTGGTTGTCATGGCGGCTTCCTCCTCGCGACGTTGCGGGGTGGACCGGCGGGAGTGCGGCCGTCGCCGCCGCCGGTTTTGTCGCTGATCCTCACACGATCTCAGGTTCGCCGCCCCGGCGGGGCGGAGGAGGCCAGGATCACGCTCCCCGGACGGCTGCGACAATGGTCGGGTGGAGCCCGCGCAGCCTGCCGACCGTCCGCCGACCGACGCGACCCCGCCCGAGGGGCAGCCGCCGGTCCGACCGGGTGCCGGCCCGACCCCGCCGCAGGGGCAGCCGGCGCTGGTCGAAACGCCCACCGACCGGGGCGAGCCGGCCCTGGTCGACCTGGCGGGGGACGACGCCGGCCGGGCCGAGACCGTCGCCGGGGACCGGCCCGCGCCGCCCGCCCGCAAGGAGAAGGCCCGCTCGGAGCGGTCACCGAAGGACATGGTGCTGTCCCTGCTCGTGCTGCTGGTGCCGATCGCGCTGCTGATCGCGTTCTACCGGGGCTTCCTCGGCGGCGACTCGCCGGTCACCGTCGACCCGGCGCCGGCGCTGGAGCAGGCCCGGGCGGCGAACGTGTTCCCGGTGAGCCAGCCGACCGGGCTGGGCGACGACTGGCGTACGGTCAACGCCCGCTTCCGGACCGAGGCGGACGGCGCGACGCTACGGATCGGATACGTGACCCCCGAGGGCCGGGGCGCGCAGCTGGTGGAGAGCAACGTGCCGGCGGAGAAGCTGCTGCCGGCCGAGCTGAGCGAGGGCCGGCCGCAGGGCCCCGCGGACCTGCCCGACGGGCTGAGCTGGCAGCGGTACACCGCCCGCGGCAACGAGCAGGCCCTGGTCCTGCTGGAGCCGAACCGCACGGTCATCGTGGTCGGCGACGCGGGGGAGACGGAGCTGCGCAAGCTCGCCACCTCGCTGCGCTGACACGCACGGCCGGGTGACGCGGGATTGCGCAACGCCACTTCAGGGAACAGACGGGACATCGAGCCCGGACGACCCACCTGGAGAGGTTGACGTGAAGATACGACGCTTCAGCGCCACCGCGTTCGCCGCGGCGCTGCTCATTCCCGGCCTGGCGGCCTGCAACAGCAACGGCACCGGAACCTCCGACGCCTCCGCGACCCCGAGCGCCTCCGGCAGCGTCGCCCCCAGCGCCAGCGGGTCCAGTAGCGCGGCCAAGCAGGCCCTGCTCGACTCCACCAACGCGATCCGCGAGGGGAACTTCCGGTTCACCATGACGGGCGCCGGTTCCACCGCCGAAGGGCAGGTGCACGAGCCCAGTCAGAGCGCCGAGATGCGGATGACGATCGGTGACCCGTCCTCGGACCTGATGATGAAGCTGGACCTCATCCACGCCAAGCCGGACAGCTGGGTCAAGCTCGACCTGGGCGGCACGGCGGCCGCCAAGATCCCCGGCGTGAAGAACCTCAACCTCGGCAAGTACCAGCACCTCGACCAGAACCGGATCAAGGGCAACCGGGCACTGGGCTTCGACTTCGAGAAGGTGGACCCGGCCGGCAGTGCCGTGCTCACCCAGGGCGTCACCGACGTCCGGCAGACCGGCGAGGGCGCGTACGAGGGCACCGTCGACGTGTCGAAGGCCGCCGAGGCGGGCTCGCTCGACCCGGCCGTGATCACCGCACTCGGTGCGCAGGCCCAGTCGGTGCCGTTCACCGCCAAGGTCGACCCGCAGGGCCGGCTCAGTGAGATGGTGCTCAAGATCCCGGCCGCCGGCCAGAGCGCCGCGCAGGATCTGAAGATCACCTACACCGACTACGGCAACGCCGCCGCGGCCCAGAAGCCGCCGGCCGACCAGGTCGTCGAGGCGCCGCCGGAGTTCTACAACCTGTTCAGCTGACCGGCGCTCGCTGTCCCGGGAGGTGGGCCCGCCTCCCGGGACCGCTCGGCCCTCCCGGCGGAGGGCCGAGCGGCGCGCGCAGGCGGGCCCACGGTCACTCCTCGGTCTTCTGCCGGGCGGTGTCGATGCGGGCGCGAGCGCCGTCCAGCCACCGCTGGCAGACGCCGGCGAGCTGCTCGCCCCGTTCCCAGAGCGCCAGCGACTCCTCCAGCGAGGTGCCGCCCGCCTCCAGCCGCTCCACCACCGAGGCCAGCTCGGCGCGGGCCTGCTCGTAGCTGAGCTGCTCGTCCTTGGTCTTCTCAGTCATCCGTACCATTTCCTCAACCGTCGACGGTGGCGGTCAGCTCGCCCTCGGCGAGGCGTACCCGCAGTGGATCGCCCTTGGCCACCTCGGACGCCGCGCGGACCACGTGGCCGTCGCCGCGCTGCACGATGGCGTAACCGCGGTCGAGCGTGGCCGCGGGGGAGAGCGCGCGCAGCCGAGCGAGAGTGTGGCGCAGGTCGTCGGCGGCGCCGCTCAACCGGTGGTCCAGGCACCGGCCGGCGCGGTCCCGCAGCGCGGTCACGTCGACGGCCCGCTGGTCGACCATCACCTGCGGTCGGGCCAGCACCGGACGGGAGCGGAACAGGTCGAGCCGGTGCTGCTCGCGGTCGACCAGATTGCGCACCGCCCGCTCCAGGCGCGACCGGGCCTGCCCGATGAGGCGGACCTCCTCGGTCAGGTCGGGCACGATCCGTTTCGCCGCGTCGGTGGGGGTGGAGGCGCGCACGTCGGCCACGTAGTCCAGCAGCGGCGCGTCGGTCTCGTGGCCGATCGCGCTGACCACCGGGGTGCGGCAGGCGAAGACCGCCCGGCACAGCGCCTCGTCGGAGAAGGGCAGCAGATCCTCGATGCTCCCACCGCCCCGGGCGATGACGATCACGTCGACCGTCGGGTCGGCGTCGAGCGCCTTGAGCGCGCCGACGATGTCGGGCACGGCGCTCGGCCCCTGCACCGCCACGTTGACCGTGCGGAACTCGACCGCCGGCCAGCGGCGCCGGGCGTTGGTCAGCACGTCGCGCTCGGCCGCCGAGGCCCGCCCGGTGATCAGACCGACCCGACCGGGCAGGAACGGAGGGCGCCGCTTGCGCGACCGGTCGAACAACCCCTCCGCGGCGAGCAGCTTCTTGAGCTTCTCCAGCCGGGCCAGCAGCTCACCCAGGCCGACCTGGCGGATCTCGTCGGCGCGCAGGCTGAGCGTGCCCCGCGCGGCATAGAACTCGGGCTTGGCGTGCAGCACGACCCGGGCGCCCTCACGCAGCTCCGGAGCGCCCGCGTCGAGCACGTCCCGGTTGGTGGTGACGGTCAGGCTGAGATCGGCCGAGGGGTCACGCAGGGTGAGGAAGACGGTGGTGGCGCCGGGACGGCGGCTGATCTGCGCCACCTGACCGTCGACCCACACCCAGCCGAGCCGGGCGATCCAGGCGCCGACCTTCTGGCTGACCACCCGGACCGGCCACGGCTCCTCGGACGTGCTCCGCTCCGGGGGCGCGCCCCGCTCCTGGGGAGTGCCCCGCTCCTGGGCGGTGCTCCGCTCCTGGGGGGTGCTCCGCCCCTGGGGGGTGCTCCGCCCCGCCTCACCCGCGCTCACCCGCCCACCCTACGGCCCGGGACCGACATCGCCGGCGAGCCCCGACCCTGCTCCGGTCGCGCTCCGGCCGGCCGGAGGCGGCCACGTACCATGGGCGGGTGACTGACGCTGAGACGACTCCCCGGACCGGCAAGCGCGTGCTCCTGGCCAACCCCCGCGGCTACTGCGCGGGTGTGGACCGGGCGGTGCAGACCGTCGAGGAGGCGCTGAAGCTCTACGGCGCGCCGATCTACGTCCGCAAGCAGATCGTGCACAACAAGCACGTGGTGCGGACGTTGGAGGCCAAGGGCGCGATCTTCGTGGAGGAGAACGAGGAGGTGCCGGAGGGCGCCACCGTCATCTTCTCCGCCCACGGCGTGGCCCCCGAGGTGTACGAGCAGGCCAAGGAGCGCTCGCTCCGGGCGATCGACGCCACCTGCCCGCTGGTCACCAAGGTGCACCACGAGGCCCGACGGTTCGCCCAGCAGGACTACGACATCCTGCTGATCGGCCACGAGGGGCACGAGGAGGTCATCGGCACCGCCGGTGAGGCCCCCGCCCACATCCAGCTGGTCGACGGCCCGGACGGGGTCGACAAGGTCACCGTGCGCGACCCGGAGAAGGTGGTCTGGCTCTCCCAGACCACGCTGTCGGTCGACGAGACGCTGGAGACCGTGGCCCGGCTCAAGCAACGGCTGCCGCTGCTCCAGTCGCCCCCCAGCGACGACATCTGCTACGCGACCTCCAACCGTCAGCACGTGGTGAAGGAGATCGCCCCGGAGTGCGACGTGGTGATCGTGGTCGGCTCGCGCAACTCGTCGAACTCGGTCCGGCTGGTCGAGGTGGCGCTGGACGCCGGCGCCCGCGCCGGTCACCTGGTCGACTTCGCCGACGAGATCGACGACGCCTGGCTGGAGGGGGCCCGCACCGTGGGTGTGACCTCCGGCGCGAGCGTGCCCGACGAGTTGGTCCAGCAGGTGCTCGCGCGCCTGGCCGAGCGCGGCTTCGCCGACGTCGAGGAGGTCACCACCGCCGACGAGCGGCTGACCTTCTCGCTGCCGCAGGAGCTCAAGCGCGACATGAAGGCCGCCGCGGCACGCGGCTGACCGGGAACGGATCGGCCGCCCGCCGCGTCCAACCGACCATGAAGACTCCTCGGACGGTGCTCGTCGCCCTCCTCGCCGGTGTCGCGCTGACCGCCTGCGCCGGACCCGGCGACGAGCCCGCCAGCCCCAGCCCGACGGGAGCCGCCCCGGTGACCAGCCAGCCCGATCCCGTGCCCAGCGTGACGCCCAGCCGCCCGAACCCGACCTGGAAGGGCGGCCCGTCCACGCCACCCGGCGTCGGTGGCACCACCATCACCGGCACGATCCGGGCCGGTGTGGAGCCGAACTGCCTCCTGCTCGACGACCACCTCCTGGTCGGCGGTCCGCGCGACCTGCTCAAGGCCGGTGCCAAGGTGGAGGTCACCGGCCGGCCCGAGCCGGGCATGATGACCACCTGCCAGCAGGGCACCCCGTTCGTGGTCGAGTCCGCCCGCCCGGCCTGACCCCGTCTCGCGGAAAAGGCGGAAGCCCGCCTCCCTCGTCGGGAGGCGGGCTTCCGTGTTACGACAGGTGACTCAGTTCACCGCGTTGATCTCCACCGAGCCACGGCCGACGACCGCGCCCTCGACGGTGGTGACGGCCATGTCACCGAAGAGCTCCCGACCGGCGGCCGGGGTGCTCAGCGCGGTCACCGAACCGGTCAGGGTCGCGGTGCCGCCGTTGGGCAGGAACAGCGGCGTGGACGGCGCGGAGAGCGAACCCAGCGCCGGGGACGCGAACGAGTCCCGGTAGTCGTACGCCGTGCCGCCCGCGGCGACCGCGTAGCCCTCGATGACCACCCGGTACGTGGCGGCGACCGGGTTGTTCAGCGTGACCGCCTCCTCCGAGTCGCCGTCGGCCGACCGGCCCACCTCGGTGGCGCCGCGGAAGATGTACAGGTCCAGGTCGGCGCCCAGGTCGGAGGTGTTGCCGATCCGGGCGGAGAACGAGGTGGTCCCGGCCGGGATGTCCACCGTGTACTCCTGCGTGGCGCCCTCGGTGATGGTCGGCCGCTCGGCGCGGACGCTGGACAGCGGCCCACCGACGCCGGTCACCCGGACCGGGCCGAACGTGTTGGTCAGGCTCCAGCTCACCGGGGTCGGCGTGCCGGCGGTGACCGCCGGCAGCTGGACCACGGCCGGCTCGACCTTCACGCCCTGCACCCGCGCCTGCAGCTGGAACGGGTTGTCCAGCGCCGGCGACGTGCGCCGCGACTCCACCTCGATCTCCCAGACACCCGGGATCGGGTTCTGGTAGTCCCGCTCCTGCGGCTTGCAGGCGGCGGCGTCGGAGAAGTTGGTGTAGCAGGCGGTGCTCGCGGTGCTCTCGACCGGCACGCCGTACGGGTTGATGGCGATGAACCGGGTCTGCGAGCCGGTCGCGATGCCGGACAGGTTGACCTGGAGCGCGCCCGCACCCTGCGGAACCGTGACGAAGTACGAGGTGAAGCTGTTCCGCTCGACCGAGCCCTCGGCCGAGAAGGAGTAGGCCGGAGCGCTCACCGCGTTGGAGGCGACCACGACGGTGGCGACCTCGAAGTCGACCACCGAGGTGGCCGGGTCGTCGACGGTCAGGATCGCGCCGTGCGCGCCGGTGGTCATCGGCTTGGCCTTCACCTGGACGGTGACGGTCTTGTTCAGCGGCAGCCACACCTCGGAGCGGACGGAGAAGGTGCCGTCGTTGCCGCGGAGGCCGAGCAGGTGCTTGACGCTCTTGTTCGGGCCGCTGGTCCGGGTCAGCTTGACGTCGTAGGTGCGGCTCTTCTTGACCGTCTGGCCACCCCGGTCGGCGGCGCACCGGTTGTAGATGCCGGTGCCCACGTTCGGGTTCGGCACGAACGTGCCGGAGTCCCGGTCGTAGCGGGTCAGGTTCGGCGACAGCTCGGTGCAGACCGCGGCCTCAGAGGTGTACGTGCGGGTCTGCACGCCGGCGGCCAGCAGGTTCCACGCGCCCGGCACGTTGAACATGCCGTAGCCCTGGGCGTACGTCGGGACGTCCGCGATCGGCTTGGCCGAGGTGTAGACGGCCCGGCGCAGAGCGGCCGGGGTGACGCCCGCGCCGGTCGCCTTGGCGGCCGACAGCAGCAGCGCGGCGGCGCCGGTGGCCTGCGGGGAGGCCATCGAGGTGCCGTTCAGCATCTGGTAGCCCGGGGGCAGCGGGTAGCCCGCCTCCGGCACCGGGTTGCCCGCCTGCCAGGTCGGCGCGGTGGAGATGGCCGAACCGGGAGCGGAGATGTTCGGCTTGAAGCCGCCGTCCTCGCGCGGGCCGCGGGAGGAGAAGTTGAACAGCGCGTTCTCCTTGCGGACCACCGAGCCGTAGTTGGCCAGCCAGGTGTCCTTGCTGATGTTCGCCGCGACGCTGACCACGTCGGTGGCGACCGACGGGTCGCCGACCGTGTTCAGGCCCGGGCCGGAGTTGCCGGCCGAGATGAACAGCTGCACGCCGTACGTGTTGATCAGGTCGTTGTAGAGGACGGCCCGGGCGTTGGAGCCGTCGTTCAGCGCCGGCAGGCCACCGATCGACATGTTCACCACGTCGACCTTGCGGTTGACCACGAGGTCCACCATGCCGGTGGTGAGCGCCGCCGCGGTGCAGCCGCCACCCCAGGAGCAGGCGCGGGCGGAGACCAGCTTGGCACCGGGCGCGGCGCCGTCGAAGGCGCTGTTGCCCAGCATGTCGTTGGCGGCGGTGATGCCGGCGACGTGGGTGCCGTGGGTGCTCTCGATGATGCCGATGTTGACGTAGTCGACCAGGCCGGGGCCGCCGACCGGGGTGGTGTCGACGTTGCGCCGGAACTCGACCACGAACGGGATCTGCTCCCGGACGGCGGTGGCCGGGTTGTCCGTGCCGAAGTGGCCGACCTGGAACTTCTCCTTGTACGGCCGCATCACCTCGTCGTCGGTGAAGTCGCGGTTCTGGTTGACGTCCACCCGGATGTCGCCGTTGGCCGGGTTGTAGAGGATGCCCCAGGAGTCGGTGGTGTCGCCGTCGCGGTTGACGTCACCGGCCGGGTCGCTGCCCGCGGTGATGGACTCGCGGAAGGTGTTGAACCGGTAGGTGCCGGCCGGCGCGGTCCAGGTCAGGGCCGAGGCGCCGGTGCCCGTGGTGAAGGTGGGGCCGCTCACCTCGGTGATCATCGCGCGCCAGGTGGCGTCCTCGAGCGGATCGGTCGCGGTGACCCAGTCGACGATCTTGCGCTCGCCGGTGGTGGTCTTCTGCAGCGCCGGCTGGTCGAGGTCCACACCGGAGTCCATGATGCCGATGGTGACGCCGCGGCCGTCCCACGTCGGGTGCGCGGCCTTGAAGGCCTCCGCGCCGGTCTCGTTGGTCGGCATGTACGGGTTGACCGCGCCGGTGTCCCCGCCGGGGCCGGCCAGCGTCTCACCCTGCTCGGCGGCCTTGGCGCCGTTCGGGGCGGCCTCCGGTGCCGGGTCGGGGAGCTTGATGGTCTCGTCGAGGTCGACGGCGGCGACGCCGGGCAGCGTGGCGGCCTTGAGCGCCTTCGCGGTCGGCACCTTGGCCAGCACGTAGCCGACCTGGTCGTACCGCTGGCTGACGGTGGCGCCGAGACCCTTGAGCCCGTCGACGACCTTCTTGGCCGAGCCCTTCCGGGCCGCGATGATCATCGTGACGGTCGGCGCGTTCTTCGCCTCGGCCGCGTCGAGCAGCTTGGCGTCGTGGGCGCCCAGGGCCTTCGCCGCGGTCGGCTGCGAGGGCTGGGGGGCGGGGGCCGCGCTCGCGGTCGCGGCGCCACCCCCGACGGTCATGGCGCCGGCCGCGAGGACCGAGGCGAAGAGCGCGGCGGAGGGGCGCCGGCTCCGATTGCGGGGTTGACTCACGTTCTCTTCCTCCAGAGAACAGGGCCCTTCAGAAGACAGGGCACGTGTGACGCAGATCCTTCGTGCCGTGACGAGATGTGTCACTACCCGGGATCGGTTTGTGACCACTCCGTGACACGGATCGGCCGTCGTCGTCACGTGCGCCGTGTTAAACGTCGATGTCTGCTGACCGTTCGGCCGATGTGGACGGCCGGCCCAGCAACTCGGGCGCCTGCGGCTGACGGGGGGCCAGCTCGACCTGCGCCGGCGTGGGCAGCTCGTCGTCGGAGACGCCCAGCTCGGCGAGCTTGCGGGCGCTGACCAGCACCCGGGCCTCCAGGGAGCCGACCGCGCGGTTGTAGGCCGTCACCGCGCCGCTCAGCGAACTGCCCAGCTTGCCGACGTGGTCGCCCAGGGTGGACAGCCGCCCGTAGAGCTCGCGGGCCAGCGAGTGGACGGTCGCCGCGTTGCGCGCCAGCGCCTCCTGCCGCCAGGAGTAGGCCACCGTGCGCAGCAGCGCCACCAGCGTGGCCGGCGTGGCCAGCACCACGTTGCGGGCGAACGCGTGCTCCAGCAGCGTCGGGTCGCGTTGCAACGCCACGTCGAGGAACGGGTCGGCCGGCACGAACAGCACCACGAACTCGGGGGTCTGGTCGAAGGCCGACCAGTAGGACTTGGCGGCGAGACCGTCGACGTGCGCCCGCAGGTGCCGGGCGTGCGCGTCGAGGTGGGTGTCGCGCCCGCGCTCGTCGCGCGCCTCCATCGCGGTCAGGTAGGCGTCGAACGGCGCCTTCGCGTCGACCACCACGGTGCGCCCGCCGTGCAGGCGCACCACCAGGTCGGGGCGGACCCCCTGCTGGTCGGTGGCGGCGGTGACCTGCTCGCTGAAGTCGCAGTGCTCCAGCAGGCCGGCCGCCTCGACGATCCGCCGGAGCTGGTGCTCGCCCCACCGGCCACGCACCTGCGGCGCGCGCAGCGCGGCGACCAGCTGCTTGGTCTCGGTGCGCAGCTCGCCGGAGACCGCGCTCATCGAGCGCACCTGCTCACGCAGCTCGGCGTAGGCGTCGACCCGGTCGCGCTCCAGCTCGGCGACGCGTTGCTCGTAGCGGCGGAGCGTGTCGTGCAGCGGCGCCACCGCGCGCGCCACCGCCTCCTGTGACTGCGCGGTCGCCTCGTAGCTGAGCGCCCGCATGGACTGCTCCAGCCGCCCTTCGCCGGCCTGGGCGGCGGCCAGCGTCGCCTCCAGGCGGGCGACGTCGGCCGCGGCCCGCCCGCGGGCCGCCAGCCAGCCCACCGCGCCGCCCGCGGCGAGGCAGAGCACCACCACGGCCAGCGTCGAGAAGCTCATGGCAGAAAGCTTGCCAAACGGGTACGACGTGCGCGCGCTGGGTACGTTCGAGGTCATGGAAGTTGCCCTGTGGGTGTTCCTGATCGTGATGCTCGGAGGTGCGCTGGTGTTCTGGCGGTGGGGGAGCAGGTCCCGGCGGGCCGACGAGATGGCGGACGCCCGCGCCGAGGCGCAGCGCTGGTACGAGCGGCTGGGCGGTCAGCTGATGAACCTGCACGGCGACGCCCCGGCGGTCCGGCAGGCGCTCGCCGACGCCGGTGAGCGGTACAACGCGGCCGGCTCGCAGCTGGAGCAGGCGCGCACCCCGCACCAGTTCGCGCTGGCCCGGGAGACCGCGCTGGAGGGGCTGGCGTACATCCGGGCGGCGCGGACGGCGATGGGCATCGACCCGGGCCCGGAGCTGCCGCCGCTGGCCGCCGCCCGCGGCGCCGGCATGCTCACCAAGGAGCGCGAGGTCGACGTGCAGGGCCAGACGTTCCGCGCCGGCCCGCAGCCGGGGAACCGGACGCCCTACTACTACCCCGGCGGCCACATGCAGGGCCGGCCGGTGCCGGCCGGCTGGTACTCGACGCCGTGGTGGAAGACCGCGCTCGGAGCGGGCGCCGGCGTGCTCGGCGGCATGCTGATCGCGGACGCGCTCTTCTCGCCCGCGTTCGCCGACCCCGGGTACGACGCCGGCTACCAGGAAGGCTTCGGCGACGGTCAGGACTTCGGCGACCAGGGCGGCGACATGGGCGGTGGGGATATGGGCGGCGGTGGTGACTACGCCGGAGGCGACTTCGGCGGTGGCGGGGACTTCGGCGGTGGCGACTTCGGCGGCGGAGATTTCGGCGGCGGCGACTGGTAGCGCGTGCCGCGCGCCGAGCGCGTGGTTAAAAAGGGCCCCCTCTTATGCACGAGGCGTTAAGAGGGGGCCCTTCCTTACACCTCAGCCGGTGTTGCGCATGCCGGCGGCGATGCCGTTGACAGTGGTCAGCAGCGCCCGCTCCAGCGCCGTGCCGTCGTTCGGCGCCCGTCGGCCGCCCGGCGCGGTCGCCACCGCCCGGCCGGCGGCGCCGGACTCGCGGTACTGCCGCAGCAGCGCCACCTGGAGGTGGTGCAGCGGCTCCAGGTACGTGTCCCGCACGGCGAGCGTGCGCTGGAGCACCGGCGAGTTCTCCAGCAGGGCCGGCGAGGCGGTGACCGCCAGAACCTCCCGCTTGGTCAGCTCGTACTCCTGCTCGATCGTCGAGAAGATCGGGTGCAGCTTCTTCGGGACCAGCGTCTCGACGTAGCGGCGGGCGATGCTCAGGTCGGTCTTGGTCAACATCATCTCGACGTTCGACAGGAACGTGCGGAAGAAGTGCCAGTTCCGGTTCATCTCGGCGAGCACGTCGGCCAGGCCCGCCTCCCGCGCGGCGGCCAGCCCGGACCCCACGCCGAACCAGCCCGGCACGATCTGCCGGGTCTGGGTCCAGCCGAACACCCACGGAATGGCCCGCAGGCCGGACAGGCCGGCGCCGGTGTTCGGGCGCTTCGCCGGCCGGGAGCCGATGTTCAGCGCGCCGAGCAGCTCGGTCGGGGTCGACGCCCAGAAGTACGCCGGCAGGTCCGGGTCCTCGACCAGGGACCGGTAGGACCCGAAGGCGGCCCCGGACACCACGTCCATCGCCGCGTCCCAGCGCTCCAGCATCTCGGCCGGCTGCCGGGGTGCGGTGTGCAGCAGCGTCGCCTGAAGCACGGCGGCCACGGTCAGCTCCAGGTTCTCCCGGGCCAGCGCCGGCAGCGTGTACTTGTCGGAGATGACCTCGCCCTGCTCGGTCACCTTGATCGCGCCGTCCAGCGTGCCGTAGGGCTGGGCCAGGATCGCGTCGTGGGTGGGGCCGCCGCCCCGGCCGACGGTGCCGCCCCGGCCGTGGAACAAGCGCAGGTGCACGCCGTGCCGGGCGGCCACGTCCCGCAGCGCCCGCTGGGCCCGGTGGATGGACCACTGGCTGGTGGTGATGCCGGCCTCCTTGTTGGAGTCGGAGTAGCCCAGCATCACCTCCTGGACGTCACCGCGCGCCGCGACCAGCGCCCGGTAGGCCGGCAGCGACAGCAGCTCGTCGAGCAGCTCGCCGCCGGAGTTCAGCTCGGCCGGCGTCTCCAGCAGCGGCACGATGCCGATCCGGGCCCGCCCGCTGTGCACGTCGACCAGGCCGGCCTCGCGGGCCAGCACCACGGCGGCGAGCACGTCGTCCACGCCCAGGGTCATCGAGATGATGTAGGACTCGATGACCTCGGGGCCGAACCGGTCCTGCGCCTCGCGGATCGCGGAGAACACGTCGAACGTCTTGCGCGCCGCCTCGGTGAGCGGGCTGTCCTGGGTGGAGAGCGGCCGGCGGCCGGTCAGCTCGTCGGCGAGCAGCTTGGTGCGCTCCAGCCGGGTCAGCGACGGATAGTCGGAGACCTCGCCGACCGCCTCGTAGAGCTGGGCCAGCACCTCGTGGTGCTTCTCCGCGTGCTCCCGGATGTCCATGGTCGCCAGGTGCAGCCCGAACGCGGAGACGGTACGGATGGTCGAGGCGAGCCGGCCCACGGCGGTGAGCTGCCCGGAGTTGCGGGCCAGCGACGCGCGCAGCAGCTCCAGGTCGGCGATCAGCTCGGTCGAGCCCTGGTAGTCGCGGCCCGGCACGTGCGGGGTGCCGGCGCGCAGCCGCTCCCGGGTGTTGGCCAGCTTCGCCTTCACGCAGCGCGCCTTGAGCCGGTAGGGCTCCTCGGCGTTGACCCGGCGGAACCGGGGCGCGACCTCGGGCAGCGCGTCCAGGTCCTTGGCCAGGCTGGCGGAGAGGTCGAGCGAGACCGCGCGCAGCCGGCGGGAGACGCTGACCTCGCTGATCAGCTCGTCCATCGCCTTCTCGGTGGCCTCGATGCCGTGCTCGTGCTGGATCCGCAGCACCTCGCGGGTGACCGTCGGGGTGACGAACGGGTTGCCGTCGCGGTCGCCGCCGATCCAGGTGCCGAACGTCAGCGGGCGGGCGGTCGGCGAGGTCTCCACGCCGAGCGTGCGCAGCGTGTCGGCGAGGTCGTCGAGGACCTGCGGCGCGGCCTCGGCGTGCAGGTCGCGCAGGTAGTAGATGGCGTTGCGGGCCTCGTCGGTCGGGTCCGGCCGGTCGAGCCGCAGCTCGTCGGTCTGCCACATCAGGTCGAGCAGCTCGGCGAGGCGGCGGTTGGCCGGGCCCTCGTCGCTGGCGCCGTAGAGGATCGCGTTGGCGGTCTCGGTGTCCAGCTCGTCGGCGACCGCGCGCAGCTTGGACAGGATGGACCGGCGGGCCGCCTCGGTGGGGTGGGCGGTGAAGACCGGGCGTACGGCGAGCCGGCGGGCCGCCGCGGCGATCTCCTCGGCCGGCACGCCGCGCTCGGCGATCATCTTGGCGGCCTGGTCCAGCCAGCCGCCGTGGGTGGCGCGCCGGCGACGCAGGTCGCGGGCGCGGTGCACCTGCTCGGTGATGTTGGCCAGGTGGAAGTAGGTGGAGAAGGCGCGGGCCAGCTTCGTGCCGGTGGTGACGTCGAGCCCGGCGAGGCGCTGGGCCGCGGCCGGCGCGTCGGAGCGGACCTGGGCGCGGATCTCCTCGACCAGGTCGAGCAGCGGCCGGCCCTCCTGACGGGCCAGGGTCTGCCCGAGCAGCGTGCCGAGGCGGCGGATGTCGGCCCGGAGAGCGGCGTCGGGGCCGTCGTGGTCGTGCTGGTCGGTCACGGTTGCGCTCCTTACGCGAGGACGAAGGACAGCGCTGTCCGACTCCCCTGGATGGTATCCGCGTGGGCCCCGACGGCAGGAGGGGGACGGCGTGATGATCTGCACTCTGGGACGGGCCGGCAGGTCAGCGCTCGGCCGCGGCGTGCCGTCCCGAACCGGTCCGCGCGGCGCGTCGGCGGGCCCGGAACATCGTGGCGGTGAGCAGACCGGCCAGGCCGGCGACCACCCAGACCAGCAGCCCGGTCAGTGCCCAGCCGCCGCCCCGCCAGTCGAAGTAGATCGCCGACTTGAGCAGGTCGGTGGCGAGCCCGGGGACGTTCCAGCGGTGCATCCCGCGCAGGAACGGCGGCAGGAACTCGGGCGCGTAGATGCCCCCGGAGCCGGGGTTGCCGAGCACCACCAGCAGCAGGATCACGATGCCGGTGCCGAGCAGCCCGAGCCACGCCTGCACGGCCGACGCGACCATCCCGGCGGCGAACGCGGCGAGCGCGCCCACCACCGCGATCGTGCCCACGTCGTGCGGGAAGACGTCCAGCACGGGCCCGACCAGCACCGCCCCGATGACGCCGAGCAGGACGGAGTGGACGGCGAGCGTGGCGATCCGCAACCCGGCCCGGCGCAGGCTGCCCGGGCTGGTGCCGAGCGAGATGCCCAGCGCCGTGGAGGCCAGGTAGCCGCCGAGGACCACGCCGACCGCCAGGTAGAACGGGACCAGGCCGCGCGGGTCGCCGCCGGAGACCGGCACCTCGTCGGTGACCGCCAGCGGCACGCCGGCCTGCCGGGCCGCCTCGGTGAACACCTCGGTGACGAGTTCGGTGGCGGCGGGCGCGCCGGCGCTGGCCGTGGCCAGGGTCAGGCCGCCGCCCGGGGCGGAGCCGAGCACGGCGTACACCGAGCGGTCGTTGAGGCCGTCGTCGGCACGTTCCCGGCTGTCGTACCCGACGGGTTTGACGATGTCGGTGCGGGCGCGGACGGCCGACATCACGGCCTGCGCCTGCTGGTCGGTCGTCACCACGGCGACCGGCACGTCCTTCGGGTCCGGCTTGTGCAACGCGCCGACGTAGGCGGCGATGAACGCGCTGGCCAGCGCCAGGGTGCCGAGGACCAGCGCCGCCGTGCGGGGCAGCCAGTCCCGGGTACGCAGCTCCGCCTCGTCGTCCACGGGCTCAGCCTATTGCCGGCATATGCCCGGCTCGTGGCGTTTCGCCGGGCGGAAATCGCTGGTGCCGGCCGATAGCGTTCGGATCATGACGCCGCCGCGCTATCCCACCAAGCCGAAGCCGGGCGACCGGGTCGCCGTCGTCTCACCCTCCGCCGGCCTGCCGGGCCTCTTCCCGCACGTGTACGAGCTGGGCCTGCGCCGGCTCCGCGACGAGCTGGGGCTGGAGCCGGTGGAATATCCGACCACCCGGCGGATGGGCGCCGACCCCCGGGACCGGGCCCGGGACCTGACCGCCGCGTTCGCGGACCCGACGATCACCGCGGTGCTCGCCACCATCGGCGGGGACGACCTGATCACGGTCACCCCGTTCCTCGACGACGAGGTGATCCGGGCCAACCCGAAGCCCTACTTCGGCTACTCCGACAACACCAACGTGCTCAACCACCTGCACAGGCTGGGAATCGTCGCCTACCACGGCGGCTCGGTGCTGGTGCACCTCGGCCGGCCGGGCAGCCCGCACCCGCTGACGCTCGACTCGCTGCGCGCCGCGCTGTTCACCTCCGGCTGGTACGACCTGGCCCCGGCCGCCGACTGGGGCGACGAGACGCTCGACTGGGGCGACCCGCGGACGTTGACCGAGGAGCCGCCGATGCTCCCGGGCGAGGGCTGGCGCTGGCACGGGCCGGATCGGGTCGTGACGGGCCGGACCTGGGGCGGCAACCTGGAGATCGTGCACTGGTTGGCCGCCGCCGACCGGATCCCGTCCGCCGCCGAGCTGGCCGGCTCGGTGCTGCTCGTGGAGACCTCGGAGGAGATGCCGCCGGCCGAGGAGGTCTTCCGGATGGTGCGGAACCTGGGCGAGCGCGGGCTGCTCGCCGGCTGCCCGGCGATCGTGGTCGGCCGCGCCAAGGCGTGGAACTTCGACCGCCGACTGTCGGTCCCGGAGCGGATGGCCTGGGCCGAGGAGCAGCGGGCGGCGATCCTGCGGGCGGTCGGGCCGTACGCCGACGACCCGGTGGTGGTCTTCGACGTCGACCTGGGTCACACCGACCCGCAACTGATCGTGCCGTACGGCGGGGAGATCCGGGTGGACGCGGTCGAACGCCGCATCGCGGTCCGCTACTGACGCCGGCCCCGCTCCGGCCGGGTCAGTCGTCGAGGACGGCGAAGGCGCGGACCGGGAAGGTGCCCATGCCGGCCACCCTCGGCGGGGCGGCGGTGAACCGGAATCCGGTCGGCGGCAGCGCGCCCAGGCCGGTCAGGTGCTCCACGATCGGGATGCCGGCGGCCAGCAGGGCGCTGTGCGCCGGTCGTTCGCCGGCCGCCGCCGGGGTCATGTCGTCGATGTTGATCGAGTCGATGCCGACCAGCGCCGCGCCGGCCTCGACCAGCCAGTCGGCGCCGTCGGCGGTCAGGTAGGGCGCCAGCGGGCCGGCGTACGCGTCGGTGCCGAAGTGCGCGTCCCAGCCGGTGTCCAGCAGCACCGCCCGCCCGGTGACCTCGTAGGGGGCGAGGAGCAGCCGGTCCACCGCCCGGGTGCCGGCCGGGACGCGCACCACCAGGCCGGGCAGGTCGGCCAGCCGGTCCAGCGGGATCCCGGTCAGGTCGGGCCCGTCGGCCCAGCGGTGCGACGGCGTGTCGACGTAGGTGCCGGTGTTGGCGATCATGTCGATCCGCGCGACGTGGAACTCGACGCCCGGCGCGTACCGCTCCCGGGACGCCTCCCGGGTCAGCCAGTCGGTGATCCGCGGCCCCGGCCAGCCGGGCAGCGTGACCAGGCCGTCGGTGATCTCGTGGCTCAGCTCGACCAGGCGTCGCCCGCCGGGGGCCGCGGCGGCGACGCCACGTCCGCCCTTGTGCGGCTCCTCCACCACGGTCCGGTTGCTGATCCGCACCTCGCCGACCATGAGCAGCCCGAGGTGCCGCACGAGCAGCGCCGCCAACTCGTCGTCGGTGATCCCCGGGCCCGGCACGTCCAGCCGGAACCCCTCGGTACGCAGCCCACCGCCGTTGGCGAAGCGGACCTCGGCGTCGAAGACCGCCCGGTATTCCCCCGTCATGCCTCCACCGCACCATGTCGAGGCGCCCCGGTCAAGATCATGGGGGAGGTGCCGCAGGGGGGAGTGCGGCACCTCCGCGGCACGCCGTGAACCGGCGGCGCAGGACCGGCTTCGGGTGTCGGGCCTCCCCGAACAGGCCCGCGTACCCCTGGCCGGGTCGCCATCTCCCCATGGCGACCCGGGCCGGGCTGACGGGATCCATCCTCGCCGGACCCGACCGGGCGGTTCTTGAAGAATCTTGCTCGGATCGTCGAGCGAACGTTCAGGCGGCGTCCAGGTCGGCCTCGCCGGCGGCGAAGAGCCGGCGCAGCCGGGCCGGCGGGTGCCCCACCTGCTCCCGGACCACCCGGGTCAGGTGCGCCTGGTCCGCGAAGCCGTACGTGGCGGCGACCTCGCCCAGCGGCGGGCCGTCGCCGTCGGCCAGCACGTCCAGCAGGGAGCGGACCCGCAGCCGGTTCCGGTATGCGGTGAGGCTCTGCCCGGTGACCCGCTGGAACACCCGGCTCAGGTGGTGCGGTGAGCAGCCCACCTGGGCGGCGACGTCGGTCAGTCCGAGCCGGGAGTCCGAGGCGGCCAGCACCTCGCGCGCCCGGTCGGCCAGCCGGCGGTGCGCGGCGAGCGTGGCCGGTCGGCGTCGGACCGCCCGTTCGATCTCGGCTCCCGGCTCGCCCGCGCCGACCGGGCTGGCCGCCAGCAGCCGGCCCAGGAAGCGGTGCACCCGCTCGGTGAACTCGAACCGGTCCAGCCCGGCCGCCGCGCGGGCCACCAGCATCCGGTGCTCCAGGTCGAGCCGCTCGTCGACGCTGCCGTCCCAGCCGCGCCGGCCCAGCCACCGGTCGGTGTCCGGCCGTTCGCCGAGCAGTTCCGGGGACAGCTCCAGACAGGTGTAGACGTCGCCGTCACCCAGCGGGTGCGCGGCGTACATCTCGTCGCCGGGGCGGGTGAGCAGGACCGAGGTGGCGTCCACCACGCTGAGCTGGCCGTTGAGCCGGCGCAGGGAGACCCCCGAGCGGCCGAGGAAGACCCGGTGCCCCAGGTCCCGCGCGGGCCCGTGCCAGCCGGGGTCCTCGACCACGCACCGCACCTGGTAGAGCAGCATGCCGGGGGCGACCCCGAGGACCCGCCAGCGGCCCGGCGTGGTTCGGGTCCGGGGATCACTACCGACCTGTTCCGGCATTGCCCCTCCCCTTCCGGCCTACGCGGTGCCACCGGAGATTGTCCCCGGCGCGGGATAGTCTCGACAGGTGCACCCCCCGTCCGGCTGGACGCGGGGTCCTCGTCGTGTCGAGCCGCTGGAAGTGATCACTGATGCTCACCGGACTCTTCTCCGCCGCCCTGGCCGACCCCGGGCTGGCCCGGGCGCGTGACCTGGCGCGCTCCGGTGCCGCCCGGGTCGACGGCCTCGACCTCACCGCCCCCGCCGCGCTGCGCCCGTTCGCGGTGGCCGCCGTCGCCGCCGACGAGCCGGCCGGCGGCGCGGGCCGGCCGGTGCTCGCGGTCACCGCCACCACCCGCGAGGCCGACGACCTGGCCTCCGCGCTGGGCAGCCTGCTGCCGCCGGAGCAGGTGGCGGTCTTTCCGTCCTGGGAGACGCTGCCGCACGAGCGGCTCTCGCCCCGCTCCGACACGGTCGGGCGGCGGCTCGCGGTGCTGCGCCGGCTGGCCCACCCCGCCTCGGCCGACGCGCACGGGCGCACCGGGCCGCTGCGGGTGGTCGTGGCACCGGTGCGGTCGCTGCTCCAGCCGCAGCTCAAGGGCCTCGGCGACCTCGAACCGGTGCAGCTCGCCGCGGGCGACGAGGCCGACCTGGAGGAGGTCGCGCGCCGGCTCACCGACATGGCGTACGCCCGGGTCGACCTGGTCACCAAGCGCGGCGAGTTCGCGGTGCGCGGCGGGATCCTGGACGTCTTCCCGCCCACCGACGAGCACCCGTCCCGGGTCGAGTTCTGGGGCGACGAGGTGGAGGAGATCCGCACCTTCGCCGTCGCCGACCAGCGCACCATCGAGGGGGTCGCGCAGCTGTGGGCGCCGCCGTGCCGGGAGCTGCTGCTCACCCCGTCGGTCCGGAAGCGGGCCGCCGCGCTCGCCACCGAGCATCCCGAGCTGGCCGAGATCCTGGACAAGCTGGCCGAGGGCATCCCGGTCGAGGGGATGGAGTCGCTGGCCCCGGCCCTGATCGGCGCCGACGCGCTGGAGTTGCTGGTCGACTGCATGCCGGCCGGCACCCACCTGCTGCTCTGCGACCCGGAGCGGATCCGCACCCGGGCGCACGACCTGGTCCGTACCTCGGAGGAGTTCCTCCAGGCCAGCTGGGCCGCGGCCGCCGTCGGCGGCCAGGCCCCGGTCGACCTCGGCGCCGCCGCCTTCAAGACCCTGGCCGAGGTACGCACGGCGGCCCGCGCCCTGGGCCAGCCCTGGTGGACGCTCGCCCCGTTCGGTCTGATCGAGGCCGACGCGGCGCCGGCCCGGCAGCCCTGGGAGGACGCGCCGACGGAGGTCGACGTCACCCCGGACGACGCCATCGCGGTGACCCTGGCCGCCCAGCCCGCCCCGCTCTACCACGGCGAGACCGCCCGGGTGGTCGACGACCTGAAGCGCTGGGCCGGTGAGGGCTGGTCGATCGCGCTGGTCTTCGAGGGCCACGGCCCCGCCCAGCGGGCCGTCGAGGTGCTCCGCGACGCCGGCCTCGGCGCCCGGCTCACCGAGGAGGTGCCCGCCGCGCCCGCCCCGGGCGAGGTGCTCGTCTCCTGCGGCTGCCTGACCGCCGGGTTCGTCGACGAGGCGTCGAAGTTCGTGCTGCTGACCGGCGACGACGTCACCGGCGGCCGGGGCACCTCCACCCGCGACATGCGCAAGATGCCCAGCCGGCGACGCAACACCATCGACCCGCTGGAGCTGAAGGCCGGCGACTTCGTGGTGCACGAGCAGCACGGCATCGGCCGCTACGTCGAGCTGGTGCAGCGCACGGTCAACGGCGCCAGCCGCGAATACCTGGTCATCGAGTACGCGGCGAGCAAGCGCGGCCAGCCCGGCGACCGCCTCTTCGTCCCCACCGACCAGCTCGACCAGCTCTCCCGCTACGTCGGCGGCGAGCAGCCCACGCTGCACAAGATGGGCGGCTCGGACTGGCAGAAGTCCAAGGCCCGGGCGCGCAAGGCGGTCCGCGAGATCGCCGCCCAGCTGATCCAGCTCTACGCCGCGCGCAAGGCGTCCAAGGGGCACAACTTCGGTCCGGACACCCCCTGGCAGCGGGAGCTGGAGGACGCGTTCCCCTGGCAGGAGACGCCGGACCAGATGGCCGCCATCGAGGAGGTCAAGCGGGACATGGAGCAGACCGTCCCGATGGACCGGCTGATCTGCGGCGACGTGGGCTACGGCAAGACCGAGATCGCGGTCCGGGCGGCGTTCAAGGCGGTGCAGGACGGCAAGCAGGTGGCGGTGCTGGTGCCCACCACCCTGCTGGTGCAGCAGCACTACAACACGTTCGCCGAGCGGATGAGCCAGTTCCCGGTCAACATCCGGCAGCTCTCCCGGTTCCAGACCCCGAAGGAGTCCGAGCGGACGCTGGAGATGGTCGCCGACGGCAGCGTCGACATCGTCATCGGCACCCACCGGCTGCTCCAGGCGGCCACCCGGTTCAAGCAGCTCGGGCTGGTCATCATCGACGAGGAGCAGCGCTTCGGCGTCGAGCACAAGGAGCACCTGAAGACGCTGCGCGCCTCGGTCGACGTGCTCGCCATGTCGGCCACCCCGATCCCCCGGACGCTGGAGATGGCGATCACCGGCATCCGGGAGATGTCCACCATCGCCACCCCGCCGGAGGAGCGGCACCCGGTGCTGACGTTCGTCGGGGCGTACGACGACCGGCAGGTGGCCGCCTCCATCCACCGTGAGCTGCTGCGCGACGGGCAGGTCTTCTACCTGCACAACCGGGTCGAGTCGATCGACCGGGCGGCCCGCCGGCTCCGCGAGCTGGTGCCCGAGGCCCGGGTGGCGGTGGCGCACGGCCAGATGGGCGAGGAGGCGCTGGAGAAGGTGATGGTCGGCTTCTGGGAGAAGGAGTTCGACGTCCTCGTCTGCACCACGATCGTCGAGTCCGGCATCGACATCCCCAACGCCAACACGCTGATCGTCGAGCGCGCCGACCTGCTCGGCCTGGCCCAGCTGCACCAGATCCGGGGCCGGGTCGGCCGGGGCCGGGAGCGGGCCTACGCCTACTTCCTCTACCCGGCGGACAAGCCGCTGACGGAGAACGCGCACGAGCGGCTGGCCACCATCGCGCAGCACACCGAGCTGGGCGCCGGCATGTACGTGGCGATGAAGGACCTGGAGATCCGGGGCGCCGGCAACCTGCTCGGCGGCGAGCAGTCCGGCCACATCGAGGGCGTCGGCTTCGACCTGTACGTCCGGATGGTCGGCGAGGCCGTGTCCGCCTTCAAGGGCGAGAGCACGGAGGAGGAGACCGAGGTCAAGGTCGACCTGCCGATCGACGCGCACCTGCCGCACGACTACGTGGCGGTGGAGCGCCTGCGGCTGGAGATGTACCGCAAACTCGCCGAGGCGCGCGACTCCGAGCGGCTGCGCGAGGTGGTCGCCGAGATGACCGACCGCTACGGCGAGCCGCCCGCGCCGGTGCAGAACCTGGTGGCGGTGGCGCGGTTCCGGCTGCTGGCCCGCCGCTACGGCCTCACCGACGTGTCGATGCAGGGCAAGCACATCCGGTTCGGTCCGCTGCCGCTGCCCGACTCGAAGCAGATGCGGCTCAAGCGCTACCACCCGGACTCGGTCTACAAGCAGGCGCTCGACCAGGTCAGCGTGCCGCGACCGAGCACCCGCCGGATCGGCGGCGAGCCGCTGCGCGACCAGGCGCTGCTGGAGTGGTGCGGTCAGCTCCTCTCCGACGTCCTGGGCGAGCCCGAGGAGCTGGCCGGTTCTGCCAGCCCCGCAGTGGCGAGCGGCCGGTGACACAGCGAGCCCGAGGAGCTGGCCGGTTCTGCCAGCCCCGCAGTGGCGAGCGGCCGGTGACACAGCGAGCCGGCGGCGGCGCAGCCGGCCGGGGCGGGGGCGCGGTGAGGTGGGCGGCGTCACAGCCGGGTACGGGGCGTGAGAGAGTGACCGTCATGCGTGCTCGCCGTCTCCTCGCCGCCACCAGCGTCGCGGCCCTCGCCGCGCTCTCCCTCGCCGCCTGTGGCCGGTCCGCCCCGGACGTCGCCGCCTACGTCGGTGACCGGACCTACTCCGTCGACCGGGTGGACACGATCCACGACGAGGCCCAGACCGCGTACGCGGCCTCGGTGCGCGACGCCGCAGCGCAGCAGGGCGCGACCCCGTCGCCGGAGCAGCTCAAGCTGAACGTGGACCGCCAGGACGTCCTCAACCTGCTGATCGGCATCGACCTGGGCAAGCGGGTCGCCGAGGAGAAGAAGATCCCGGTGCAGGACCAGCTCACCGCCGAGCAGCTCGGCAAGGAGCTGGGCGTGCCCAACACCGAGTACGCGACGCTCGCCGCCGAGTGGTACGACCTCTACCTGGCCCTGGAGCGCGGCCTGCCGCCGGCGGAGCTGAGCGACGGGTCGCGGACCGACCTGTACGACGCGCTGGTCAAGGCCGGGGTGGCCCCGGCCGGGTGGTCGGCCGAGGAGCAGCGCAAGCAGTTCGCCGAGGCCGCCTTCACCCGGCAGGTCGGTGCGGTGAGCGTGGCGCTGCGGGACGAGGTGCGCAAGCTCGACGTGACCGTCAACCCGCGCTTCCCGACGTTGGAGATCCCGGCGCTGCTCCAGACGCAGGGCGGGTTCCGCCAGTACGACCTGCCGTACGTGGACGGCGCGGACCAGGTGACCGACGTCTCCACCCCGGAGCCGGAGTCGACCGGGCCGGAGTCGGTCGAGCCGAACGCGTCGGTGGCGCCCTGAGCATGACGGCACGCATCGTCCTGCTGGTCACCTCGCCCCGGCTGCCCGCCGGCCTGCTGACCTCGGCCGCCTGGGACGCCGTACGCTCCGCGCCGGTCTTCGCTGGCGCGGAGAGCGAGCTGACCCGGGTGGTCCGGATGGCCGGCGCCGAGGTGAGCGTGCTGACCGAGGGCGCGACGCAGGCGCTCCTGGACGCGGTGTCGGCGCACGGTGGCGCGGTGTGGCTGGCCGGCCCGGCCGGTGACGAGTCGCTCGCCCGCGAGCTGGGGTTGCGGCTGGCCCGCGAGCCGGGCCTGGCCGAGTTGGAGTTGATGTACGGCTCGTGGGACCCGCCCGGCGCCCGGCTGCTCGACGCGGTCGAGGTGATGGACCGGCTGGCCTCGCCCGGCGGCGACCCGTGGAAGCGGGCGCAGACCCACCGCAGCCTGGCCGGGTTCCTGCTCGAGGAGTGCTACGAGGCGTACGACGCGATCAGCGCCGACGACACCGACGCGCTGCGTGAGGAACTGGGCGACGTGCTGCTCCAGGTGCTGCTGCACGCCCGGCTGGCCGAGAACCTGCCGGAGGGCGAGAGCTGGACCGTCGACGACGTGGCCGGTGGCCTGGTCGACAAGATGGTGCGGCGCAACCCGCACGTGTTCTCCGGCGAGCGGGCCGGCTCGATCGAGGAGATCGAGGCGAACTGGGAGCGGATCAAGCGGGCCGAGAAGACCCGCGACTCGGTGCTGGACGGCATCGCGTTGAGCCAGCCCGCGCTGGCCCTGGCCGCGAAGATCCTGGACCGGGCCGGCCGGGTCGGGCTGGCCGTGCCGCCGCCGCTGGCCGAGTCCCAGGTGGACGCGGAGGCACGCCTCGGCGCGAGCCTGCTGTCCACGGTCGCCGCCGCCCGGCAGGCCGGAATCGACCCGGAGGCGGCGCTCCGGCGCGCCACCCTGGCCTACGCCGAAGCCGTCCGAGCCGCCGAACACCCCACCCCCACCAACCCTCCCGCCTGACCCCCACCCCCGCGATCTTGCACTTGCGGCTCTCCCGACGTCGCAAACACCCCATTCGCCGGGGCGCGAAGTGCAAGATCGCCGAGGCTGTCCGCCCAGCCCGGCCCCATCGACCAAGCCCCGCCGGGAAGCGGGACTCGCGGCCCACATCGCAGGAAAGGCGGTAGATCTTGGAACGAAAGTGCCCTTGTGGGGGCCGTTTCCTACCAAGATCTACCGCGCTCGGCCGGGGCGGGGGGCCAGATTCGGTGACCGAGGAGCTTGTGTCGGGAGGGGCGCCGGGGGAGTCGCGAAGTCCTTGATCAATGCGACGGCGGGGGCAGTGGGAGGGCGGGGCCCGGCGGCGCGGTCGGTAGGGTTTCGGTATGGAAGCGTTCGTGCCGCTGGCGGAGCGGATCGTCGAGGCGTTGCTGGAGAGCCGGCCCGGGCTGGCCACCGCCGCCGGAGACCACCGCTACGACGACCGCCTGCCCGACCTCTCCGCCGACGCGCTCGCCGCCGACCAGGCGATGCTGAAGGACGCGGCCGACGCGCTCTCCGAGATCGACCCGGACACGCTCGACGTCGAGGAGAGCGTCGACCACGCGCTGCTCAGCAGCCTGGTCGACCGCGGGCTGTTCGAGGCGACCGAGATCCGCGGCCACGAGTGGGACCCGCTGCGCCACAATCCCGGCCCGCTGCTGCACGCGTTGCTGGCCCGCCCCTACGCCCCGGTCGAGGAGCGCCTCACCCACCTGGCGGGGCGCCTCGCCGCCGTACCGGACGCCCTGGCCACCGCGCGCGCGACGCTGCGCGACATGCCGCGGATCCACGCCGAGACGGCGGTCGGGCAGTTCACCGGCACGGCGGCCCTGGTCCGCGACGAGGTGCCCGCGCTGCTCGCCCAGGCGCCGGCGCTGCGCGACCGGGTCGGCCCGGCCGCCACGGCGGCGATCGCCGCGCTGGACGAGTTCGTGGCCTGGCTGCGTCTCGGCCTGGCCGCCGACGCCGGTCCCGGGCGTGACCCCCGGCTGGGTCGGCGACGCTGGGAGGCGCGGCTCTGGCACACGCTCGACACCGAGCTGGGCGCCGCCGAGGTCCAGCGCCGCGCCTGGGCCAACCTCGACCGGGTCACCGAGGAGATCCGGGCGGCGGCCGTCGAGCTGGTCGGCGGTCCGGCCGACGACGAGACGGTACGCCGGGCGCTGGACCTGCTGGCCGCCGAGCACCCGGACGACGCCACCATCGTCGACCTCGCCTCCGTCACGCTCGACGAGGCGAGTGACTTCGTCCGCCGGCACGACCTGGTGAGCCTGGTCGACGACCCGTGCGTGATCCAGGAGATGCCGGAGTTCGCCCGGGGGGTGGCGGTGGCCTACTGCGACTCGCCCGGCCCGCTGGAGACGGCCGACGTGCCGACGTTCTACTGCATCGCGCCCACCCCGGCGGACTGGCCGGCGCAGCGGGTCGAGTCGTTCTACCGGGAGTACAACGACCACATGATCCGCAATCTGACCGTGCACGAGGCGATGCCGGGTCACTTCCTCCAGCTCGCCCACGCGCGGCGCCACGCCGGGCCGACCCGGGTGCGCGCGCTCACCGAGTCGGGTGTGTTCATCGAGGGGTGGGCGGTCTACACCGAGGAGCTGATGGCCGGGCTCGGCTTCGGTGGGCTGCCGGTGCGCCTGCAACAGCTCAAGATGCAGCTCCGGATGACCATCAACGCGCTGCTCGACCAGCTCGTGCACTGCGACGACCTGCCCGAGTCGGAGGCGATGGCGCTGATGACCGGGCGCGGCTTCCAGGAGGAGGGCGAGGCGGCCGGCAAGTGGCGGCGCGCGTTGCTCACCTCCACCCAGCTCTCCACCTACTTCGTCGGCTACAGCGAGATGGCCGACATCGCCGCCGCGCGACCCGCCGACGTGCCGGTCCGGGAGTGGCACGACGCGATGCTGGCGCACGACTGCCCGCCCCCGCGTCACCTGCGTACGCTGCTGGGGCTCTGACGGGTCAACCGCGCGCGACCACCGCGTCGATCAGCCAGCGGGACAGGGAGTACGCCGGCGGCAGCTCGGCCGGTAACGCGTCCACCGGGAACCAGCGGGCCTCGGTCAGCTCCGCCCGGTCGACCACCGGCTCCGCGGCCGGATCGGTCACGGTGGCGATGAAACCGGCGAGCAGCGTGCCCGGCCCGGACAGCGCCCACGGCTGGCTGTCCACGTACGCGGGGCGGTCCAGCGTCAGGCCGACCTCCTCGGCGACCTCGCGGTGCACCGCCGCCTCCAGCGACTCGCCCGCCTCGACGAAGCCGGCGACGAGCGCCCACAGCTCCGTCGGCCCGTGGGCGTGCCGGACCAGCAGCAGCTCGCCCGGGCGGGTGATCGCGGTCAGCACCGCGACGGAGAGCGGCAGGTAGCCGGTCAGCCCGCACGTCGGGCAGCGCCGCGCGGTCTCGCCCGGCACGTCGGCCAGCTCGGCCCGGCAGGCCCCGCACCACCGGTGCGTACGCCGCCAGGTGACCACGGCGAGCGCGCGCCCCGCCAGGTCCGCCGCGGCGGCGGGTAGTTCGGCCGCGAGGCCGCGCCAGCTCCGCCACCGGCCGGGCAGGGAGTCCGGGTCGCTGACCTCGGTCGCCCAGGCCGGCACCCCGTCCAGCGTGCCGACCGCCACCCAGCCGGTCCGGGCGGGCAGTTCGCCGATCCGCGGCAGTCGACCGTCGGCGCCGGTCAGCAGCTTCCGTCCGGCCACCGCGAGGGCCAGGTCGTCCGGTTCCGGCGGCCGCGCGTGGTCGGCGACGGGACGGAAGCCCGGTGCGTCGGCGGCGCGGGACGTGGGGCTTCCGGTGCCGCCGGGGTTCACGACGTGGTGGTGCGGCGGTCGACCACGCCGGCGCCGGCCGGCACCGCGAACGCGGCGGCCTCGACCGTCTCGGTGTAGCGGCTCAGCGTCACCTCGGCCGGCTTGCCGTCGAGCCGGCCGGTGAAGCTGCCCAGCACCCCCTCGTTGGTCACGCAGGCGGTGAAGCGTTCCCCGGCGTTCGTGACGTCGACGCAGGTGGCGTGGTGCCCGGCCAGCGTGGTGTCGCTCTGCGTGATGACCGCCTCGGGCCGCAGCGCGGCGTCGGTGAGCAGCCGGATCACCGCCGGCGGGGTGACCAGGCCCTGCTTGCGGGCCTCGTCGTAGACGATCACGGACGGCTTGCCGGCGGTGAGCAACGGCGGGGACACGGTGCAGGAGGTGCGGGTGGCGGTGCTCGCGCACCGGGTCACCGCCTCCTGGGTCACCGTGATCTTGCCGCCGGGCCAGGTGTAGGTGGAGCGGAGCGGCTCCTCGGTCTGGGCGATCGAGGCGGTCCGCCCGCCGTCGAGCTGGTATTCCGCGGCCCAGGTCTGCTCCAGCGCCCGGTCCATCCGCGCGGCGAGGTCGTTGACCAGATCGGCCCGCCCGAGGGCGACCCCCGCGTCGTCCAGGGCCTGGCATCCGGTGACCGAGAGCGACACGATGACCGAGGCGGCGAGCACACGGAGAGTCGTCGAGGCGGCAGGCATGATGCCCAGCCTTGTCGATCGACGCAACCTCTCGCAAACCCGTTGCCGGTTGACGCCCGGTAATCCGGGAATGTCCGTCTCAGCTCGCGCCGTGGGGTCCGCCCCGAGCGGCGTACGGGAGGGCGGGGACCGATACGCTGCGTTCAACACCTGCCTCAGCCGCACCGTCGCGGCCCATACCGGACCGGAACCACACAAACGAGGAGCGACTCAGTGGCAACCATCGAGGGAATCGTCGCCCGGGAGATCCTGGACTCGCGGGGCAACCCGACGGTCGAGGTCGAGGTCGGGCTCGACGACGGCACGATCGCCCGCGCCGCGGTGCCGTCCGGCGCCTCCACCGGCGCCTTCGAGGCGGTCGAGCTGCGCGACGGTGACAAGGACCGCTACCTGGGCAAGGGCGTCGAGAAGGCCGTCGCCAACATCGAGGACCGGATCGTCGACCAGCTCATCGGCTACGAGGCCAGTGAGCAGCGGCTGATCGACCAGAAGATGATCGACATCGACGGCTCGGACAACAAGGGCGAGCTGGGCGCCAACGCCATCCTCGGCGTCTCCCTGGCCGTGGCGAAGGCCGCCGCCGGCAGCGCCGAGCTGAGCCTCTTCCGCTACCTGGGCGGCCCGAACGCGCACCTGCTCCCGGTGCCGATGATGAACATCCTCAACGGTGGCGCGCACGCCGACTCGAACGTCGACATCCAGGAGTTCATGATCGCGCCGATCGGCGCGCCGACGTTCCGGGACGCGCTGCGCTCCGGCGCCGAGGTCTACCACGCGCTGAAGACGGTGCTGAAGAAGAAGGACCTGTCGACCGGGCTCGGTGACGAGGGCGGCTTCGCCCCGAACCTGCCCACCAACGCCGCCGCGCTGGACCTGATCGCCGAGGCGGTCGAGAAGGCCGGCTACCGGCTCGGCACCGACATCGTCTTCGCGCTCGACGTGGCCGCCACCGAGTTCTTCGACAACGGCAGCTACACGTTCGAGGGCAGCGCCAAGAGCGCCGAGGAGATGAGCAACTACTACACCAAGCTGGCCGGCGACTACCCGATCGTGTCCATCGAGGACCCGCTGGCCGAGGACGACTGGAGCGGCTGGGCCACCCTGACCGCCGCGCTGGGCGACCGGATCCAGATCGTCGGCGACGACCTGTTCGTGACCAACCCGCAGCGCATCGCCCGGGGCATCGCCGAGCAGGCCGCCAACGCGGTGCTGGTCAAGGTCAACCAGATCGGCTCGCTCACCGAGACGCTGGACGCCGTGGACCTGGCCCACCGGGCCGGCTTCCGGTGCATGATGAGCCACCGTTCCGGCGAGACCGAGGACACCACCATCGCCGACCTGGCGGTCGCCACCGGCTGCGGGCAGATCAAGACCGGCGCGCCGGCCCGCTCCGACCGGGTGGCCAAGTACAACCAGCTGCTCCGGATCGAGGAGGAGCTGGCCGACGCGGCGCGGTACGCCGGCGCCGGCGCGTTCCCGCGTTACCGTTCGGCCTGAGGCCGACGCTCCGGGGGAGGGGTGTGACGATGCAGCAGCGCCGCACACCGGGTGGCCAGCGCCCCGCCCGTCGGCCGGGTCAGGCCGGCCGGGCGGGCGGTGCCCGGGTCCGGTCCACGGCCCGTGACGGCGGCGTCCGCGCCGAGCAGCGGGCCGCCGGCCGGTCACCCGGCACGTCCCGCGCCACCGACGGCGTACGCTCCGCGAGCCGCCCGGCCGCGGCCCGGCGTACCGCGGCCGGTGGCGCGGTCAAGCGGCTCACCGCACCCCAACCCCGGCGCTTCACCGGGCGCGCCACCGTGCTGTTCGCCGTGCTGATCGCGCTCGCTTTGGCATACACCTATCCGGTCCGGGTCTATCTGGACCAGCAGGCCGACATCGAGCGGATGGAAGCCGCGCAGGCCGCGCAGCGGGCCGAGATCGAGCGGCTCACCGCCGAGGCGGCCAAGTGGAAGGACCCGGAGTACGTCAAGACGCAGGCCCGGGAGCGCTTCTTCATGGGCAAGCCCGGCGAGACGCTGCTGGTGGTGCTCTCCGACCCGGACGGCGCCGCCAAGGACGCCGGCAAGGGCGCGAAGGCGGGGGCGCCGAAGCCGCCCGACCCCTGGTACGACACCCTGTGGTCGAGCCTGCAGGCGGCCAACGCCGAGCGCCCCGACAAGTGAGCACCACACGAGAGGTCCTGTTGTGAGCGTCGAACCACCGCTGGAGCCGGCGGCGGACTCCGTACCCCTGCCGGAACGTCAGCCGGCCACCGAGGCCGACCTGGCCGCGGTGGCCGCGCAGCTCGGCCGCCCGCCCCGCGGCACCCGGGCGGTGGCCCACCGCTGCCCGTGCGGCCTGCCCGACGTGGTCGAGACGACGCCCCGGCTGGCCGACGGCACGCCCTTCCCGACGCTGTTCTACCTGACCTGCCCGCGGGCCACGGCGGCGTGCAGCCGGCTGGAGTCGGCCGGGCTGATGAAGGAGATGGCCGACCGGTTGGCCGAGGACCCGGAGCTGGCCGCGCGGTACCGGGCCGCGCACGAGGACTACCTGGCCCGCCGGGAGGCGATCGGTGAGGTGCCGGAGATCGCCGGCATCTCGGCCGGCGGCATGCCGGGACGGGTGAAGTGCCTGCACGTGCACCTGGGCCACGCGCTCGGCGCCGGCCCGGGGGTGAACCCGTTCGGCGACGAGACGCTGGCGCTGGTGGAGAAGTGGTGGGCCGCCGGCCCCTGCGTGGACGTGCCCACGGCGGAGTGAGGTGAGCACCGTCGACGAGGTCGTGGTCCGCCGGGCCCGCACCGGTGACGTACGCGGGATCCGCCGGCTGGTCGACACCTACACCGACGACCGGCGGCTGCTCAGCAAGGCCACCGTGACGCTCTACGAGGACGTGCAGGAGTTCCGGGTGGCGGTCACCGGAGACGGCACGGTGGTCGGGTGCGGCGCGCTGCACGTGATGTGGGAGGACCTGGCGGAGATCCGCACGGTGGCGGTCGACCCGTCCTGCCGGGGTCACCGGATCGGGCACCGGATCGTCGGCGAGCTGATCGACGCGGCGCGGGAGATCGGGGTCGCGCGGATCTTCGTGCTCACGTTCGAGACCGGCTTCTTCGGCAGCTTCGGGTTCCGCGAGATCGACGGCGCGCCGGTCCCGCAGCCGGTCTACGAGCAGTTGCTCCGCTCCTACGACGAGGGCGTGGCGGAGTTTCTCGACCTGGAGCGGGTCAAGCCCAACACCCTGGGCAACAGCCGCATGCTCCTCCGCCTCTGACCGGGGCCGGGCTGCCGTAGGGTGGCAGCCGTGAGCGCGCGCGTGGCTGCCATCGACTGTGGGACCAACTCGATCCGACTGCTGGTCGCGGACCTGCCGGATCCGTCCGCGGGGGAGTCGGCGCCGCTGGTGGACGTGAGCCGGCGGATGGAGATCGTCCGGCTGGGGCAGGGGGTCGACCGCACCGGCCGGCTCGCGCCGGAGGCGATCGAGCGGACCCGGGTGGCGCTGGCCGACTACGCGGCCGAGATCGAGAAGCTCGGCGCCGACCGGGTGCGGATGTGCGCCACCTCGGCCTCACGCGACGCCTCCAACGCCGGCGACTTCCGCGACATGGTGGAGCGCACCCTCGGCGTGCCGCCGGAGGTGGTGACCGGCGACGAGGAGGCCCGGCTGTCGTTCACCGGCGCGGTCCGTGGCCTGCCCGCCGACGCCGAACCGCCGTACCTGGTGGTCGACATCGGCGGCGGCTCGACCGAGTTCGTCGTCGGCACCCGCACCGAGGGTGTGCGCGGCGCGATCTCGGTGGACATCGGCTGCGTCCGGATGACCGAACGGCACCTGCACGGCGACCCGCCGACCCCGGCGCAGATCGCCGCCGCCGAGGCGGACGTCGCGGCGGCGGTGGACCGGGCGCTGGCCGCCGTGCCCGGCCGGGAGGCCGCCACGCTGGTCGGGCTCGCCGGCTCGGTCACCACAGTGGTGGCCCTGGCCGAAGGGCTCCGGGAGTACGACCCGGGCCGGATCCACCACGCCCGCGTCCCCTACGAGCGGGTGGCCTCGGTGACCGCCTACCTGCTCGGCGCGACCCGGGAACAGCGGCTGGCCGAGCCGGTGATGCATCCCGGCCGGGCCGACGTGATCGGCGCCGGCGCGCTGGTGCTCCGCGTGATCATGGAGCGGGCCGGGATGCCCTCCGTCGTCGCCTCCGAGCACGACATCCTCGACGGCATCGCCTGGAGCCTCGCCTAACTCCCACCCCGCCGCATCGACCGTTGCCGGCGGGGTGTCTTGTTGACGGTATTCCGTAATGCGCACTAGTGTGCGGAGCGTGGATACGACGCAGCTCCTCAAGGGTGTCCTCGACCTCGCGGTGCTCGCCGTGCTCAAGGACGAGGACGGGTACGGCTACGACATCCTGCGCCGGCTGCGCGAGGCGGGCCTGACCGAGGTCGGCGACGCCTCGGTCTACGGCACGCTGCGTCGGCTCTTCGCGGCCGGCCTGCTGACCACGTACGTGGTGCCGAGCGAGTCCGGACCGCACCGCAAGTACTACTCGTTGAACGCCTCGGGGCGGGACCAGCTCACCCGCTCCGGCAAGACCTGGCGCTCGTTCGCCACCACCATGGACGCACTGCTCGACGATCGGGGGATGGCGGCATGACCGTCACTGGGCAGGAGATCACGGACTACGTCGACCGGGTGCGGGCCGCGCTCGCCGACCTGCCGCCGGTTCGGCGGGACGAGTTGACCGAGGACCTCGCGGAGCACCTGGCCGAGGTCGCCGCCGAGGGCGAGGGCGCCCTGGTCGACCGGCTGGGCCCGCCGGAGGCGTACGCGGCCGAGCTGCGGAGCGCGGCCGGAGCGGAGCCCGGACGGCGTCCCGCGCGGCTGCGCCGGCTGGCCGCCGCGCGGGACCGGGCGACCACCCAGGTGCGCCTGCTCGACCGTCAACTCGGTCCCCTGGTCGGGCACGCCCGGGTGGTGGACTTCCTCCGCTCGCTGCGCCCGGCCTGGTGGCTGCTGCGGGGTTGGCTGGCCGCGCTGCTCATCGGCGAGATGACGGGGAGTGACCGGGCCGGTCTGCTGCCCCGGATCGAGGGCAGTACGCTGGGCGGCCTCGTGCTGCTCGCCGGCGCGATGCTCGCGTCGTTGTGGCTCGGCCGCCGATCCGGCGAGTTCACCGGGTGGCCCCGACGGCTGCACCTGGTCGGCACCGCCGTGCTCGCCGTCTTCGCCCTCGTCGTGTTCACCGACGTGCAGGAGCGGGCCGGCGTCGACCCGGACGCCGACTACCAGCAGGTCTCGGTGGACCGGCGGTACGACCGGATCGAGGACGTCTTCGTCTACGACCAGCAGGGGCGCCTGATCCGCGACGCGCAGCTCTTCGACCAGAACGGCGTGCCGATCCGGCTCGGCTGGCCGAACTGCCTGGACTCGTCCGGCGCCGTGCCGGCGCCGCGCAACGCCTACCCGTACTGCCCGGAACTGGCACCGTTCGGGCCGCCGGAAGCGCCGTCACCCGCCCCGCCCGCGCCGACCGAGAGCGCCACGCCCGCGCCGACCGAGAGCGCCACGCCCGCGCCGACGCCGACGCGCTGAGTCCGGCCGCGCCGGTCGGTCCGGTCCCGGCACCCACGATCCACGCCTGTCGAGCTGAGTCGCTGACGACATCAGCTCGACAGGCGTCTCGACGCACGCACGCCGCCGCGGAAGGTGCTCCCGCCCGGCGGGTCGACAGGAGGTGAATGCCACTGTTCTTCCGTCTTCCCCGGGCCGGTGACCGCGTGGCACGCTACCGGCACGTAACACCCAACTGTGCGACCAGCCAACGATGACTGACCGCTAGGAGGACGGGCCCATGGGCGAGATGGTGAGCTTCACCGGCAACGGGGGGACGAGCGAGGGGTATCTCGCGATACCCTCCGGCGGTGCGGCGAGCCCGGCGGTCATCGTCATCCAGGACTGGTGGGGTCTGGTGCCCCACGTGCGGGCCGTGGTCGACCGCTTCGCCGACGCCGGTTTCGTCGCCCTCGCGCCCGACTTCCGGCACGGCGGCCCGGCCAGCAAGCCGACCGAGCCGCGGCAGATGCTGAACAGCACCCAGATGGACGAGGCGGCGAGCGACATCGCGGCCGCCGCCGAATACCTGGCGAGCCGGCCCGAGGTCGCCGGCAAGGTGGGCTGCGCCGGCTTCTGCGCGGGCGCCAGCCTGGCCCTGTGGTCCGGCACCTTCTCCGAGCGCATCGTCGCGACCGCCGGCTTCTACCCCCGCCTGCCCTGGGAGGGCATGGCCACCGACTGGGCCGGCTACGCGGGGAAGGCCTCCCTCATCCACTGCTCCGAGGCCGACGGCCTCTCCGCCGCCGACGGGGTGCAGAGCGTACGCCGGTCCATCGAGGCCGCCGGGGGGACCTGCCAGACGTTCGACTACCCGGGCACCGCGCACGCGTTCTTCAACGAGGACCGGCCGGAGCACTTCGACCAGCGGGCCGCCGCCACCGCCTGGGCCCGCACCCTGGAACTGTTCCGGGCGAAGCTTGGCTGAGTCGCGTACCCCCGGCGAGGTGGTCGCCCGCGCCGCGCGGGCGACCGACCTGACCGACCTCGACGGCGCGGTCAGCGACTGCTTCGCCTGCCCCCGCCTGGTGACGTGGCGGGAGGAGGTGGCCCGGGTCAAGCGGGCCGCGTTCCGCGAACAGGACTACTGGGGACGGCCCGTGCCCGGCTTCGGCCCACCGGACGCGCGCATCGCGATCCTCGGCCTGGCGCCGGCCGCGCACGGCGGCAACCGCACCGGGCGGATCTTCACCGGGGACCGGTCGGGGGACGTGCTCTTCGCCGCGCTGCACCGGGCCGGGCTGGCCAACCAACCGACCAGTGTGTCCGCCGACGACGGCCTCGCGCTCCGTGACACCCGCATCTTCGCCGCCGTGCGGTGCGCCCCACCGGACAACAAGCCCACCCCGGCCGAGCGGGACACGTGCGCGCCGTGGCTGCACCGGGAGGTCGAACTGGTACGCCCCACCGTGCGCGTGGTGGTCGCGCTGGGCGCGTTCGCCTGGGCCGCGTGGTGGCCGGTGCTGCGGCACGTGTACAGGCAGCGCCCGCCCACACCGCGCCCGGCGTTCGGCCATGGGGCACACTGGTCCGGCGAGTCGGTGCCGACGTTGCTCGGCTGCTATCACGTCAGCCAGCAGAACACGTTCACCGGCCGGCTCACGCCGGCGATGCTCGACGACGTGTTCACCCGGGCGAAGCACCTGGCCGGGGTGGACTGAGGAACACCTGAGGCGGTGGGATGGACTTCGGCGTACTGCGCCGGTGGTGGCCGGTCGCGGCGGTGACGGCGCTGCTCGCGGTCGCCGCGCTCGCCGCCGGGCACTCGGCCATCGGCGCCAGCCGGATCCCGCCCGCCACCGACACCATCCCGTACGTGCCGGAGTACCCCTCGGAGACGCCCTCGTTCCCGGTCGAGCCCCGGCAGGCCGGCGAGCAGACCTCCGGCGGGATACCGGACTGGCTGGTCACCGTCGCCATGGCGCTGCTCGCCGCGGTCGTGCTGGCCGTCGTCGGATACGTGCTCTGGACGGTCGTCGGCGGCGCGCTGCGGCGGACCACCCGCGCGGTGCCCGCGCAACGGGCCCGGCGTACCGCCGCGGGCACCGCCCGCGAGGTGATGGCGGCCCTGGACGCCGGACTGGTCGAACTGGACGACCGGTCCACCGACCCGCGCACCGCCGTGATCGCCTGCTGGGTCCGCCTGGAGGAGGCGGCCGAGGAGGCCGGCGTGCCGCGGCGCACCGGGGACACCCCCACCGACCTGGTCGGTCGGCTGCTGCGCGGTGACCCGGCGGCGGGCATCCCGGCCATCGCCAGCGCCGACGTGCTGGACGGTTTCGCGCACGTCTACCGGGAGGCCCGCTATGCCACCCACCCGGTCGACGAGCGCACCCGGGACCAGGCCCGGGCCGCGTTGCGCCGCCTGCGCGGCGAGCTGACCAGCGTGGTGGCCGGGGAGGTCCCGGCATGAGCACCAGCATCGACGACCTGCTCGCGTTCGGCGACGAACCCGCCGGGGAGGCCGAGCGACCCTCGGGCGGCCGGGCGCGCTGGCTGCTGCGGACCGCCGCGGTGACCGCCGCCGTCGTGGCGGTGGTCATGGTCGCGTTGAGCGCCGTCGGCCTGCGGGTGCCGATCTGGATCATCGTCGCGGGGGTGCTCGCCGTGCTCGCCGTGCGCCGGGTCACCGCCGCGCTCTCGCCCCCGCCCCCGCCCCGCGCCGGCGTCCGGACCGCCGTCGGGGAGGAACCGGGCACCTGGAACTGGTCCTCGCGGGACGCGTTGCGTACCGCGATCAACGGGTGGGAGCGTCCGTTGGACTGGTGCGGCGGCAACCGCGAGCGGTTCACCGAGCGGGTACTGCCCCGCCTGGGCGAGCTGGCCGACGAGCGGCTGCGCCAGCGGCACGGGGTGACCCGCGAGTCCGACCCGGCGCGGGCCCGCGCGCTGCTGGGCGAGCAGCTCTGGACGTTCCTCGGCACCCCCGCCCGCCGCCCACCGTCGCCGCGCGACCTCGCGGCGATCGTCGCCGAACTGGAGAAGATCTGATGAACGACGTGGACCGGAGCATGCCCCCCGCCGAGGTGGGCCGGCTCGCCCGGGCCGTCCTGGACGCCGTCGGCACCGTCGTGGTGGGCAAGCGCGAGGCGCTGGAACTGGTCCTGGCCGGCATCCTCGCCGGCGGTCACGTGCTGCTGGAGGACCTGCCCGGCCTGGGCAAGACCCTCACCGCGCGGTCCTTCGCGCAGGCGCTCGGGCTGGACTTCCGCCGGCTCCAGTTCACTCCGGACCTGCTGCCCGCCGACGTCACCGGCTCCTTCCTCTACGACCAGCGCACCGGTGACTTCTCCTTCCGCGCCGGGCCGGTCTTCACCAACCTGCTGCTCGCCGACGAGATCAACCGGACGCCGCCGAAGACCCAGTCGGCGCTGCTGGAGGCGATGCAGGAGAAGCAGGTGTCGGTGGAGGGCGTGACCTACCGGCTGGACGAGCCGTTCCACGTGCTGGCCACCGCCAACCCGATCGAGTACGAGGGCACCTACCCGCTGCCCGAGGCGCAGCTCGACCGGTTCCTGCTGCGGGTCTCGTTCGGCTACCCGAACCACGACGAGGAGTGGGAGGTGCTGCGCCGGCGGGTCGCCCGCCGCCGCGAGGAGGCCGAGATCACCCCGGTGGTGGACGCCGGCACGCTGCGCGCCATGCAGGCCGCGCTGGAGGACGTGGTCGTCGAGGACTCGGTCGGCCGGTACATCGTGGCGCTCACCTCGGCCACCCGGGACCACCCGTCGGTGCTGGTCGGCGCGTCCCCGCGCGGATCGCTGGCGCTGCTGCTGCTGTCCCGGGTGCGGGCGGTGCTGGCGAACCGGGACTACGTGGTGCCGGAGGACGTGAAGGCGGTGGCGGCGCCCGCGCTGGCGCACCGGATCACGCTGCGGCCGGAGATGTGGCTGCGCCGGGTCGATCCGTCCTTCGTGGTCGGTGAGGTGCTGGAGTCGACGCCGGCCCCGGCCAGCGGCGCGCTGCCCAGCTACGCCGCCGGGCGCTGATGGACGCCCGGGCCGAGCCGGCGAGCGGTTGGGCGCCCACCTGGGCGCTCGGCCGGGCCGTGCTGCTCACCGGCGTCCTGCTCGTCGCCGGTGTGCTGCTCGGCCGGATCGACCTGGTGGTGCTGGCCACGCCGTTCGCGCTGGGCACCGCGTACGCGCTGCGCCGCCGCCCGGCCGCGCAGCCGGAGCTGGAGCTGGGCGTCGGGGACACCCACCTGGTCGAGGGCGGGCCGATGGCCGCCACCGTGTCGGTCACCAATCCCGACCTGGTCGGCTACGACATCGCGGTGGTGCGTACCCGGATGTCCCGGTGGCTGCGGGTGGAGCAGGTCGGCTTCGGCGGCGCCGGGCTGGACGTGCGCGACTCCGGCGGCGCGGGCCGTCCGTTCGTCACCTCGGTGCCCCGGGGCAGCGCGGTCGACCTGGAACTGACCGGCACCGCGCTGCGCTGGGGTCGGCACCCGATCGGCCCGGCCGGGGTGCGGGTCGCCGCCGCCGACGGGCTGCTGGTGTCCCGCGCGGTGATCACCGACCCGATCCGGGCCCGGGTCTATCCGCGGACCGAGCCGTTCGACGCGGTCGAGGCGATGCCCCGGGCCGCCGGGCTGGTCGGCGGGCACCGGTCGCGGCGCCCGGGGGAGGGCGGCGAGTTGGCCGGCGTACGGGTCTTCGCGCCCGGTGACCGGCTGCGCCGGGTCGACTGGCGGGTGTCCCTGCGCGCCCGTCAGCTGCACGTCGCGGCCACCCTCTCCGACCGGGACGCCGAAGTGGTGGTGCTGCTGGACGTGCTGGCCGAGGCGGGCCGTTCCGGTGGGGTGGGCGGCGCGGCGTCGGTGCTCGACACCACGGTCCGGGCCGCGGCCGCGATCGCCGAGCACTACCTGCACCGGGGCGACCGGGTGGCGCTGCTGGAGTACGGCCCGACGGCCCGGCGGCTGCGCCCGGCGACCGGTCGGCGGCAGTACCTGACCGCGCTGGAGTGGCTGCTCGACGTGCACGCCGAGTCGTCCCCGCACGAGCCGTACGACCAGGTCTTCGGCCCGCAGGTGCTCTCCTCGGACGCGCTGGTGGTGGTGCTCACCCCGCTGCTCGACGAGCGGTCGGCCCAGATGCTCGCCCGGCTGGCCCGGGGCGGGCGGTTCGTGGTGGCGGTGGACACGCTGCCGACCGAGCTGCCGGTGCCCAAGGAGCGTGGGTGGGCCGAGGTGGCGTACCGGCTGTGGCGGCTGGACCGGGACACGATGATCGGCCAGCTCCGCGAGCACGGGGTGCCGGTGGTGCGGTGGGCCGGCGCCGGCAGCCTGGACGAGGTACTGCGGGACGTGGCCCGGCTGGCCACCGCACCGAGGGCAGGTTTCTCATGACCGACGCGCTGGTCGAGCGGGTGCGGGCGGTGCGGTACGCCGCCGCCCGGGTCAGCCCGCTGCCGCTGCTGGTGCGTGGCGGCATCTTCCTCGTCGTGCTGGCCGGCTTCCTGCTCGCGTACCCGGTGCAGGCCCTGACCCCGCGGTCGCTGCTGGCGCTGACCATCGCCGCGGTGCTGCCGGCGGTCGGGCCGAGGCGGGTCTGGCCGACGTTCACCGCGCTGGTGACGGTCGCCGGCTGGCTGCTGGCCACGCTCGGCTTCGACCGGCCGCCGGCGCTGTGGCGGTTGCTGGCGGTCGCCACGCTGCTCTACCTGGCGCACACGCTCTGTGCGCTCGCCGCGCTGCTGCCCTACGACGGGTTGATCGACCCGGACCTGGTGCTGCGGTGGCTGGCCCGGGCCGGCGGCGTGGTGCTGGCCAGCGCCGTGGTCGGCATCGTGCTGGCCTGGCTCGGCGGGGTCGGCGGGTCCGCGGGCTCGCAGGTGGCGACGGTGGTGGGGCTGCTGGTCGCGGTGGGGCTGAGCGCGCTGCTGGGGTGGCTGCTGCGTCGCAGATGACGGGACACCCCGGGACGTTGCGCAGGTCACACGGGTTGTGCTCCGTCACAGATGGGGGTCTCGCGCGGGATTACCGGAGCCCCCCGGGGAAAGATAGATGACGTGAATCCGAAGCGGATCCTTGTCGTGGGTGCCGGGCACGTGGGCCTGTACGCCGCTCTGCGCCTGTCCAAGAAGCTGAGCTCCCGTGAGGCCGAGGTCGTCGTCGTCGACCCCCAGCCGCACATGACGTACCAGCCGTTCCTCCCGGAGGCTTCGGCGGGCAACATCTCCCCGCGGCACGCCGTGGTGCCGTTGCGGCGGGAGTTGCGCAAGTGCACCGTGGTGGCCGGCACGGTCACCCGGATCGACCACGACCGGATGACCGCCGTGGTGCAGCCGATCAGCGGCCCGGCCCGGGAGATCCCGTACGACCACGTGGTGGTCGCCCCCGGCTCGGTGTCCCGCACCCTGCCGATCCCCGGCCTGCACGAGAACGGCATCGGGTTCAAGACCATCGGTGAGGCCATCTTCCTGCGCAACCACGTGCTGGACCGGCTCGACGTGGCGGCCGCCACGACCGACCCGGCGGTCCGCAGCCGCGCGTTGACGTTCACCTTCGTGGGCGGTGGCTACGCCGGCATCGAGGCGCTCGCCGAGATGGAGGACATGGCCCGCGACGCGCTGCGCTACTACCCGGAGCTGAAGCCCGAGGAGATGCGCTGGGTGCTGGTCGAGGCCACCAACCGGGTGCTGCCCGAGGTCGACCGGGACATGGGCGCCTACACGGTGCAGCAGCTGCTGAAGCGCAACATGGACATCCGGCTGGACACCCGGCTGGAGTCGTGCGTCGACGGCATCGTGAAGCTCTCCGACGGCGACAGCTTCCCGTCCGACACCATCGTCTGGACGGCCGGCGTGAAGCCGTCGCCGATGCTGGACGCGACCGACTTCCCGCGCGACGAGCGGCGCCGGATCACCTGCCGGCCGACGCTGCAGGTGGTGGACGGCGACCGGGTGGTCGAGGGCGCGTGGAGCGCCGGCGACTGCGCCGCGGTGCCGGACCTGACCAAGGAGCCGGGCAACTTCTGCTCGCCGAGCGCGCAGCACGCGGTGCGGCAGGCCGCCCGGATGGCCGACAACATCGCGAACGTGATCCGCGGGCGCGAGCCGGTCGACTACAAGCACAAGCACGCCGGCAGCGTGGCCAGCCTCGGCCTGCACAAGGGCGTGGCGCAGGTCTACGGCGTGAAGATGACCGGTTGGCCGGCGTGGTTCATGCACCGGACGTACCACATGTCGCGGATCCCCTCGTTCAACCGCAAGGTCCGCGTGGTGGTCGACTGGTCGCTGGCGTTCTTCCTCAAGCGTGAGGTGGTCGCGCTGGGCCAGCTGCACGACCCGCGTGAGGAGTTCGCCGAGGCGTCCGCCCCGCCGGTCGGCGCGGCGCGCGTCTGATCGAACGGAAAGGGCCCTTCCCGTACGGGAGGGGCCCTTCGCCGTGTCCGGGGTCAGAACCGCCAGGTCCACGCGTCGGCGATCCGGGTGCCGGGGCCGAAGAGCTGCTCCAGGGTGCGGCGCAGCAGTTCCGCGTGCGGCGCGTCGTCGGTCACCGCGACGCAGGTCGCGCCCCAGGACTCGACGTCCCGGGCGGCCTGCCGGCGTTGCCGGTCACCGACCGCCGGAGCCACGCCGCGCCGGGCCACCTCGGCCAGCAGGGCCGAGGTGGGCCGCTGCCAGGTGCCCATGGTGGCCGTGCCGCCCTCGCCGTACGGGCCGATGAAGAAGCCCTCCGGCATGCCGAAGGCGACGTCGGCGGCGGTGGCCCAGCGCATCGGCCACGGGTCCTTCGGGGTGGCCGTGGGCACCGGCACCAGCACCCCGCCGGGGCGGACGCACTGCCGCCAGTGGCCGCCGGTGACGAACTCGGGCAGCGCCGGCCGGTCGACCGTGGGCAAGGGGGTGGGGAAGACGCTGAGCAGGGCGGCGCCGACCGCGACCGGGACCAGTCGGCGGGCGGGGCCGGAGTCGTGTCGGGCCCGGTGCACGGCGAGCGTGAGCAGGGTGCCGACCAGCGGCAGCACCACCAGCGCGAAGCGCATCGGCAGCGCGCCGTCCACCACCGGCAGGCCGGCCAGCAGCGCGTACGGGCCGGGCACGCCGGTTCGCTCCCCGCCGACCACGACCTCCGGGCCGAGCGCGAGCGCGGCCGCCACCAGCCCCGCGGCCACCACGGCGACCACCAGCGCGCGGCGGCCCATCCAGACCGCGCAGCCGATGGTGACCAGCAGCAGCGGCCAGCCCAGGAACGTGGTGAACTCCGCCGGCCCGGTGGTCAGCCGGGCCGCCTCCGGGCTGCCGAACACCGTCAGCGCGGAGAGCCGGGTCCAGCCGGTGAGGTCGGCGGAGAAGTAGGCCGCGGGGAACATCCCGTCCGCGACGCCCTGCGGCCCGGCGAACTGCACCCAGAGCGGGTACGCCAGCACCACCAGCGCCAGCCCGCCGGCGCAGAGCAGACCGCCGGCGAAGGTGGGCAGCGCCCGCCGGAGCAGGTCCCGGTCGGCCATCCCGTACGCCACGGCCATGACCGCCAGGGTGAGCGCGGTGAGGAAGAGCACCTCCTCGCCGACGAAGACCTGGACGGTGGCCACGACGGCCAGCCCGACCGCGGAGGAGGCCGCCCGCCGCCGGTCCGGCCCGTCCGGGCGCCCGGCCGGATCGGCGGCGCGCAGCAGCCGGACCACCAGCCAGACCAGCACCGGGACCAGCCACTGCGCGGTCATGTGCAGGTGGCCGTTGCTCTGCGAGACCATGCCCGGGCCGAAGCCGCAGACGGCGGCGCCGAGCGCGGCGGCGAGCGGGCCGGCCCGCAGCGTGCGGGTGAGCAGCAGGTGCCAGGCGAACGCGGTGCCGGCCATGTTCCCGGCGACCAGCAGGGCGAACGTGACCGGCGCGCCGAACGCCGCGGTGACCGGGGCGAGCAGCACACCGAGCGCGACGACCGAGGTGTTGGCCATCAGGTTCACCCCGTCCGGCGCGTTCAACCGGTCGGTGACCAGGCTGAACTCGCCGCGCAGGGCGCGCGCGTCGAGCGCCAGGAACCACTCGTACAGGGTCTGGTCGGCCGGGTTGAGGGCGAGCATCCGGGTGCCGGGCGACGGCCACAGGCCGTGGGTGAGCCAGCCGGCGAGCGCCACGAACAGGAACCCGACGACCAGGTCCGCCCGGCGCCGCCGGACGGCGGCCCGTAGCCGGGTCGCCCGGCCCGCGCCGGCCGGCGCGGGGTGGACCGCCTGGTCACGGTCGGGCCCGGGGGCCGTGCGGGCGGCGCTGCTCACGGCGTCGACCATATCGGCCGGGCCCGCCGGGGTACGCCGGGCGGCGGCGCAGCCGCTACGGTGAGATCTGCACCCGCGCGTGTCGGCGCGCCGGTGTCACCCGCCCGGGTGGTGGAACGGCAGACACGGCCGCCTTAAAAGCGGCTGCCGCAAGGCGTGCGGGTTCGACCCCCGCCCCGGGCACGAACTCTCAGCTTTCCCACAGCTTGGCGCGACGTGCCGTGTTGTCGGCCCGTCTACCCTGGAGACGCACGTCTACGTGCGATCGACCTCTGAGGGAGGCCTGAGAAGTGAAGACCTCGAACCCGGTGCTCGCCCGGCTCGGCCAGGCGGCCGAGCGTGAGCGGGCGGCCGGGTACGCCCAGCCCGGGCCGTACGGTCAGCCCGGATACCCCCAGCAGTACCCGCCGCAGCAGCCCTACCCGGGCGGCTACGGCCAGCCGGTGGCCCCGCCCGCCGTGACCCCGATGACCCTCGACGACGTCGTCGTCAAGACGGTCCTCATGCTCGCCCTCCTCGGGGCCTCGGCCGCCGCGGCCTGGGTGCTCGTGCCGGACGCGCTGGTCGGCGTGGCCTGGATCGGCGCGGCCGTGGTCGGCCTGGTGCTCGGTCTGATCATCTCGTTCTCCCGGATGGCCAACCCGGCGCTCGTGGTGGCGTACTCGATCATCGAGGGCGTCTTCGTCGGCATGGTCAGCAAGGCCTTCGAGACGCTCTACGACGGCATCGTGCTCCAGGCCGTGGTCGCCACCTTCGGCGTCTTCTTCCTGATGGCGATGATCTACAAGGCGCGGATCATCCGGGCCACCCCGAAGTTCGCCCGGATCATGGTGGCGGTGATCGCCGGCCTGTTCGGCGTGATGCTGGTCAACCTGGTGCTGTCGCTGTTCGGCGTCAACACGCACCTGCGCGACGGCAGCCCGCTGGCCATCGGCTTCAGCCTGGTCTGCATCGTGGTGGCGTCGCTGAGCTTCGTGCTCAACTTCGCCGACATCGAGGAGGGGGTCCGGATGGGCCTCCCGCAGCGCTACGCGTGGACCGCCGCGTTCGGCATCGTGGTCGGCCTGGTCTGGCTCTACATCGAGATCCTGCGGCTGCTCAGCTACTTCCAGGGCGACGACTGACCGTCCCGCCCGTCCCGCGACGCCCGCCTGCCGCTCCCGCGGCGGCGGGCGTCGCCGTTTTCCCGTCCCCACCGGCCCGCCCGGGGCAGAGTGGGATCCGGGTACGTCGGCGGGAGGAGGCCACGGTGCGCAGTGCCAACCCGGTGCTCGACCGGCTGGACGACGTCGGTCGCACCGAGCGGCAGGTGCTCGGCGTCGAGGCCGGCGACGCGATGACCGTGGCCGACGTGGTCGCCCGGACGGTGGGCCTGCTGCTGCTCACCGGGGTCACCGCGGCGGTGGCCTGGTTCGTGGTGCCGCAGGCCGCGTGGATCTCGGCGGCGCTGGCCGGCAGCGCCCTGGCCAGCCTCGCCCTGGTGCTGGTCATCTCGCTCAAGCAGATCACCAACCCGCCGCTCATCGTCGGGTACGCGGTGCTCCAGGGACTGCTGCTCGGAGTGGCGAGCCGGGCGTTCGAGCTGGTCTACCCGGGCATCGTGGCGCAGGCCGTGGTCGGTACCTTCGGCGTCTTCCTCGGCATGGCCCTGCTCTACCGGGCCCGGCTGATCCGGGCCACCCCACGGCTGGCCCGGCTGGTCATCGGCACGCTCGTCGGGATCGTGGCGCTCGGCCTGGTCAACCTGCTCGCGTACCTGTTCACCGGGCGGCAGGGGGTGGCGGTCTACAGCCTCAGCGGCCAGGTGGGCTGGTTGCCGTACGTCTTCTCCGTGGTGGCGATCATCGCCGGTGCGCTCGGCTTCGTCCTCGACTTCGACCTGGTGGAACGGTCCGTCCGCAACCGGCTGCCCCGCCGCTACGCCTGGTACTGCGCGTTCGGGCTGCTGGTCGGCCTGATCTTCCTGTACTGGCAGATCCTCCGCCTGCTCAGCTACGTGCGCCGCTGACCGTAAACTGTGCGGCGATGAGCGCAGCGGAACTGGACCGGGCGGTGACCCTGCTGGTCCGACAGGTCGGGCACTGGCAGCAGCCGCGCTGGTCGGCGCCGGCCGAGGGGGGCAACGTGTCCCGGGCCGACCTGGTGCACAAGCTGGTCCAGGAGATCGCCAACCTGGCCGCCGACACCGCCGGCGAGCCGCGCCGCGACGTGCCCCGGCTGCCCAGCGACCTGGCCCTGCCCGACCAGCTCCGGGTGGTCGCCGCCGACCTGGCCCTGGCCGGCCCACCGGAGCCCGTGCTGGCCGACGCCGCCGCCGCGGTGACCCGCACCCGCGCCACACTCTGATCGCCGTTGCGGGTGACCCGGCGCGCTTGCCGGACGGTCGCGGGTCAGTGCCTTTCGAGCTGATATCAGAAACGAATCAGCGCGGGCTGCGCCCTTGGCGGGAACACGCTTTGCGCCGCGGTGGGCGCACGCTTCGCGAGGTGGGCGCACGACTCTCGCGCGGTGGGCGCACCCGTCGCGCCCCGGCGGGAACACGCGTCGCGCCGCGGTGGGCGTACGAGTCGCGCGCGGTGGACCGCGCGACGTCGGGACCGCGGTCGAACCGAGTCGTTTCCGATATCAGCTCGAAAGGCACCGAGAAGCGGTAGCGCCGCCTCCCGCGCCGGCTCTGCACCGGCCCCGGTCATCCCCGCAGCCAGCGGCGGACCTTGCGCCGTCGGGCCCGGTCCCGCGCCCGGATCACCGCCGGCCGGTCGTGCCCGGCGGCCTCGGCCTGCCGGGCGTGCAGGAGGCCGTAGGTGAAGGTGTTCTCGCCCTCGGCGTACGCCTGGAGGGCCTGCCGCCGCAGCACCTCCCGGGTCACCACCGAGTCCTGGTGCGTGCCGAGCAGGTCCTGGAGCGCCTTGAGCCGCTTGACCAGCCGGGCGGCCGGCCTGCCCACGGCGGGCTCGCGGACCTCGACCGCGTACCGGGCCGCCTTGTACTTCTTGCGCGCCTCGTGCAGCGCGAGGTCCCCGGCCGGCCCGGCGACGGCCGACGCCGCGTCCAGCCGGTCGTCGGCGCGGCGCAGGGCGCGGCGGATCCGACGGTCCACCCAGCGGCGGTCGACCTCGGCGGCCGGGGCCTCGACCAGCTGGTCCAGCCGGGCCAGCAGCTCGGGGTAACGGTCGGAGTCCAGGGCCGTCCGCAGCGCGGTGGTCGACCGGGCCAGGTCGGCGGCGAAGCGCTCGCCGACGCGCGCGGCGACCGGGCCGAGCACCAGCTCGTCCGGCAGCTCGTGCACCGCCGTGTCGAGCCGGGCGGCCATCACCTGGACGTCGCGTACCCGGCCCAGCTCACCGCCGAGCCAGCGCAGCTCGGCGCGGACCGCCTCGCTCTCCCGCCGGTCCCAGAGGCCGCGGAACGTGCGCAGCGTGGCCCGCAACCGGCGGACCGCCACCCGCATGTCGTGGACCGCGTCCTCGTCGCCCTGGTACGCCGCCGCGTGGTTGCCGACCAACGCGTCCCGCTGCTCCCGGGCGTACCCGAGGACCGGTCCGGCCGCGCCCTCGGGCGCGCGGTCGTCGAAGCGGGCGAGCCGCGCGGCGACGGCGCGGTGGGACTTGCTGACCGGCACCTCCCGGGCGCCGGCCGCGCGCAACCGTTCCGCCACCGCGTCGAGCAGCCCGTCGTCGCCGTCGACCAGCTCGACCTCGATCTCGTGCCAGGTCTGCGTGGTGCCGTCCACCAGGTCCTCGGACCGGACGTCGTCCTCGGCCACCTCGGCCAGCACCCGACCGTCCGCGTCCCGCAGCCGCCGCTCCCGACGGTGGTTCACGACCCGGGCGGCCGGGGCGACCGGCCGGCCCCGGGACGCGCCCCGGATCAGCGCGACCAGCTCGGCGGGCGGCCCGGCGTCGGACTCCCCGGCCGGGAACTGGTGTTCGACGCGGGCGCCGCCGACCGCGCCCACCTTGAGGTGCCAGCCGGCGTCGTGCCCGCCGGTACGCCGTCGCAGCGCGTGCCCGCTGCGCAGCAGCCGCAGGTCGTCGGTGTCCCAGTAGACCGCGTCCAGATCCGAGACGGTGGCGTCGGACATGGTCACGACGCCACCGCACCCGGTCAGGTCGGGCAGCCGGAAACCCTCGTCGCCGGAGTACTTGCGCTCGCGTTCCACGACGGTCGCCATGCGGCCTCCCGTACCCGGCCCGCCATCCGGCGAACCGGACTCAGCCCAGTCGTTCGAGCACCATCGCCATGCCCTGGCCGCCGCCGACGCACATGGTCTCCAGACCGATGGTCTTGTCGTGCCACTCCAGCGCGTTGAGCAGGGTGCCGGTGATCCGGGCGCCGGTCATGCCGAACGGGTGACCGACGGCGATCGCGCCGCCCATCACGTTCAGCTTCTCCTCCGGGATGCCCAGCTGCCGGTACGAGGGGATCACCTGGGCGGCGAACGCCTCGTTGATCTCGACCAGGTCGACGTCGTCGATGGTCATGCCGGCCCGGCGGAGCGCCTGCTTCGACGCCTCGACCGGGCCCAGGCCCATGATCTCCGGGGAGAGCGCGGTGACACCGGTGGAGACGATCCGGGCCAGCGGGGTGAGCCCCAGCTCGGACGCCCGCTCCGCGCTCATGATCACCACGGCGGCGGCGCCGTCGTTCAGCGGGCAGCAGTTGCCCGCCGTGATCCGGCCGTCCGGGCGGAACACCGGCTTCAGGCCGGACACGGCCTCCAGGGTCACCCCGGGACGCGGACCGTCGTCGGTGCCGACCACGGTGCCGTCCGGCGTGGTGACCGGGGTGATCTCCCGGGCCCAGAAGCCGTCCGCGATCGCCTTCTCCGCCAGATTCTGGCTACGGACGCCGAACGCGTCCATGTCCTCGCGGGTCACGTCGTACACCTGGGCCAGGTTTTCCGCGGTCTGACCCATGGTGAGGTAGATGTCCGGCAGCTGGCCGGCCTCCCGCGGGTCGGTCCACACCTCGGCGCCGGCCTGGGTGCGGGCCTGCGACCGCTCGCGCGCCTCGGCGAAGCGCGGGTTCTCCCAGCCGCCGCCGACCAGCGCCTGCGCCTCCGGCGGCAGGGTGTCGGAGTTGCCCCGGGCGTACCGGGAGACCATCTCCACACCGGCGGAGACGAACACGTCGCCCTCGCCGGCCCGGATCGCGTGCATCGCCATCCGGGTGGTCTGCAGCGACGAGGCGCAGTAGCGGGTCAGCGTGGCGCCGGGCAGGCCGTCCAGGCCCAGCAGGGTGGACACCACCCGGGCCATGTTGAAGCCCTGCTCGCCGCCGGGCAGGCCGCACCCCAGGTAGAGGTCGTCGATGGTGGTGGGATCGAGCCCCGGGACCTTGTCGAGGGCGGCCTGGACGATGGTGGCGGCGAGATCGTCCGGGCGGACCTCCCGCAGGGAACCCTTGAACGCGCGGCCGATGGGGGACCGGGCGGTGGCGACGATGACGGCGTCGCGGGGCGACTCAATCGGCATGAACCAACGTTAACCCGCGGGTAACTTGCCGTGGAAGCCGCGCGGCGGGCGGGAAATGTCACCCCGCCGGCGGGCGGCGGTGATGTCGGAACGCGACCGCCGCGGCGGCCTCGACCGCCGGGAGCAGCGCGTGCGCCCAGACCCGGTAGCCGTCGGCGGACGGGTGGAAGCCGTCGTGGCAGAGCGTGCCGGCATCGGCCCGGAACACCGGGCCGGTCTCGGTGCCCAGGTCGACCACGGTGCCGCCGGCGTCCAGCACGGCGGACGTCTGGGCGCGGGCCATCCGTCGACCGGACCAGGCGAGCACCTGGCGCAGCGGGGCGGCGACGGCGCGGACCGCGCCGAGGTCGGGACAGGTGCCCACCACGACCTCGACGTGCGCCTCCCGCAGCCGGCGCACCGCCGAGCCGAGGTAGGCCGCCGCGTCGGCCGGGCGGGCCAGCGCGGTCGCGTCGTTCGCGCCGATCAGGACCACCGCCACGTCGGGGCGCTCACCGAGCAGGGCCCGGGCCACCTGGGTGGCCAGGTCGGTGGCGCGGGACCCGGAGACCCCGACGCTGGACAGGTGCACCCGGCGGCCGGTCGGCCCCTCGGCGAGCAGGTGGGCGAGCTGACCGCCGATGGTCTCCTCGAACCGGTCGACCCCCACGCCGAGCGCCGACGAGTCGCCGAGCAGCACCAGGCGCAGCGGTGGCGCGTCGGCCCGGCCGACCGTGGCGCGCAGCACCAACCCCAGCTCGGGCTGGGCGTACTCGCGGGTGCGGGCGGCGATCGCCTGGCCGGCGAGGACCGCCGCGCCGCCGACCGTGCCGGCCAGCAGCGACAGGGCCGCGGCCCGGCCCCACCGGGCCGCCGTCTGATCCGGTCCGCTCATGCCCTCACCTCCCGGTGTCCGACGTGGCGCTCGCTCATGCCGTTCCCTCCAGCGTGGCCGTGTCGGCGGCGGTGCCGGTCGAGGGCACCGCGCCGACGCCGAAGAAGGCCCGCCGCCGCAGCTGCGCCCACCGCCCCGCGGGCCCGCGGTCGCGACCCCGCAGCTGGGCGCCGCTGACCTCGGTGCCGGCGTGCCGGGCCGCCTCGTGGGCCGCCTCCGGGAGCGACCGTACGCCTTCCGCGCCGGCGAGCGAAGGGCGGCGTTCGGGGACGGCCCCGAGCGCGGACAGCACGGTCGGCAGCAGCGCCGCCGCCGCGACCGCGTAGCCCTCGGCGGAGGGGTGGAACCGGTCCCACGCGAACATCCGGCCGGGCTCGGCGGCGAACCGTGGCCCCAACAGGTCACCGAGGGAGACCGTCCGGCCGCCCGCCTCGACCACCGCCACCGTCTGGGCGGCGGCGAGCTGGCGGCTCCAGCGCCGGGCCAGCCACCGCAGCGGCGGCTGGATCGGCCGGATCGTGCCCAGGTCGGGGCAGGTGCCCACGACGACCTCGCAGCCGGCGGCGCGCAACGTGCGGACCGCGTCGACCAGGTAGCGCACGGCCAGCGCCGGCGGCGTGCGGTTGGTGACGTCGTTGCCGCCGACCAGCACCACGGCCACGTCCGGCTCGACCTCCAGCGCGGACTCCACCTGCGGCTTCAGCCCGGCCGACAGGGCGCCCACCACGGCGAACCGGTGCAGCCGGACCGGGCGGTGCAGTCGCCGGGACAGCCCGGTGGCCAGCAGCGAGCCGGGCGTCTCCCGGCGGCGGTGCACGCCGTAGCCGGCGGCCGACGAGTCGCCGAGGACGACCATGGTGACCGGCGGGCCGGGGAGCTTCGCGCCGTAGACGCCGTCGCAGCGGGGCGGCGGGGCCTCGGCCATCGGGATGGTGCGGCGGGCCTGCCGGGCCTGGCCGAGCAGCACCCCGCCGGTGGCGGCCGTGGCCGCCACCGTGGCGCCCGTGCCGATCGCCGCGAGGCGGGCGATCTGCCGGGCGCGCTGCCAGCGGACCGGCGCGACGGAACCAGCGTCCCCCATGAGCCGACAGTATCGCGCCGGTACGACCCCCGCTTCCCGTGATCGGGAGGCTGGGCGGGTGCCCGTCTGGGTATTCCCTGGGGAGCGGACGCGGGCTTGCCCCCGGGTCGCACCCTGGTCGGACGGAGAGGGGCGGAGACATGGGGAAGACGTTGAAGCGGAGCGCCGCGTTCGCCGCGCTGGCCCGGGCACTGGCGGCCGGCGCGCGCGGCGGGCCGTCACTGGGCGCCCGGCTGGCGGCGCTGCCGCGGATGGTCCGGGCGACCGCCCGGGGCGAGTACGACGGCGGTGTCCGCCTGGCCCTGATGGCCGGTGCGGCGGCGTACGTGGTCTCCCCGATCGACCTGCTGCCGGAGATCCCGCTGGCGATCTTCGGGCTGGCCGACGACGCGGTGATGGTCACCTGGCTGGCCGGCAGCGTGCTCGCCGAGACCGAACGGTTCCTGGAGTGGGAGGCACGTCGCAGCTCCGTCGTCCCCGGGCACGTGGTGCCCTGACGGCACGTACGCTGGGCGGCGAACTGACGGCTGACCGGCCGCCTCACGACGGCGGCGCAACGAAGGGCACAACGAGGTGCAGTACTACGACAACGTCGTCGAGCTGATCGGCAACACCCCGCTGGTACGCCTGCGCAACGTCACCGAGGGCATCCAGGCGACCGTGCTGGCGAAGGTGGAATACGTCAACCCGGGCGGATCGGTCAAGGACCGGATCGCGCTGCGCATGGTCGAGGACGCCGAGAAGGCCGGCATCCTCGGGCCGGGCGGCACGATCGTGGAGCCGACCAGCGGCAACACGGGTGTCGGGCTGGCCCTGGTGGCCCAGCTCCGGGGCTACCGGTGCGTGTTCGTCTGCCCGGACAAGGTCAGCCAGGACAAGCAGGACGTGCTGCGGGCGTACGGCGCCGAGGTGGTGGTCTGCCCGACCGCCGTCGCGCCGGAGGACCCGCGCTCCTACTACAACGTCTCCGACCGGCTGGCCCGGGAGATCCCCGGCGCGTGGAAGCCCAACCAGTACAGCAACCCGGCCAACCCGCGCTCGCACTACGAGACCACCGGGCCGGAGCTGTGGCGGCAGACCGAGGGGAAGATCACCCACTTCGTGGCCGGTGTCGGCACCGGCGGCACGATCTCCGGCATCGGCCGCTACCTCAAGGAGGCGTCCGAGGGGCGGGTCCGGGTGATCGGCGCGGACCCGGAGGGCTCGGTCTACTCCGGCGGCACCGGTCGGCCCTACCTGGTCGAGGGCGTCGGCGAGGACTTCTGGCCGGAGACGTACGACCGCTCGATCGCGGACGAGATCGTCGAGGTGTCGGACAAGGAGTCCTTCGAGATGACCCGCCGGCTGGCCCGCGAGGAGGGGCTGCTGGTCGGGGGCTCCTGCGGCATGGCCGTGGTGGGCGCGCTGGAGGTGGCCCGCAAGGCCGGCCCGGACGACGTGGTCGTGGTGCTGCTGCCGGACGGCGGCCGCGGCTACCTGTCCAAGATCTTCAACGACGGGTGGATGGCCCGGTACGGCTTCCTGGACGACTCGGGCACCGAGCCGACCGTGGCCGACGCGCTCGCCGGCAAGCCGGGCGGCCTGCCCGAGCTGGTGCACGTCCACCCGACCGAGACGGTCCGCGACGCCATCGACTACATGCGCGAGTACGGCGTCTCCCAGCTTCCGGTGCTCAAGGCCGAGCCGCCGGTGGTGACCGGCGAGGTGGCCGGCTCGATCGCCGAGCGGGACCTGCTCGACGCGCTCTTCACCGGCCAGGCCCATCTGCACGACACGATCGAGCGGCACATGGGCGAGCCGCTGCCGATGATCGGCGGCGGGCAGCCGGTCAGCGAGGCGGTGGGGCTGCTGGAGAAGGCCGACGCGGCGCTGGTGCTGGTCGACGGCAAGCCGAAGGGCGTGCTCACCCGGCAGGACCTGCTCGCCCACCTCGGCGCCCGCTGAGCGGTAAGGAAGGGCCCCTTCTTAACGCCTGGCGTAGAGGAAGGGGCCCTTCTTAACATGCCTCACCGGCTGCCCAGCTCGGTCGGGACCGCCACCACGTCCACGTACGCCCCCTTGCGCAGCAGGGTGACCGACAGCCGGACACCGATGGCCGGACCGAGCATCAGTCGTTGCAGGCTCTGCCCGTCCTGCACCGGCCGCCCGCCCGCCGACACGATCACGTCACCGAGGTAGATCCCGGCGACCCCGGCCGGGCTGCCGGGCACCACCTCCACCACCCGCAGCCCGCGCCGCTGGCCGGTACGCGCGGTCACCTCCGGCGGCAGCGGCACCGGCGCGCCGGCCACCCCCAGCCAGGCCCGGCGCACCCGCCCCGCGTCGGTCAGGTCGGCGACGATCTGCCGGGTGGTGGGGTTGACCGGCACCGCCAGCCCCAGCCCGTATCCGGCGACCGCGGTGTTGACCCCGACGACGCGACCGGCGGAGTCGGCGAGCGCCCCGCCCGAATTGCCGGGGTTGAGCGCGGCGTCGGTCTGGATGACGTCCTCGATCAGCCGGACCAGCCGCCCGTCTCGCGCGGGCAGCGACCGGCCCAGCCCGGAGACCACCCCGGCGGTGACCGAGCCGGCGAGCCCCATCGGGTTGCCGACCGCGACCACCAGTTGGCCGATGCGCAGCCGGTCGGCGTCGCCCAGTTCGACCGGCGGCACGCCCGACTCGTCGGCGCGCAGCACGGCCAGGTCCGACAGCGGGTCGGCGCCGACCACCCGGAACCGGGTCTCGGTGCCGTCGCCGAACGCGGCCATGCCACCGTTCGCGCCCTGCACGACGTGCGCGCTGGTCAGCAGCAGCCCGTCCGGCCCGATGACGACGGCCGAGCCGGCGCCCGCGCCGCGCGCGGTCCGCACCGACAGGGCCGCCACCGCGGGCAGCACCCGCGCCGCCACACCGGTCACCACCCGGGAGTACGCGTCGAGCGCGGCGTCCTCCGCCCGCCCGGTGTCCTCGGTCTCCTCCATGTCGCCACCAACGCCTCACCCGTCGGCGCCCATGCCCGACTCCGCTGACAGCGAACGGGCGCGGTGTTAACAGGGGGCCCTTCCTCTACCGAATGCGTTAAGAAGGGGCCCTTCCTTACACCTCACGCGCGTAGCGCACCTGGTCCACCAGCGCGGGCCCGATGCGGTCGACGCGGCTCGCGCCGGTGGCCCGCCAGCCGCCACGTTCGTAGAACCGGCGCGCGGAGGCGTTGTCGCGCAGCACCCACAACACGGCCCGGGTCCACGAGCGGTCCCGCATCGCGTCCAGCGCGTCCACCATCAGCGCCCGCCCGGTGCCCCGGCCCCGCTCGTCCGGCTCGAGGTGGATCGCGTTGAGCAGTCCGGTCGCCGGGTCGCCCTCGTCGTCCGGCCCGAGGTAGCTGAAGCCCACCAGTCGTCCGTCCCGCTCGGCCACGGTCATCCGGTGGTCCGCGCCCTCCCAGGTCAGCCGCTCGACCCAGTAGCGCCCCATCGCCTCCGGTGTCGGTTCGGCGAGCGCATCGGGCGGCAGGATCGACGAGTACGCCGCCACCCGGGAGCGCTGGTGCAGGGCGCCGACCGCCATCAGGTCGGCCTCGGTCGCGGAACGTAGGGAGAGTGTCACCCGGGCGACGGTACCCGCCGGGGCGGCATCTGCACCGTCTGGAGATCCTCGGCGATCACCAGATCACCGGTGAAGTGCTCGCGCGCCTCGTCGTGGAAGCGGCGCGGGTCGGCGTACCGCTGGGAGAAGTGGGTGAGCACGAGTGTGCGTACCCCCGACTCGGCCGCCACCCGCGCGGCCTGGCCGGCGGTGAGGTGGCCGACCTCGGCGGCCAACGCGGCCTCCGACTCCAGGAACGTCGACTCGATCACCAGCAGGTCGGCGTGCTCAGCCAGCGCGTACACCCCGTCGCAGAGCCCGGTGTCCATCACGAACGCGAACCGCTGCCCCGGTCGGGTGACGCTCACCTCGTCCCGGCTGACGCGGCGTCCGTCGAGGTCCAGGTGGCCGTCGCGGAGCAGCCGCCCCACCGCCGGACCGACGATGCCGTACGCGGCCAGCCGCTCCGGCAGCATCCGGCAGCCGTCCGGCTCGACCAGGCGGTAGCCGTACGTCTCGACGGGGTGCCGCAGCCGGCGGGCCTCCAGCGTGCCGATGCCCAGCGTGATCCTCTGGCCGTCGGTGTCGATCGGCTCCACGGCCAGCTCGGCCGTCTCGTAGAAGCTCGACGCGTGGCGCAGCCGGGCGAAGTAGTCCGCGCCGCCGGCCGGGAAGTGCACGGCCACCGGGTGCGGCACGCGGTCCAGCGAGAGCCGCTGGATCATGCCGGGCAGCCCCAGGCAGTGGTCGCCGTGGAAGTGGGTGACGCAGATCCGGGTCAGGTCGGTGGCGGTCACCCCGGTGTGCAGCATCTGGCGTTGGCTGCCCTCGCCCGGGTCGAAGAGGATCACCTCGTCGTCCCAGCGCAGCAGGTAGCCGTTGTGGTTGCGCTGCCGGGTCGGCGCCTGGCTGGCCGTCCCGAGCACCACCAGCTCCCGCATGGACAAGGTCTTCCCCCAGACATGAAGCGACCCCCGGGGCTTCCGCGCTCGCGCGCGGGCCGGCTGGACTGGGCCGGCACCCCGGGGGTCGGGTGGCTGTCGTGGTTTCGCCGCACCGCTGCCACACGGTCTCGACGATCATGCTGTGCCCGCCTCGCGGCGGACGGTTTCACTGTCGAGGACAGCGGCTAGCGGACAGCCACCTCACGAGTCCGATTGCTATACAAGTCTGGACCACCTCCTTTCCCGTGTACCGCCACGCTATCCACTTCCCGGCGGCCACGGCAACGAATTTCGATCACAGGGCGGACGAGAGCCCGGGACCGTCCTCGGTCGGGACGTGGGTTCGCGCCGCCTTTCGAGCTGATAGCACGAACGACTCACGGCCGGACGTGATGTCGGGACGGCCCCCGGCCCCCGGCCCCCGGCCCCCGGCCCCCGGCCCCCGGCCCCCGGCCCCCCCGGGCCCCCGGCCCCGGTGCCCGGCCTCGGCGCCCGGCCCCCGGCCGCATGCCGCCGCTTGCGACGGCGGGTGAGTCATTTCTGATATCAGCTCGAAAGGCCCGTGACCGGCTCTACCGTCAGCGCCCGCCAGCGTCCGCCAGCGTCCGCCAGCGCCCGCCAGCGCCCGCCAGCGCCCGTCAGCGCCCGCCAGCGCCCGTCAGCGCCCGTCACCGAGCGTGAGCCTCGCCCTCCGCCCGGGCCGGCCGGCCCTCGGGCGGAGGGCCGGCCGGGTGACGGTCACTCCACGCCGATCGGGCCCTCCCGGGGGCCCTCCTCGTGCGCCGGCTGCACCGCCAGCGACGGGAAGTCGGCCAGGTCGCCCTCCGGCTCGGCGTCCCACTCGGGGAATACCAGCGGGCTCTGCAGATAGAGGCAGAGCAGTTGGGCGAGATGGTGCAGGCCGTCGAGGTGGGTGCGCTCGTGCCCGTGGGTGGCGTCCACGCCGAAGCCGAGCAGCGCCACCCGGGCGTGCGCCCCGGCCTCGACCGCCGAGGCGGCGTCCGAGCGGTAGTAGTCGAACACGTCCCGGACCAGGTCGACGCCGTGCTCCTTGGCGATCGAGGCCAGGTTGCGGGTGAGGTGGTAGTCGAACGGGCCGACCCCGTCGCCCATCGCCAGCGTGGCCGCGTTCTCCCGGGACTGCTGGCCGGGCGCGACCACCGCCGCGTCCACCGAGACGATCTCCGCCACGTCCGGGTCCAGCCCGTGGCTGGCGCCGTGGCCGATCTCCTCGGTGACGGTGACCAGCAGGTGCGCGGTGACCGCCGGGGTGACTCCGGCGTCGACCATCGCCTTGAACGCGGTCAGCACCGCGGCCACCCCGGCCTTGTCGTCCAGGTGCCGGGACTTGACGTATCCGCTCGGGGTGATCGTGGGGTTGGGCAGCAGCGCGACGAAGTCGCCGGCGTCGACGCCGAGCGCGCGGAGGCCGGCCTCGTCGTGCACCGGCTCGTCGACCCGGACCTCGACCAGCTCCCAGCCGACCCCCTGGAGGTCGACCGCCTCGTTGTAGCGGTGCCCGCTGGCCTTGAGCGGCAGCACCTGGCCGGTGATCACCCGGTCCAGGTCGTCGGTGAAGATCCGCACGTGGGCGCCCTCGGCGAAGCGGGCGCTGTGCGTGCCGATCGGGTTGATCTCCAGCCGGCCGTTCTCCTTCAGCCGCTTCACCATGCCGCCGATGGTGTCGGTGTGCACCACGACCGCGCGGTCGGCGCCGGTCGACCGGGGGCCGGGCAGGCAGGCGCTCAGCGCTCCGCGCCGGGTCAGCGTGGAGCTGATCCCGAGCGCGGAGAGCCGCTCGCCCACGTACTGCTGGATGTGGTCGGTACGCCCGGACGGGCTGGGGATCTCCAGCAGTTCCACCAGCACCTGGCGCAGGTATTCGAGGTCGAGCTTGAGCGGTTGGGGTTTCCGTGCGGTCATGCCCCTGAGCCTGCCGCACCGGCCGGCGACCAGAGTCGCTGCGGTGCCCGCGTGCCCGGGAAGAGCAGGTCGACGAAGCGTTCGGCGGTCGGCTGCGGCTCGTGGTTGGCCAGCCCCGGCCGCTCGTTGGCCTCGATGAACACGTGTTCCGGCGCGTCCGGGGCGGGGACCAGCAGGTCCAGCCCGGTGACCGGGATGTCCAGCGCCCGGCTGGCGGTCACGCACGCCTCGGCGATCGCCGGGTGCAGCTCGGCGGTCACGTCGTGGATGGTGCCGCCGGTGTGCAGGTTGGCGGTCCGCCGGACCGCCAGCACCTGCCCCTCCGGCAGCACGTCGTGCATCTGGTAGCCGGCCTCGGCCACCACCTCACGGGTCATGTCGTCGATCGGGATCCGGGACTCGCCGCCGGTGGCGGCGGCCCGGCGACGGCTCTGCCGCTCGATCAGCTCGGTGACGTCGTGCACCCCGTCGCCGGTGATCTGCGCCGGGCGCCGGACCGCGGCGGCGACCACCTCGTGGTCGATCACCACCACCCGCAGGTCCTCGCCCGCGCGCAGCTCCTCGATCAGCACGTCCGGGCAGAACCGGCGGGCCAGCTCGACCGCGGCGGTCAACGCCTCCGCCGTCCGCACGCCGACGGTGATCCCGTTGCCCTGCTCGCCCCGCGCCGGCTTGACCACCACCGGGCCGACGTCGGCCAGGAACGCGAGGTCGTCGGGCTCGCCGGTGGCGGTGCGACCGCGCGGCACGGACAGCCCCGCCTCGGTCAGGATGCGCCGGGTCACCCGCTTGTCGTCGCAGCGGCTCATCGCCACCGCCGAGGTCAGCTCCGACAGCGACTCGCGGGTGTGGATGGTCCGGCCACCGGTGGTCAGCTTCAGCTCACCCCAGTGCGGGTCGGTGACCTCCACCCGGATCCCGCGCCGCATCGCCTCGTCCGCGACGATCTTCGCGTACGGGTTGAGCTCGTCGTAACCCTCGGGCATGGCGGGCAGGAACAGGCGCTCGTTGATCGGGTTCTTCCGCTTGACGCAGAGCGTGCCGGTGCGGTGGAAGCCGAGCCGCTCGTAGAGCCGGATCGCGCCCGAGTTCTCGGCCAGCACGGACAGGTCCACGTACGCCCGGCCGCGCGTGTCGAGCTGGTCGGCGAGCGCGGTGAGCAGCGCCTGGCCGGTGCCGGGCGGCGCGGTGTTGAAGTCGACGGTCAGGCACCAGAGGCTGGCCCCGTTCTCCGGGTCGTCGAAGACCGCGACGTGGTCCACGCCGGTGATGGTGCCGACCACCTCGCCGGTGGCGTCCTCGGCCACCAGGTGCAGGAACCGGTCGGTGCCGGCGTTGTCCACCAGCACCTCGACCGGGGCGGTGACCATGCCGTTGCGGGCGTAGATCCGGTTCACCGCGTCCGCGTCGTCCGCGTCGCGCAGCGGCCGGATGGTGAGCCCGGGGATCTCGCCGCCCTCGGTGGCGGCCGGGCGGCGCTCGCCCAGCGGCAGCCGGTAGGTCAGCGACGGGTCGATGAACAGCTCGTCCGGCAGCCGGGAGACCAGCACGTGCGGGTCGCGCAGGTAGATGCAGATGTCCCGGGCGCCGACCGCCTCGGAGCGCAGCACGTCGGCCACGTGCACCTGGTCGGCGAACGTCTGCCCGAAGACCAGCCGGCCCCAGCCGCAGTCGAGCACGACACCGGAGGCGTCGGCGGACCCGGTCTCCGGCTGTCGCGGCTCCGGCGTGCCCGGTGCGACCGGGTCACCGCCCGGCCCGGTCCGTTCCCGGCGGCGCCCGAGCACCCGTTCCCGGTCGGTGCGGGCCGTGCCGGTGGCGAGGGTGTCCGTCACGGTCAGTCGATTCCGTGGCTCTGGAGCCACATTTCCAGGAGTCCCAGTTGCCACAGCTTGTTTCCGTTCAACGGGGTCAGTTCGGCGTTCGGGTCGGCGAGCAGCGCGTCGACGTAGTCGCCGCGGAACAGGTCACGCCGGCGCGCCTCGGGCGCGGTGAGCGCGTCGCGCACCCGGTCGAGGAGCTTGCCCTCCAGGTGGGTGAGGCCGGGCACCGGGAAGTAGCCCTTGGGCCGGTCGATCACCTCGTGCGGCAGGACCCGGCGGCCGATCTCCTTGAGTACGCCCTTGCCGCCCTGGGCCAGCTTCAGCTCGGGCGGGCAGCTCGCGGCCAGCTCCACGAACTCGTGGTCGAGGAACGGCACCCGGGCCTCCAGGCCGTGCGCCATGGTCATGTTGTCGACCCGCTTCACCGGGTCGTCGGTCAGCATGACCTGGGTGTCGATCCGCAGGCCGGCGTCGACCGCGGTCTCCGCGCCGGCCCGGCCCAGGTGGGCGGCCACGAACTCGCGCGCCGGATCACCGTCGGCCAGCCAGTCCGGATTGAGCACCCGGGCCAGCCCGGCCGCGTCCCGGTCGAAGAACGCCTTCGCGTACGTGTCGAGCGCCTGCTCCCGGTCCACCCCGGCCAGCGGCGGGTACCAGTGGTAGCCGCCCAGGATCTCGTCCGCGCCCTGGCCCGACTGGACCACCTTGACGTGCTTCGCGACCTCCTGGCTGAGCAGCCAGAACGCCACGCAGTCGTGGCTGACCATGGGCTCGCTCATGGACGCGACGGCGGCCTCCAGCGGCGGCAGCAGGTCGCCGGTGGGCACCCGGATCTGGTGGTGGTCGGTGCCGAACGTCTTGGCCACCAGGTCGGAGTAGACGAACTCGTCGCCCTCCCGGCCGCCGACCGCGTCGAAGCCGATGGAGAACGTGGCCAGGCCGGACCGGGCCTGGCCCTCACCGGCGAGCAGCGCGACCACCAGGCTGGAGTCGAGGCCGCCGGAGAGCAGCACGCCCACCGGCACGTCGGCCACCATCCGGCGACGGACGGCGGTGGTCAGCGAGTCGAGCAGCGCGTCCTGCCAGTCCCGTTCGGACCAGCCGGCCCGCTCGGCGGCGCGCCCGAAGGTCGGGTCCCAGTAGACCCGCTCCCGGGTGGTGCCGTCCGCCTCGTACACCCGGACCGTGGCCGGGGGCAGCTTGGTGACGCCGGCGAGGATGGTCCGCGGCGGCGGCACGATGCTGTGGAAGCTCAGGTAGTGGGCGAGCGCCACCCGGTCGATGGTGGTGTCCACGCCGCCGCCGGCCAGCAGCGCCGGCAGGGTCGAGGCGAAGCGCACCACGCCGGGGCTCTCGGCCAGGTAGAGCGGCTTGATGCCGAGCCGGTCGCGGGCCAGCACCAGGCGGCCGGTGTCCCGCTCGCTGATCGCGACCGCGAACATGCCGACCAGGTGGTCGACGAAGTCGAGCCCCCACTCGGCGTACGCCTTGACCACGACCTCGCTGTCACCGGCGGAGAAGAAGCGGTGGCCTTTGGCCTGCAACTCCGCGCGCAACTCGCGGTAGTTGTAGATGCAGCCGTTGAAGACCCCGGTGAGCCCGGCGGCGGCGTCGACGATCGGTTGGCCGCTCGCCGCGGAAAGGTCGATGATCTTCAGGCGCCGGTGTCCCAGCGCGGTCGGGCCCTGCGACCAGACGCCGCTGTCGTCGGGCCCTCGGTCACTCATCGTGGCCGCCATCCGCTCCACGGCCGAGACGTCGGCACGTGAACCGTCACGGCGGAACTCTCCCGCAAGTCCGCACATGCGAGCCAATGCTGCCAGAGGTTGTTGCAGTTCGCCTGTTGAGACGATGACGAACGTGTGACAGGTTGCTACGATGCGCGGTTACCGAGTGTGGCTGTGAAGGAACGCGTCGGTTCCTGCCCGCTCGGTGTCCGATGCCCGAGATGAGCCGGGCCCGCGATGTGACGAACACCGCAGACCCGGCATCGGGCGTCAGCCGGCGGTACGGGCCACGCCGACCGGGCAGCTCAGCCCGTTCGGGCCGTGGTTGCAGTAGCCGTTCGGGTTCTTCGTCGGGGCCAGGTACTGCTGGTGGTAGTCCTCGGCGAAGTAGTAGTCGCCGAGCGGGGCGATCTCCGTGGTGATCTCGCCCTTGCCGGCCCGCGCCACGATCGGCGCGAACGCGTCCCGGGACGCCTCGGCGGCGGCGCGCTGCTCGTCCGTCGTGGTGTAGATGGCGGACCGGTACTGGGTGCCCACGTCGTTGCCCTGGCGCATGCCCTGGGTCGGGTCGTGGTTCTCCCAGAAGACCTTGAGCAGGTCCTCGTAGGCGATCTTCGACGGGTCGTAGACCACCTGGACCACCTCGGCGTGCCCGGTCATGCCGGAGCACACCTCCTCGTACGTCGGGTTGGTGGTGTAACCACCCGCGTAGCCGGCGGACGTGGTGATCACGCCGGGGAGGGTCCAGAACAGCCGCTCGGCACCCCAGAAGCAGCCCATGCCGAAGACGGCTACCTGCGCGCCCTCGGGGAACGGGCCCTTCAGCGTCGACGGCAGCACCTCGTGCCGGTCGGCGATCGGCATGGCGATCGGGCGGCCCGGCAGTGCCTGGTCAGGAGAGATCATCTCGGCCTTCATGCGGCGAAGGAACACGGTGGAACTCCTCTCGTACTCTCCCCGGGTGCAACACGGCCGGGCCCCGCTTCCTTACCCGTCCCGCCCACGCTCAGGCCCGGGTCGCGATCGGTAGGGAACGGGGTCACGCTCGGTGCGGAACGGTGGGGGGTTGGGGCTCGTCTGAGCGGTATGAGCAGATGGAACGCCTGCCGGAGCGCGGCGCTGATCCTGGCGGTGGCCGTGCTGGCCGGGTGCGCCCGGTCCGCTCCGGAAAGCCCCGTTCCGGCGCCGGCCACCCCGGCCGGGACGGCCGACACCGTGGTCACCGTCACCGTGTCGGTCGGCGGGGCGGACGATCGCATCGCGGTGACGGTGACCAACGGCAGCCAGATGCCCGTGTACGCCGACGACCTGCGGACCGACTGCTCGCCGGTCCTGCTGGAACGCCGCGCGGGCGACACCTGGACGGCGTACGACAACTGCGGCGTCGAGCGGGCGGGCAGCGTCGTCACCTGGGCGCCCGGGGAGCGACGCGAGTTCCGGCTCGACCCGGCCGGCGGCGACGGCGTCGTGCCGCCCGCACCGGCCGGCGTCTACCGGGTCACCCTCGGTTTCCGGCGGTCACCCGCCCCGGAGGGGACCGTCGCCGAGCGGGTCCACTCGGCGCCGTTCCGGATCGGTTGACCGCCGGACGTCCCCGCCGCACGGGTGCGCGGTGGGTGGCCGGCGACCCGACCACCCACCCCCTGGCGGAACTCAGAAGCAGCCCGAGTCGAGGGTGCTGCCGAACTCGACGTACCGCGCGTTGACGTGCGCGGAGGTGGTGTTCCCCCCGGACAGCGCGTAGTTGGTGCCGACCCAGGTCTGCCTGCACTTGGCGTTGGTGCGGACGGTGAAGTAGTCGCCGTACCGGCCGTCGGTGCGGTTGTGGGTGCCGGAGGCGGTCAGGATCACGGTCCCGAAGGCGATCGGGTCTCCCGGGGTGTCGTCGACTCCCACGTAACCCTGCGCCGCTGCGCCACCACCGCCCGCCGCGCCGCCTGCGGCGATGGAGATCCCCAGGTCGCCGAAGACGTTGCCGCTCAACACGGGGTAGCCGAAGCAGAGCCCGGCGTTCCAGATGTGCGGCTGCTCGACCAGCGTCAGGTCGGAGGTGCGGAAGGACGCCGCCCGGACGTGTCCCTGGGTGATCCCGCCGGTCGGTGCGGAGTGCCAGTACCAGGTGACCCGGGAGCCGTGCAGCGCCCCGCGCATCCGGAAGCCGGCCGCGGTCCAGGAGGTGGAGCGTTCGATGAAGTCGAAGTTGCCGGTTCCGCCCCGACAGTCCGGGTTGCTGAAGTTGGACGCACTGATCGTGCGCACCGTCTGCGGCACCGACGCGCTCGACTCCGCCCAGCTGAAGATGCGGAACGACGTGGTGCTCTCGATCGCCCCGAAGTACATGGTGGTCGAGTTCTGGGCACCCTCGACGGGGGTGAAGACCCGCTGCCCGACCGAGCCGACGTGGGTGAGGGTGTTGGTGGTGGCCGTGGTGCAGGCGGACATCTGCGCGAGGTTGAACCGTCTGATCTGCGAACCGATCCAGGAACCGGCCCGCTGGTTCTGGGTGGTCAGGTAGAGCGCGTTGGCGCTCACCCCGATGTGCGGGTAGTCCGGGAGCACGTCGTCGGCGGCCCCGCCCGGGTCGATGTAATAGGTGCACAACGGTGCGCTGGCCGGATTGTCGCGAACGAAGATGCGCACTCCGCCGTTGTTCAGAGCGGCGTTCGTGTAGAGCAGGATGCTGAAGATCCGGTCGGTGTTGTGGGCCCGCACGACGTCCTGGTCGCAACACGCGTTGGGCGCGTCGGCCGGTCCGGCCGGCAGGCCGACGCCGGTCCAGGTGCTGCCGTCGTTGGTGGAGTACGAGGCGTAGGTGTTGCCGGTGTAGAAGACCGAGGAGCCGTCGTTGGCCGCGGCGGTCTCGCCCAGCGTGCTGCTCACCTGCGAGGCCCGCGTGTTGGCGTTGTTGCGTCGGATCAACAGCGCCTGGGCGCTGAACTCGCCGCCCGCCTCGGTCTGGCGGACCGGCTTCGCGCGCTCGGCCGCGTCGACCTCACCGCCGGCCGGCCGGGGTTGCGCGGCGGCGATCCGTTCGCGCTGCTCGCGGTGGCGCCGGTCGAGATCCGCCATCTGCTGCGGGGTCGCCGTCGACTGCTTCAGGGCCCCTTCCGGGCGGACGGTCGTCGCCGCCGTCCGGGCGGCCCGCCCGGCGTCCTCGGTGGACGGGCCGGCGTACGCGGCGGGCGACAGTGGCGCCAGCGCCGCAACGCTGGTCAGCGCGACCGCTGCCACCGCCATTCTTCGTGACATCTGCTCTCCCTGCTCCAGATGCCGGCCGGGACCGGTCGTCCCTCACTCGGCAGAACGCACTCTGCCATTTGATCGCCATTCCGCATTTGCTCAGTCATCAGATGGACAACGAATACGATTTGTTTTCCGCGACAATTTCTCGGAACTGGGGCTCACAATTCTCGCGGCTGGTTCCGAGCGGCGAATGTGCGGTGAATGCGAATGGCGTCCGGTGGTTGTGTCACGTGGCGGGCAGCGCGGCGGCCACCCGGTCGGCGTACCCCTGGGCCTCGTCGTCGTCGGCGTAGCGGGTGCGCGGCCAGAAGAAGCCGCGCAGGCCGTCCCCCTTCGTCCGGGGCACCACGTGGGTGTGCAGGTGCGGGACGGACTGGGACACCTTGTTGTTCATCGCCACGAACGTCCCACCGGCCCCGAGACCCGTCTCCACCGCCACCGCGATGCGCCGCACGAAGCGGAAGTAGCCGGGCAGCGCGTCGGCGGGCAGGTCCGCCAGCGCGACCAGATGAGGGCGGGGCACCACCAGCACGTGCCCCTTGAACACCGGCCGGGTGTCCAGGAAGGCGACTCCGTCCGGCTCGTCGGCGACCCGGAACGCGGGCACCCCGCCTGTCACGATCCCGCAGAACACGCACCCGTCCATCCGGGCAGGGTAGTGCCCGGCCGGCCGCACGGGACGGTGCCGCCCCGCTCCGCCGTTCCAGGGAAAGCGGGGCGGGTCACCGCGGCGGGGACATTCCCGACCGGGGCGGGCCTCAGGGACTAGCCTTCCTGGAATGAGTCACGGCTTCGAGACGCTCGCCATCCACGCCGGTCAGGACCCCGAGGCCCGCACCGGTGCGGTGATCCCGCCGATCTACCAGACCAGCACCTACGCCCAGGACGCCGTCGGCGCACCGCGCGAGGGCTACGAGTACAGCCGCTCCGGCAACCCCACCCGGGACGCGCTGCAGGAGTGCCTGGCCGCGCTGGAGGGCGGCCCGGTGGGGCTCGCCTTCGCCAGCGGCCTGGCCGCCGAGGACACCCTGCTGCGCACCGTGTGCAAGCCGGGCGACCACGTGGTCATCCCGGACGACGCGTACGGCGGCACCTACCGGCTCTTCGCCAAGGTGGCCGAGCGGTGGGGTCTGGCGTACACCCCGGCCAGGGTCTCCGACCCGGACGCGGTCCGCGCCGCGATCCGCCCCGGCACCACGAAGATCGTCTGGGTGGAGACGCCCACCAACCCGCTGCTCGGCATCGCCGACATCGCCGCCCTGGCCGCCGTGGCGCACGACGCCGGCGCGCTGCTGGTGGTCGACAACACGTTCGCCTCGCCGTACCTGCAGCAGCCGATCGCGTTCGGCGCGGACGTGGTGGTGCACTCCACCACCAAGTACGTCGGCGGACACTCCGACGTGGTCGGTGGCGCGCTGGTCGCCGCGGACCGCACCCTCGGCGAGGAACTGCGCTACCACCAGAACGCGATGGGCGCCGTCAACGGTCCGTTCGACGCGTGGCTCACCCTGCGCGGCATCAAGACCCTCGGGGTACGGATGGACCGGCACTGCGACAACGCCGAGCGGATCGCGGCCTACCTGGACGGGCACGCGAAGGTCGGCCAGGTGATCTACCCGGGCCTGCCGTCGCACCCGGGGCACGAGGTGGCGGCCAAGCAGATGCGCCGGTTCGGCGGCATGATCTCGTTCCGCGCGGCGGGCGGCGAGGAGCACGCGGTGGAGATCTGCAACTCCACCCGGCTGTTCGTGCTCGCCGAGTCGCTCGGCGGCGTGGAGTCCCTGATCGAGCACCCGGGCCGGATGACACACGCGAGCGCTGCCGGCTCGCCGCTTGAAGTTCCCGGCGATCTCGTGCGACTGTCTGTCGGCATCGAGACGGTCGACGACCTGCTCGCCGATCTGGAGCAGGCGCTGGGCTGACCGCTGGACGGGGAGGGTGGCAGTGCCGGACATCTTGCCGACGACCTGGGTCGGGGCGACCGCGAAGCAGATCGCCCGTGCGGTCCGCCGTGGTGACGTCTCCGCCACGCAGGTGGTGGCCGACCACCTCGACCACGCCGCCCGAGTCGACGCCGAGCTGGCCGCGTTCCGCACGGTACGCGGCGGCGAGGCGATCACCGAGGCGGAGAAGGTCGACGAGCAGGAGGAACTGGCCGACCTGCCGCTGGCCGGGGTGCCGGTCGCGGTCAAGGAGAACACGCCGGTCGCCGGGCTGCCCACCTGGAACGGGTCGGCCGCGATGCGTACCGAGGTGGCGGAGGCCGACCACGAGGTGGTCCGCCGGCTGCGGGGCGCGGGCGCGGTGATCCTCGGCGTGACCCGGATGCCGGAGCTGGGCCTGTGGGCCCTCACCGACGACGACACCGGCGTGACCCGTAACCCGTGGGACCTGTCGCGTACCCCCGGCGGCTCCTCCGGCGGCGCGGCCGCCGCGGTGGCCGCCGGGCTGGTGCCGATGGCCCACGGCAACGACGGTCTCGGCTCGATCCGCATCCCGGCGGCCTGCTGCGGCCTGGTCGGTCTCAAGCCCGGCCGGGGTGTGGTGCCCTGCCAGCTCGGCGCGGACGACTGGTTCGGCCTCACCGAGCACGGCATGCTGACCGGGACGGTCGCCGACGCGGTGGTCGGTTTCTCGGTGCTGGCCGGCCGCCGGCCGGACCGGCTGGTCCCGCCGCCGCGGCTGCGGGTGGGCGTGTCGCTGCGCTCCCCGGTGCGCGGCGTCTCGCCGGACGCGCCGAACCGGGACGCGGTCGCCGCGGCCGGCCGGCTGCTGGCCGCCGCCGGGCACGACACCGTTCCCGCCGACCCGGTCTACCCGACCCGGCTCGGCCTCCAGGGCATCGCCACCTGGTTCGCGGCCGCCGCGGCGGACGTGCGGGCCGCCGGGGTGGCGCCGCGCCAGCTCCAGCGGCGCAGCCGCCGGCACGTCGCGCTGGGGGAGTGGGCGCAGCGCCGGGGGTACGTCCGGGAGTCCGACCGGACGGCCTGGCGCGAGCGGTCGGTGCAGTTCTTCGCCGACCACTCGGTCGACCTGCTGCTCACCCCGGCGCTGGCCGGGCCGCCGCCGCAGGCCGCCGGCTGGTCCGGCCGCTCCTGGCTGGCGAACATGTCGACGAACATCCGGTACGCCCCGTACGCCGCGCCGTGGAACATCGCCGGCCTGCCGTCGATCGTGGTGCCGGTCGGCCGCCGCCCGGACGGGTTGCCGGTCGGCGTGCAGTTCGTCGGCCCGCCCGGCTCGGAGCTGCTGCTGCTCGGCGTGGCCGGGCAGTTCGAGATGCAGGCGCCGTGGACGCGGCACGCTCCCGGCTATCCCCGGGTCGGTACGGGGTCGCCGGCCACCGCATGATCGTCTAACGTGTGCGCACCCCTGTCGCGCACACCCTTCCGGACGGTCCCCGATGCACTGCCAGACCTGCGGGGACGTCGCGTCCCCGGTCGACCCCGACTGCCAGCGTTGCGGTACGCCGTTCGGTCAGCCGCCGGTGCTGCCCGGCGTGCCCACGTACCCGGTCCGTGGCCTCGGCACCGCCGCGGCGGTCGCGGTCGGCGCGGCCACCGTGCTCTACCTGCCGGGCGCGCTGTTCCCGCTGGTCGGCGCGCGGATGGCCCGCACGGCGGCCGAGCAGGGTGACCGGGACCTGCTGCTGGGCGCGGCGGTCGCCGAACTGCTGCTCGGGCTGCCCTACCTGCTGGCCCTCCTGACCGCGGCGGTGCTGGTCATCATCTGGACCTGGCGGGCGCGGAAGAACACCGACGCGTTCGCGGGCGCCCTGCCGAGCCTCGGCCCGGGCTGGGCGATCGCCGGCTGGCTGGTGCCGTTCGCCAACTTCGTGGTCCCGGCCCGGGTGGTCGCGAACATCGCCCGGGACAGCCTGCTCCGGCGCACCACGCCGGCCCTGGTCGGCGTCTGGTGGGCCGCCTGGCTCGTCTTCTCGGTCGGCGACCGTTTGGTCAGCCGCGGCGACGACCAGCGGTACTCGCGGCTGACCGAGTGGCCGCAGAACGACGTGGAGTACGGCAGCTACGTCCGCTACTACCAGGACGCGCTCGGCGGCCGGCTGCTGCTGTCGGTGGCCTGCCTGGTCGCCGGCATCTCGTTCGTCGTGCTGGTCCGCCGGATCTCGGCCGCCCAGCAGGACCGCCTCGCCCGTGCCGTGCCCGCCTGGCCGGGCCACCCCGGCTGGCCCGCGCCCGGCACGGCCGCGCCCGCGCCGGCCGCGCCCGCGCCGGCCGCGCCCGCGGGTCCCGCACCGGTGGCCGGTCCCGGGTCCGCTTCCGCCGCGCCCGCGCCGGCGGCCGCCGGACCGGACGCGCCGTCGGTGACGTCGCCGCCGCCTCCGGCCGGGGCGGGTGGCACGATCGGGGCATGACGGAACTGGTCGGTCTCGCCGACGTACAGGCCGCGCGGGAGCTGCTCGCCGGCGTCACCCGCACCACGCCGCTGGAGCCGTCCCGTCCGCTCAGCGCCGCGCTCGGCGGGCCGGTCTGGCTCAAGTGCGAGAACATGCAGCGCGCCGGCTCGTACAAGGTGCGGGGCGCGTACGTGCGGATCTCCCGGCTCTCCGCCGACGAGCGGGCCCGGGGCGTGGTGGCGGCCAGCGCCGGCAACCACGCCCAGGGGGTGGCGCTCGCCGCCGGTCTGGTCGGCACGCACGCCACCGTCTTCATGCCGGTGAACGCGCCGCTGCCGAAGGTCGCCGCGACCAAGGGGTACGGCGCGCAGATCGAGCTGGTCGGCAACACGGTGGACGAGTCGCTGATCGCGGCCCAGACCTTCGCCGAGCGGACCGGTGCGGTGTTCATCCACCCGTTCGACCACCCGGACGTCATCGCCGGTCAGGGCACGGTGGCGCTGGAACTGCTCGAACAGTGCCCGGACGTGCGCACCATCGTGACCGGGGTGGGCGGTGGCGGGCTGGTGTCGGGCATGGCGGTGGCGGCCAAGGCGCTGCGTCCCGACGTACGGGTGATCGGGGTGCAGGCGGCGAGCGCCGCCGCCTTCCCGCCCTCGCTGCGGGCCGGCGAACCGGTCCGGCTGCCCTCGTTCGCGACGATCGCCGACGGGATCGCCGTCGGGCGGCCCGGTGAGCTGACGTTCACCCACGTCCGCAAGCTCGTCGACGACGTGGTCACGGTCTCCGAGGAGGACATCTCCCGCGCGCTGCTGATGCTGCTGGAGCGCGGCAAGCAGGTGGTGGAGCCGGCCGGGGCGGTCGGCGTGGCGGCGCTCCTGGCCGGCGCGGTGGAGGTGACCCCGCCGGTGGTCGCGGTCCTCTCCGGCGGCAACATCGATCCGCTGCTGATGCTGCGGGTGATCGAGCACGGCCTGGCCGCGGCCGGCCGCTTCCTGCGGATCACCGTGCGGTGCGTGGACCGGCCCGGTCAGCTCGCCTCGCTGCTCGGCGAGATCGCCGAGCACCGGGCCAACGTGGTGGACGTGGTGCACCAGCGGGCCAACCCGCACCTGCGGCTGGGCGAGGTGGAGGTGGCGCTGTCCGTGGAGACCCGGGGGGTGGAGCACTCGGACACGCTGATCAGCGCGTTGCGGGCCAGCGGCTATCAGGTGGTCTTCGCCGGCGAGGGGTGAACCGCGAACGCCCCGGCCGGATGATCCGGTCGGGGCGAACGGGTGGGTGTGGCTCGGGGCCCGAGGAGCCTGTCAGCCTCGGTCGGGTCGGGACCCGAGCCGTCCGGCGCGGGTCCGGAGGGCGGTCAGCCCGAGTAGGGCTCGAAGGACACGACGGTCACCTTGATGTCGGCGCCGCTGGGGGCCGTGTAGGTGCAGGTCTGGCCCGCCTTGCCGCCGAGGATCGCCTTGCCGAGCGCGGACTCGGGGCTGTAGACGGTGAGGTCGGTGGTGGAGGCGATCTCCCGGGAGCCGAGCAGGAACGTCTCGGTGTCGTCGGCGTCGTCGTCGAAGTAGATGGTGACGACCATGCCGGGCGAGACCACGTCGGCGGCCGGAGCCTCACCGACCTTGGCGGTGCGCAGCAGCTCCTTGAGATAGAGGATGCGCCCCTCGGCCTTGCCCTGCTCCTCGCGGGCGGCGTGGTAGCCACCGTTCTCCCGCAGGTCGCCCTCCTCGCGCCGGGCGTTGATCTCGGCGGCGATGACCGGCCGGTTGGCGATCATCTCGTCGAGCTCGGCCTGCAGGCGGTCGTAAGCGTCCTGGGACAGCCAGGTGGCGGGCGCCTCGTTTCCGTTGGTGGACACAGGCGATCTCCTCGGTTGGTGCGGACTGGCTGACAGGTGAACTACCAAGTTACCAGTGCGGTGCCGGTCGAGGTGTGGTCGATCACCCCGGGTGCCGGTCGCGGGACCCGGGGTACGCGTGTTCCGGCAGCTCGCCGGTGCTCCGGCTCAGCCGGTCGGTCGGCAGCGCAGCACCTCGCCGATGAACGGCCGGGCGCTGGTGGGCACCTCCTGTCGGGCTCGGACGTGCCGCTGGCCGGACTCGGCGGTCACGGTGGCCTCGACGTGGCCCACCTCGGCGCCGTCGTGCGAGCGGGCCCGCAGCAGGCAGGTCGCCGAGCCGCCGGGTGGCACGGTGACCCGGAAGTCGACCACCACGCGGGAGTCGGTGATCCCGGTGTAGCTGATCATCTCGCCCTGGTACTCGGGGTCGCCGTACTGGCTGTAGAGCTTCGCGGCGGCCAGCCCGAGGACGGCCAGCAGGACGGTCACCGTCAGGGCGAGCAGGAGCGGTCGGCGGCGTCCCGGCTCCCGGCGTCGGCCGTACCGGCCGGGCGGGAAGACCGGCGTACCCGGTGTGACTGTGGCGTGCGTCTCGCTCACCGGCGGGTATCTCCTGGCGTTGTTGTCGGCGGCATCGGCAAGAATGGCTAGGTCCATCTTCCCAGCCCGGCGCTGAGTCAAGGATGGCAGGTCGGCCTCGACCGGCCAGGGTGGTCCCGGCCACTCCGGCAGCGGTCCCGACGTGCCAGCACGGGGGCTTTCGCGGGCGCGGGGGGAGATTCCGGCAGGTCAGCCGGTCGGCCCTGGGCGGGTCGTCCGGCCGGCACAGACGAGGAGCGCCGAAGGTGGCAGAACAGCTGCGTCTCATGGCGGTGCACGCCCATCCCGACGACGAGTCGAGCAAGGGCGCCGCCACCATGGCGAAATACGTCGCCGAGGGGGTGGATGTCCTGGTCGTCACCTGCACCGGTGGCGAGCGGGGCAGCGTGCTGAACCCCAAGATGGACCGCCCCGACGTGTGGGCCAACATCGGCGACATCCGTCGCGCCGAGATGGACGCCGCCCGCGCCGTCCTCGGCGTCGAGCAGGCCTGGCTCGGCTTCGTCGACTCCGGTCTGCCCGAGGGCGACCCGCTGCCGCCGCTGCCCGAGGGCTGCTTCGCGCTGCAGGAGGTGGAGGTCGCCGCCGCGCCGCTGGTGCGGCTGATGCGCCAGTTCCGCCCGCACGTGGTCACCACGTACGACGAGGAGGGCGGCTACCCGCACCCGGACCACATCATGACCCACAAGGTCACCGTGGCGGCGTTCGAGGCGGCCGGCGACCCGGAGCGCCACCCGGAGCTGGGCGAGCCGTGGCAGCCGCTGAAGCTCTACTACGACGTGGGCTTCTCCCGGGCCAAGATCATGGGCCTGCACGAGGCGATGCTCGCCGCGGGCCTGGAGTCGCCCTACGGCGAGTGGATGAAGCGCTGGGAGGAGCGCCCCGACAAGGGGGAGCGCATCACCACCCGGGTCGACTGCGCCGCCTACTTCCCGGTCCGCGACGACGCGCTGCGCGCCCACGCCACCCAGATCGACCCGGACGGGTTCTGGTTCCAGGTGCCGATGGATCTCCAGCAGCGCGCCTGGCCGACGGAGGACTTCCAGCTCGCCCGCTCGCTGGTGGACAGCCCGCTCCCCGAGTCCGACCTCTTCGCCGGGGTGCGCGAGACGTGCCGTGCCCACTGACATCGGCGCGGGCTACCCTGGTCGTCAGCCGCACATCGGAGGAACACCATGCTGACCACCGCCCAGGTGCTCGCGGAGAACAACTTCGGTGACACCCGCACGGGTGGTCTGGCCGGCCCGATGGGCCTCTTCCTCATCGTCGCGCTGGCCACCGTCACCGTCCTGCTCATCCGCAACATGAACGCCCGCCTGCGCCGCCTGCCCGACCGCTTCCCGCGGCAGGGCGAGCCGGGCCGGGTCGACTCGGCAGTCGTCGATCCGACAGACGGGGCCGTCGAGCAGGATTCACCGACGAGTGCTCCCAACGGCCCCCAGCAGCGCCGAAACAGCTGAACACCGCATGAATCACGCCCGAGCCGGTGGTCGCCCCCTGTTGCGGCCACCGGCTTTGGCTTAGCCTTCCGCCGGGGGGACCGTCAGGCCCCGGACCCTGCGCGGAAGGGGGGCGCCGATGTCGAGGGCAGCAACGGGCCCCGACCGTGTCCCGGTCGCACCCGCCGACGGGGCGGGTCCGTGACCTCCGAACCGGCCGACCGGCCACCCGATCGGCTCGGCCTGCGGGGCACCCCGGTGAGCGTCGTGCTGCTGACCGTCGCGGTCGCGGTCACCGCGCTGCTGGCCGCGGTGCTCGGCCTCGCCGTACCGGCACACCTGCCGGTGGACGACCCCCTGCCCGGGCCGGCCCGGTTCGGCCTCGCCACCGTCGCGTTCGCTGTGGCCCAGCTCGCCCGGCTCCGGTTCCGGGCCCCGTCGGGCATGGTCAGCATCACCTGGGGCGAGGCCGCGCTCCTCGTCTGCCTCTGGCTGGTCCCCGCCGGCTGGCTGCCGGCCGCCGCGCTGCTCGGCGCCGGTGCCGCCTGGACCACGATGTCAGTGGTCGCGGACCGCCGACCGGTGCTGGAGCTGGTGCGCATCGCCACCTCGCTCACCGCCGCCACGGCGCTGGCCGCGGCGGTCGCGAGCGCCCTCGGCCGGCCGCTGCTCGCCGCGCCCACCCCCGAACTGGCCCTCGCGCTGAGCGCGGGCGCGGTGACCTACCTGCTCACCACCGCCTGGCTGGGCGCCGCCACGCTCGCGCTGCGGCACGGCATCCCGATCGGGCCGCCGCTGCTCGCCGCGCTCCGCGGCAAGCTGCTCATGTTCATCGGCAACGTCGCGGTCGGCCTGGTGGTGGTCGCGATGCTGGAAATCGACCCGCGCTGGCTGCTGCTCCTGCCGCCCCCGCTGTGGTTGTTGCAGCAGACCTACCGGCACCGGCTCCGGGCCGACGAGGAGCGCCGGACCTGGCGGGCCTTCGCCGAGGCCACCGCCGCCCTCAACCAGCTCGACGAACGCGGCGTGGCGACCGCCGCCGTGACCGGCGCCCTCACCCTGTTCGGGGCCGAGCTGGTCGAGGTCGACGTGGCCCGCGGCGACGGGCGCTGGCGCCGGTACCGGGCCGACCTCGGTGGGCAGGTGCGGGACCGGGAGGTGGAGCCCTCGGCGGATCGCGGCTCCGGCGAACACGAGCTGGTCCGGCGGCTCGCCGTCGGCCCCGCCGAGGTGGGCCGGCTGCGGGTGCGCTTCGCCCGGTCGGCCCCGCCCACCGCCCGGGAACAGGACGGCGTGGCCGCCTTCTCCGACGCCCTGGCCGCCGCCCTGCACGACGCCGCGACCCACCGTGAGCTGCGGCTGGTCACCGCCCGCTCGTCGTACGACGCGGTGCACGACCAGCTCACCGGCCTGCTCAACCGGGCCGCGCTGCTCACCCGCGGCGACCAGGCGCTGCGGCAGCGGGCCCACGACCACCCGGTGGCCCTGCTGCTGCTGGACGTGAACCAGTTCAAGGAGGTCAACGACACGCTCGGCCACTCGGCGGGCGACCAGCTGCTGCGGCTCACCGCCAACCGGCTGGCCGCTTTGACCCGCCCGGGGGATCTGCTCGGGCGGCTCGGCGGCGACGAGTTCGCCCTGCTGCTCACCTCGGTCCCGGTGGTCGAGGACCGGACGGCCCCGCTGGCGTACGCGGTGCGCCAGGCCCGGGAGGTCGCCGAGCGGCTCGCCGCGCCGACCGAGGTGGCCGGGGTGCGGATGTCGATCGAGGTGGCGGTCGGCGTGGTGGTGGCCGACGCCGGCGTCGCCGACCTGACCGAGCTGTTGCGGCGCGCCGACATCGCCATGTACCAGGCGAAGGAGGGTGGCGGCAGCGTCGCCGCGTACGACAGCTCCCGCGACGCGGCGAGCACCGACCACCTGGCGTTGCTCGCGGAGCTGCGGGAGGCGCTGGCCACCGACGACCAGCTGGTGCTGGCGCTGCAACCGGCGGTGGACCTGGCCACCGGCGGGCCGACCGGGGTGGAGGCGTTGATCCGGTGGCGGCACCCGCGCCGGGGCTGGCTCGGCCCGGCCGACTTCATCCGCCCGGTGGAGAACAGCGAGCAGCTCGGCAGCTTCACCCGCTACGTGTTGGACAAGGCGCTGGAGGTGGCCGCCGGCTGGGCGCGGGAGGGGCTGGACGTCCCGATCTCGGTGAACCTGTCCGCCCGCAGCCTGCTCGACCCTCGGCTGCCCGCCGAGATCGAGGAGGCGCTGCGGCGGCACCAGGTGCCGCCGCACCGGCTGGTCCTGGAGATCACCGAGACCGTCGTGATGAGCGAGCTGGAGATCATCGACGAGGTGCTGGCGACACTGCGGGCGATGGGCGTGCAGCTCGCGGTCGACGACTTCGGCACCGGTTTCTCCTCGTTGACGTTCCTCACCCGGATCCCGGTGGACGAGCTGAAGGTGGACCGGTCCTTCGTCATCCGGATGGCCGACTCGCCGGAGGCGGCGGCGATCGTCCGGACCACGGTCGGGCTCGCCCACGAGCTGGGGCTGCGGGTGGTGGCCGAGGGGGTGGAGACCGCCGAGCAGCGCACCGCGCTGGTCGAACTGGGATGCACCGCCGCGCAGGGCTACCACTTCTTCAAGCCGATGCCGGCGGACAAGATCGGGGCGGTGCTGGGGTCGCTGCGCGACACCGCGCGGGGCAACGTCTTCCCGCTGCGCGCCGACGGCGCCTCCTGAGCGGTCCGCGCCGCCGGGCGGGCCCGACGGCGCGGGGGCGCGCTCAGCCTCGGGGCAGCACGTCGTCGAGGACGGCGGGCAGCGTGGCCCAGTCGGCCGAGGCGATGCTGGCGTGGGCGCGGGCCAGTTGGGCGACCCGGGCCGCCGCCGCGTCGGCGTCGCCGCTGCCGACCGCCGGCGGGACGTTCTGCGCGTCGGTCATCACCAGCAGGTAGTGGTTCGCGGCGTACCAGGCGGTGTCGATGCCGCCGGTGACGTACGCCGCCGCGTCGCCGTCGAAGAGCACGAACCACTGGCGCAGGGCCGGGTCCGCGTACCGGGTCCGGGGGTCGCCGGCCTGGGCCCGGTGCACCGCCGGGAACGCCCGGGCGCTGCCCAGCGTGCCGGCCGCCGCCAGACCGTTCAGGTGGCGGGCGTACTCGACGTCGGTCCAGAGCGTGTCGGTCGGGTTGCCCTCCTCGACGGTGCCGGGGATCAGCTCCACGATCACCCTGCCGGCGAGCTGCGCGCGGGTGGGCCAGGCGTCGGCGCGGGCGGCGGCGTCCAGGCCGGGGTGGTCGCCGAGCAGGTCGGCCGGGCGGAACACCCGGTCGCCGAGCCGCGCGGCGAGCACCGCGTCGAGCTGGGCCGGCCCCTGGCCGGTACGGCCGCTGAAGCCGGTCTTGAGCTCCAGCTTGAGGATGAGCGGGCCGGCGTCGGGGTGGGCGCCCAGCCAGAGGCGGATGTCGTCCAGGCAGTGCTCCAGGTTCTTGTTGCGGGTGCCGGTGTAGAGCTGGGCGGCGCTGGTGGCGGCGACGCAGTTGTTGTCGTTGCCCAGCGGGTTGCTGTGGCTGACCCGCCACTGCCGGGTCAGCACGTCGGGCCAGACGTCCAGCTCGATCAGCCCGGGCCGGGCGTCGAGCGCCTGGGCCAGGTAGGTGTAGGTGCCGCGCTCGTACGTGTTGTGGATTCCGACGCCGGTGGTGGCGGACCACCGGGTCTGCGGCGGGACCTCGGCGGACGCGGTGCCGGGGGCCAGCAGGGATCCGGTGAGGGCGGCGAGGGCGAGCAGGGCGGGGGGTCTGCGCATGGACCGTCTCCTTCGGACGTGCCGGCGGTGGACGACGCCGGCCATGCGCCGATTCAAATAGACAAAGGTGAATAGCGGAAGGACGGCTCGTGGCTCCGACCGGTCCGGGGGCGGCGGTCCGGCGCGGCGGATAGGGTCGGGTGGTGAACCGACTCGCCGAGGCCACCTCGCCCTACCTGCTCCAGCACGCCGACAACCCGGTCGACTGGTGGCCCTGGTGCGACGAGGCGTTCGCCGAGGCGAAGCGCCGCGACGTGCCGGTACTGATCTCGGTCGGCTACGCGGCCTGCCACTGGTGCCACGTGATGGCCCACGAGTCGTTCGAGAACGAGGCCGTGGCCCGGCTCATGAACGACGACTTCGTCTGCGTCAAGGTCGACCGGGAGGAGCGCCCCGACGTCGACGCCGTCTACATGACCGCCACCCAGGCCATGACCGGCCAGGGCGGCTGGCCGATGACGGTGTTCGCCACCCCGGACGGCACCCCGTTCTTCTGCGGCACCTACTTCCCCCGGGCCAACTTCGTCCGGCTGCTCGGCTCGGTGGCCGCAGCCTGGCGGGACCAGCGCGAGGCGGTGCTGCGGCAGGGCGCCGCCGTGGTCGAGGCGATCGGCGGCGCCCAGGCCGTCGGGGGCGTGACCGCCCCGCTCACCGCCGAGCTGCTCGACGGCGCCGCCGGCCAGCTCGCCCAGGAGTACGACGAGACGAACGGCGGTTTCGGCGGCGCGCCGAAGTTCCCGCCGCACATGAACCTGCTCTTCCTGCTCCGGCACCACCGCCGTACCGGGTCTGCGCGGAGCCTGGAGATCGTCCGGCACACCTGCGAGGCCATGGCCCGGGGCGGCCTCAACGACCAGCTGGCCGGGGGCTTCGCCCGCTACTCGGTGGACGGCCACTGGACCGTGCCGCACTTCGAGAAGATGCTCTACGACAACGCGCTGCTGCTGCGTGTCTACACCCAGCTCTGGCGGCTGACCGGCGACCGGCTGGCCCGCCGGGTCGCCCGGGACACCGCCCGCTTCCTCGCCGACGAGCTGCACCGACCCGGTGAGGGCTTCGCCTCCGCGCTGGACGCGGACACCGAGGGCGTCGAGGGACTCACCTACGTCTGGACGCCGGCGCAGCTGGTCGAGGTGCTGGGGGAGTCCGACGGTCGGTTCGCCGCCGACCTCTTCGAGGTCACCGCCGACGGCACGTTCGAGCACGGCGCCAGCGTCCTGCGCCTGGCCCGCGACGTCGACGACGCCGACCCGGCGGTCCGGGCCCGCTGGCAGGACGTGGTGGGCCGGCTGCTGGCCGCCCGCGACACCCGGCCCCAGCCGGCCCGCGACGACAAGGTGGTGGCCGCCTGGAACGGGCTGGCGATCACCGCGCTCGCCGAGTTCCAGCAGGTCGCCGCGCTCTACGCGTCCCGGGAGGACGAGGACGCGAACCTGATGGAGGGTGTGGTCATCGTCGCCGACGGGGCCATGCGCGACGCCGCCGAGCACCTGGCCGCCGTGCACCTGGTCGACGGCCGCCTGCGCCGGGTCTCCCGGGACAAGGTCGTCGGCGAGCCGGCCGGGGTGCTGGAGGACTACGGCTGCGTCGCGGAGGCGTTCTGCGCGCTGCACCAGCTCACCGGCGAGGGACGCTGGCTGACGTTGGCCGGGCAGCTGCTCGACGTGGCACTGGCCCGGTTCGCGTCCGCCGACGGCGGCTTCTACGACACCGCCGACGACGCCGAGCGCCTGGTCACCCGGCCCGCCGACCCGACCGACAACGCCACCCCGTCCGGCCGTTCGGCGGTCGTCGCGGCGCTGGTCGCGTACGCGGCGCTGACCGGGGAGACCCGCTACCGGGAAGCGGCCGAGGTGACCCTGTCCACGGTCGCGCCGATCGTCGACCGGCACGCCCGGTTCACCGGCTACGCCGCCACGGTCGGCGAGGCGCTGCTCTCCGGGCCGTACGAGATCGCGGTGGTGACCGACGACCCGGAGGGCGACCCGCTGGTGGCCGCCGCCCGCCGGCACGCCCCGCCCGGCGCGGTGGTGGTGGCCGGCGCCCCGGACCAGCCGGGTGTGCCGCTGCTGGCGGATCGTCCGCTGGTCGACGGGCAGCCCACCGCGTACGTCTGCCGGGGGTTCGTCTGCCAGCGGCCGGTGACCTCGGTCGAGGACCTGGTCGCCCAACTCGGCTGAGCCGTCACGGCCAGAGCTGCTCCCGCGCCCAGCCGGCTGCGCCCCGGCGGTAGCGCAGCCGGACGTGCCGGCGCTCCCGGTCGGCCTGCCAGAACTCGACCGTCTCCGGGGCCACCACGTAGACGGTGTGCGTGTCGGCGACCAGGTCGGGATCGGCGGCGAGGCGGGCGCGGACCTCGGCCAGTTCCCGGTCCAGCTCCGCCCGGTCGGTGAGGACGGCGCTCTGCCGGCCGGCCAGGGTGGCGATCCGGGAGCCCTCCGGCCGGGCCAGGAAGTCCTGCCGGGACACGGCCGGGTCGGCCGGCCGGGCGGTGCCGCGCACCCGGACCTGGCGCCCCTGCTCCCGCCAGTGGAAGCTGAGCGCGGTGCGCGGGTTCCGCGCGAGCTGGCGTCCCTTCGCGCTGGCCGAGCTGCTGGCGAAGTGCCAGCCCGCGGAGTCGAGATCCTTGAGGATGAGCACCCGGGCGTCGGGCGCGCCGTCGGCGTCGACCGTCGAGACGGTCATCGCGTGCGGCTCGTCGACCCCGGCGTCGACCGCGGCGGCGAGCCAGTCGGCGAAGAGGGCGGTGGGTTCGGCCGGCACGTCGGACGGGTCGAAGGACGGCATGTCGTGGGCCAGTACGGGCAGCGCGCGGAGCATCCGGCGAGTCGTCATGCGGATCATGGTGCCCCGCCCCGGAGCCGGTCGCCGTCCCGTTTCCCGGCCGTGGGACGGGGACGGGCCCAGCGGCCGGGGGTGTCGCCGGCCCGGTTAGGCTGGCGGCGCTATGGACTCCCGGACCGGACTCCCCGTCGTGGGCATGGTGGGTGGCGGCCAGTTGGCCCGGATGACCCACCAGGCCGCCATCGCCCTCGGTCAGTCGCTGCGCGTGCTGGCGCTCGCTCCCGACGACGGCGCGGCGCTGGTCGCCGCCGACGTCCAGTACGGCGACCACACCGACCTGACCGCCCTGCGCACGTTCGCCAAGGGGTGCGACGTGGTCACGTTCGACCACGAGCACGTGCCCAACGACCACATCCGCGCGCTGACCGACGAGGGCGTCAAGCTGTTCCCGCCGGCCGAGGCGCTGGTGCACGCGCAGGACAAGCGGGTGATGCGGGAGCGCCTCGGCGAGCTGGGCGCGCCCAACCCGGCCTGGCGTCCGGTGGAGTCGCCGGCGGACCTGGTGACCTTCGGCCGGGAGACCGGGTGGCCGGTGGTGCTCAAGGCCGCCCGGGGCGGCTACGACGGGCGCGGCGTCTGGATGGTGGACGACGCCGACCGGGCCGCCGAGCTGGCCGCGACACTGCTCGCCGGCGGCACCCCGCTGCTGGTCGAGGAGCGGGTGGCGCTGCGACGGGAGCTGGCCGTGCAGGTCGCCCGGTCGCCCTTCGGCCAGGTGGCCGCGTACCCGGTGGTGGAGACGGTGCAGCGCGACGGCATCTGCGTCGAGGTGCTGGCGCCCGCGCCCGACCTGCCGGAGGAGCGGGCGGTCGCGGCGCAGCAGCTCGCCATCGACCTGGCCACCGCGCTCGGCGTGGTCGGGCTGCTCGCGGTGGAGCTGTTCGACACGCCCACCGGTCTGGTCGTCAACGAGCTGGCCATGCGCCCGCACAACTCGGGGCACTGGACCATCGAGGGCGCCCGGACCTCGCAGTTCGAGCAGCACCTGCGGGCGGTGCTCGACTATCCGATGGGGGACACCTCGCTCGCCGCGCCGGTCGTGGTGATGGCGAACGTGCTCGGCGGGGAGCCGGGCGGGATGTCGATCGACGAGCGGCTGCACCACCTGTTCGCCGCCGAGCCCGGCGCCAAGGTCCACCTCTACGGCAAGCAGGTCCGTCCGGGCCGCAAGATCGGTCACGTCACGGTGCTCGGCACCGACCTGGCCGACGTACGGGCCCGGGCCGCGCGGGCCGCCCGCTGGCTCCAGGAAGGGACCCAATGAGCACCGTCGGGCTGATCATGGGCAGCGACTCGGACTGGCCGACCATGCGGGCCGCCGCCGAGGCGCTGGACGAGTTCGGCGTGCCGCACGAGGTGGGAGTGGTCTCGGCGCACCGCACCCCGCTCAAGATGATCGAGTACGGCCGGTCCGCCGCCGGTCGCGGCGTCCGCGTGATCATCGCGGGCGCGGGTGGGGCGGCGCACCTGCCCGGCATGGTCGCCTCGGTCACCCCGCTGCCGGTGATCGGGGTGCCGGTGCCGCTCAAGCACCTGGACGGGATGGACTCGCTGCTGTCCATCGTGCAGATGCCGGCCGGCGTGCCGGTCGCCACGGTGTCGATCGGCAACGCCCGCAACGCCGGCCTGCTCGCCGTCCGGATCCTGGGCGCCTCCGACCCGGCGTTGCGGGACCGGATGGCCGCCTACCAGGCGAGCCTGGAGGACCTGGTCGCCGAGAAGGAAGCCGCGCTGCGCGCCTCGCTGGCGTGACCGTTCGTCACCCCGCGTGCTCACCCCGGGCGGTCACCGATCGTGGCCGACCGGCGTGGCGCGTGTGCGTGCCCTCCGCTGCCGCGCCCGGACCTACCGCATGCCGCGCAGCGCTGTCTGCAGGCGCTCCTGGGCCCGCCGGCGACGCTCGTTGCTCGCGCCCAGCACCAGCAGGACGATGCCGACCGGGATCAGCACCAGCCACGGGCCGAGGCTGAACAACGCGTGCACCGCGGCGATCGCGGTGACCGTCGCGCCCACGATCACCGGTGCCTGCTGCCGGCTCGTCGAACCGAAGATCAGCACCGCCACGGCGCCGAGCAGCAGCAGCACCTGACGCAGCATGCTGGAGTCGGTCGCGATCACGATCGCCAGCGTCGGCAGGAACGCGGTCACCAGGGCCGGCCCGTACGCCACCCAGCTCGACAGGTCGGGCCGGTGACGCAGTTGCAGCACCCCGACCAGCAACGCGAGTGCCGCGAACGGCAGCGTGTACGCCTCCGGGAGCGCCACGTCGGCCACCCGCATCAGGATCCACCAGGCGCTGATCTCGCAGGCCACCACCGCCCAGAACAGCAGGTTGCGCTCCATCGGACGGCGGCCCGGACGGCTGGCCGCCACCCCGAGCACCGCGCCCCACGCGGCCAGCAGCGCGGCGATGTGCCGGGGCGAGTCGTACGCCAGCGCCAGCGCGATGAGGGCCGCCCCGTAGCCGCTCCACTCGACGGTGGCCGCCTCCCGGTACGCCTCCGGCCGGCGCAACCGGGGCAGCGTGGCGGCGAAGACCTGCAACGCGGCGCCGACCGCGAGCACCCCGAAGGCGGACCAGACCGCGGCGAGCCCCACCACCAGCCCGAGCGTGAGCGCGAAGAGCTGGGCCATCAGCGAGCCGAACAACCAGCCGAGGATGCGGGCCCGCTGGGTGGTGCCGAACAGCGCGGCCACGATGCCCACGCCGACGGCGCCGCCCAGCGTGAACAGGGTCAGGTCGCGGGTGGCGAGGCTGCCGCAGAGCCCCGCGCCCCCGGCGGCGAGCCCGATCGCGAAGACCAGCACCCGGGCGACCCGGATCGACCGGGCCGGCTCCACCAACGGCGGTGGTGGGGTCAGCGCCAGCCCGAGCATGGAGATGGTGAAGACGGCCAGCGCGGCCAGCGTGGTGACCGGCCAGCCCCGGCCCAGCGCCACCGGCGTGATCAGCAGGGTGAGGGCGGCGCCGGGCAGGACCACCGGCACCGCCCGGGACCGGCGACCGCCGCTGAACCCGGTCGCGGCCAGCGCCGCCGTGGCGGTGAGCAGCAGCGCGGTGAGCACATGGGTGGGGTCCACGGCGTCCGGCGGCGGGGTGAGCAGCTCCGGCGGCGGTCCCTGCCACACCCGGCCCAGCGCCGCGAACGGCGAGAACAACGCCACCACCAGCGACGGCGCCAGCGTGGCCAGGGCCAGCGCGGTGGGCAGCGCCGCCGCGGCGAGCGCCCCGGCCGCCGGGCTGACCCGCCAGCGCAGCTCCGTGCGGTCGCCCGGGTCCCGGCGCAGCGCCCCGTCGAACAGCACGGACCAGCGGCGCACCGGGCGGGCCGAGCCGACCGGCGGGACGGTGGCCGCCCGGACCAGTTCGGCGAGCACGCCGAGCAGCGCCGCGGCGGCGGCGAACACACCGGCGGGCAGGCGGACGAGCAGAGCGGCCGCCGCGGTCACGGTGGCCGCGCCGACCACGGCGACGCTGGCGTACGGAAGGTACTGCGGCACCTGCCGGCGTACCGCCGCGACCACGGCCAGGCCGATGCTGGCGGCGGCCAGGGCGGAGGTGAGGACCACCTGCGGCGGGCGGCCGAACTCGGCGGACAGGGCGGCCACCGCGCCGGGAAGGGCCAGCAGCGCCGCCCCGGCGCCCGCACCGCCCACCTGCACCAGATGCGGCGGCATACCCTCGGCGCGGATGTCCTCCACCAGCGTCGGCGCGAGCGTGCGAGCCAGCGCGGCCACCGTCACCCCGATCAACGCGATGCTGCCCAGCGCCAGCGCGGTGGTCCAGGGGCGGACCAGCCCGGCGCCGGCCGCGTGCAACGCCACCACGCCGGCCACGGTGGCCCGGGACAGCGCGGCCCGCGGATCCGCCGCGGCCGCGGCGGCCATCCCGAAGACGGTGGCCACCATGGCGCCCACCAGCACCGGCGACCACCAGGGCAGGTCGAACGCGGCCGGCGCGCCCACCGTGGCGAGCACCGCGGCCGCGCCCGACACGTCGTACTTCCGGGGCGGTGGCAGGAGGATGGCGGCGGTGACCGCGAGCAGCGCCAGCGCGACCGGCGCCTGCCAGGTGGACCCGCCGGTCGGCGCCGCCGGCCAGCCGCTCAGGTCACCGGCCCAGATCGGGCCGGGGGTGGCCAGCACACCGAGCCCGCCGCGCAGCGCGCTCCAGGCGGCGATCAGGCCGATCAGCGTGCCCCCGGCGGCGATGCCGAGGATCGGACCGCGCCGCCACTCCTCCGGCAGCGCCCGGGCGGCGACCGCCACCAGCAGCACCAGCGCGGCGGCCACCACGAGCTGACCGCCCGGCGCGAGGACCGCGGCGATCCGGGCCAGCGTGGCCACCAGCGCCACCGTGATCGCGGCCAGGGCCAGGTCCGAGCCGTCCAGCGACATGTCGGCGCGGCGGCCGGCGTCGATCCGCGGGGCCAGCGCCAGCAGCGCGGCCGAGATCAGCAGCAGACCACCCACCCAGGCGTCCGCCGAGGTGGCGCCGGGCGCGCCGAACCCGGCGGCGGCGACGGCGACCGCGCCGAGCACGGTGCCGAGCGCGTGCGGCATGCTCAGCTGCCGCTGCGCCACCTGGACCAGGGCGGCGTAGCCGAGCGTCACGCAGACCGCGAGGAAGCTCGCGGCGAGGATCGGAACGGTGATCTCGCGGAGGTTCGCCGGGGTGGGCGCCGGCGGGGTCGGCACGGTGGCGGCGACGAACGCGGCCACCGCGCCGGGCAGCGCGAACGCCGCGCCGCCGGCCGCCCAGGCGCAGACCCGGTCCGTCGCGGCGGCGGCCAGGCGCACCCGCGGCGCGAGCGACACCAGCGCCCCGGCCAGGAAGAGGAGCGTCAGCGCGGCGGCGGTGAGCGCGGGGCGGGCGAGCGCGGCCCCGGCCCCGACCAGGCCGAGCCCGGCGGCGGTCACCGCGTGCGCCACGGCGGCGCGCTCGGTGCCGGCGGTGAGCCCGAGCACCCCGATCGCGACGGCGGTGAGCAGCATCGGCCAGCAGGCCGCGGCCCAGCCCAGGCCGAGCGAGGCCGGCACCGCCAGCGCGGTGAGCGCCGCGCCGACCACCGCGAACTCCCGGCGGATCTCCGGCGGCAGCGCGACCACGGCGGCGACGGTGAGCAGCAGCGCGGCGGCGGCGAGCTGCCAGCCCGTCGGTCCGACCGCGCGGGCCAGCTCGGCGTGCCACCCGCCGAGGTCGGCCGACCAGGCGGGCAGCGCCGCCCGGACCGGGGCCAGCCCGGCGCGCAGCGCGCCGCCGGCGACCACCAGGCCGCTGACCGTGAGCGCCACCGCGGACGCCAGCTGCGGACCCCGACGGGCCGCCTCCGGTACGGCCCGGACGGCGAACCCGGTGAGCGCGATGACCGCGGCGATCAGCAGCAGCGAACGCCCGGGCAGGGCCACCGAGGCGACCCGGCCGAGCGCGCCGATGACCGCGAGGGTGAGGATGCCGGCGCCCACGTCGGGCAACGGCGGCCGGCGCAGCACCAGCGTCCCGGCCAGCGCGACCAGCGCGGCGAGCAGCAGCACCGCGCCGGCGCCGGCGGCGGTCGGCACGGTGGCGGCGCGGAGCAGGGCGGTGACCGCGTACGCCAGGGCGACCGCGACCGCGGCCCCGTGCAGCAGCCAGGTCAGCTCCCGCAGCCACGGCACCGGACGGGCCGGCGCGGCGGCGGCCGGCCCGGCGGGCGACTCGCCGCCGAGCACCTCACCGGCCTCCTCCGGCGCCGACTCCGGCCGGTCCTCGTCGGCGCGCTGCCGGGGTGCGGCGGGCGCCGGCGGCACGGTGGGGGGCAGGTCCTGCCGGACCGGCCGTTCGCGTACCACCACCGAGCGGGCCAGGGCCAGGTCCAGCACGGCCACCACGGTGAGCACCAACGCCCACCCCGCCGGGCCGGTGATCCGCTCGTACGCCAGCAGCGGCAGCACCGGCTGGGCGGCCAGCACGGTGGCGAACCGGGGCGCACGCAGGCCCGTGCCGTACGCGTAGCCGAAGGCGACGACGGTGGTGACCAGGAAGATCGACCCGGCGAACGCGGCGCCCGAGGTGCCGCCGCCGATCCGGTCCACGGCCCAGAGCGCGTACCCGGCCAGCGGCACCAGCAGCAACCCGACCGCCGCGATGGTCTCGGCGGTCGAGGTGAGCCCGCGCCGGGCCAGCACCGGCGGGGCGAGCAGCATCAGCACGGTCGCGACCAGCAGTACGCCGAGCCGCGCCAACGCGTCCATCGAGCTGGTGGCGACCGCGGCGAAGACCACCGCCGCGACGCCGAGCAGCAGCGCGCCCAGCCCGAGCGGAATGTTCTGCACCTCGCGGGACGACGCCTCCGGAGGATGCTCCGGGTCGTCCGCGTCGAGCCACTGGGGGCGGCCGCGGGGCGGCGGCGGGGGAAGGTCGTCCGGCCCGGGCGGCGGGGTGCCCTGCCGGGGCACCCGGGGCGGCGCGCCGGTGGCGGCCGTGGGTGGGCGGCGTCCGGGCCGCCGGCGGAGCACCCGGCGGGGACGGGTGGCCTGCTTGATCCGCTCCTCCCCGGCGTGCGCCAGGATGTCGCGCTGGAAGAGGGCGGCCTGCATCTTGGCCGCGATCTGCCGCTGCTCGCGGGCGATCTCGGCGTCTCGTGCCTTCATCTCGGCGATCGACCGCTCGATGTCGGCCAGGTGCTCGGTCCACTGGGGCTGTTCCGCGCCGCAGTGGGGGCAGACGACGGCGGGCTTGATCTCCCGCCCGCACGAGGCGCACCTGAAGCTCTCCACGTCAGTCTCCCGTTCGCCCGCGCCCCCGCACTGTGGACCTCCCAGAGGCAGCATGCCCTGAGCGGGCCGGGATTTCGACAGTTGCCGGCGCGTTCCGGACAACAAAAAAGGACCGGCCGGTCGGGGATGCGATCCCCGGCCGGCCGGCCCGACGTCGACGGGTCAGGGGCGACCCATGCCGCGGTACTCCCACCCGGCCTGCGTCCACAGTGTCGAGTCCAGGCAGTTGCGCCCGTCGACCACCCGGCGGCCGTTGGCCAGCTCGCCCAGCGCGACCGGGTCGGCGTTGCGGAACTCGGCCCACTCGGTGAGCACGCAGACCAGGTCGGCGCCGCGGACGGCGTCGGTCATGTTCTCCTCGTAGGTCAGCTCCGGCACGGCGCGGCGCGCGTTCTCGATCCCCTGCGGGTCGAAGACGTGCACGTCGGCGCCGGCCTTGCCGAGCAGCGCGGCCACCGCGAGGGCGGGGGCGTCGCGTACGTCGTCGGTGTTGGGCTTGAAGGTGGCGCCGAGCACCGCGATCCGGGTGCCGGACAGGTCCGGACCGGCCGGGCCGGAGCGGCGGCCGAGCAGCTCGGCGGCGAGCTGCACCACCCGGGTACGGCGGCGCAGGTTGATCAGGTCGACCTCGTGCAGGAAGCGCAGCGCCTCGCCGGCCCCCAGCTCCTGGGCACGGGCCTGGAAGGCCCGGATGTCCTTGGGCAGGCAGGCGCCGCCGAAGCCGAGCCCGGCCTGGAGGAACCGGTTGCCGATCCGCGGGTCGTAGCCGATGGAGCGGGCGAGCTGGGTGACGTCGCCGCCGGCCGCCTCGCAGACCTCGGCCATCGCGTTGATGAACGAGATCTTGGTGGCCAGGAACGCGTTCGCGGCGACCTTGACCAGCTCGGCGGTGGCGAAGTCGGTGACCACCAGGGGCACCTCGCGGTCCTCGGTGGCGGCCAGGTCGAAGACGCCCTTGTGGGCGGCGAAGAGCATGCCGTTGGCCCACTCGCTCTTGACGCCGACCACGATCCGGTTGGGGCGCAGCACGTCGTCGACGGCGAAGCCCTCCTGGAGGAACTCGGGGCTCCACGCCACCTCGACCCCGAGGTCGGTCGGGCTGTGCTTGCCGACCAGCTGCTCCACCCACTCGGCGGTGCCCACCGGCACGGTGGACTTGCCGACGATCAGCGCCTTGCGGGTCAGGTGCTGGGCGAGGCCGGTCACCGACGCCTCGACGTACGACAGGTCGGCGCCCATGCCGTCGGCCCGCTGCGGGGTGCCGACGCAGATGAAGTGCACGTCGCCGAAGTCGGCAGTCTCCTGGATGTCGGTGCTGAACCGCAGCCGGCCGGCGGCCAGGTTGCGCCGCAGCAGCTCGTCGAGGCCGGGTTCGTGGATCGGCACCTCGCCCGCGTTCAGCTTCGCGATCTTGTCCGCGTCGACGTCGAAGCCGAGCACCTCGTAGCCCAGCTCGGCGTAACAGATGGCGTACGTCGCGCCGAGGTAGCCGGTGCCGAGGAAGGTGACCCGGGGCCGGGCCGCGCCGGACGGCGGGGTCACCGCGGCGATGGCGGGCGTCGGCTGGGAGTTCGGGTACGGGATCGTCACGCCTGTCTTCTCCGCTCGCACTGGCGGCGCTTCCTCGCGTCGCATTCTGCTGGGGGCGCCTAGGCCGGGCACCGAGGGGACTGATGTCTGGTGTGAGGGTAGTGGGTCGGGTGGACGACGCTCGGGCGCGAGCCTACCCGCCGGTAAGGTTCGGCCGTAGCCGGTGGCTATCCTTCAGTCTGCGGCAGTCGGCAGCTTCCGGGCGGCACAGACTGCGCATGATAGCGGTGAAAGGGGAGGGCCGACATGGCCGCAGAGCAGTCGTTCGACGTCTACCGGTTGCCGGAGGAGCACGAGGCGATCCGGGAGGCGGTCCGTGAGGTCTGTGCGGCGAAGGTGGCTCCGCACGCCGCCGAGGCGGATGAGACAGGTGAGTTTCCCAAGGCGTCCTACGACGCCCTGCGCGCCGCCGACTTCCACGCCCCGCACGTCCCGGTCGAGTACGGCGGCGCCGGCGCGGACGCGCTGGCCACGGCCATCGTGATCGAGGAAGTGGCCCGGGCCTGCGCCTCGTCCTCGCTGATCCCGGCGGTCAACAAGCTGGGCACCATGCCGCTGCTGCTGGCCGGCTCCGAGGAGCTGAAGCGGAAGTACCTCACGCCGGTCGCCTCGGGCGACGCGATGTTCTCCTACTGCCTCTCCGAGCCGGAGGCCGGCAGCGACGCCGCGTCGATGACCACCAAGGCGGTCCGCGACGGCGACCACTGGGTGCTCAACGGCGTGAAGCGGTGGATCACCAACGCGGGCGTCTCCGAGTACTACACCGTCTTCGCTGTGACCGATCCCACAGCTCGGTCCCGGGGCATCTCGGCCTTCGTGGTGGAGAAGTCCGACCCGGGGGTCAGCTTCGGCGCGCCGGAGAAGAAGCTCGGCATCAAGGGCTCGCCGACCCGCGAGGTCTACTTCGACAACGTCCGGATCCCGGCCGACCGGATGATCGGCGCGGAGGGCACCGGCTTCGCCACCGCCATGCAGACGCTGGACCACACCCGGGTCACCATCGCCGCCCAGGCGATCGGCATCGCCCAGGGTGCGCTGGACTACGCCAAGGGCTACGTCCAGGAGCGCAAGCAGTTCGGCAAGGCGGTCGCCGAGTTCCAGGGCATCCAGTTCATGCTCGCCGACATGGGCATGAAGCTGGAGGCGGCCCGGCAGCTCACGTACGCGGCGGCCGGCAAGTCGGAGCGCGGCGACGCGGACCTGACCTACTTCGGCGCGGCCGCCAAGTGCTTCGCCTCGGACGCCGCCATGGAGATCACCACCGACGCGGTCCAGCTGCTCGGCGGCTACGGCTACACCCGCGACTACCCGGTCGAGCGGATGATGCGGGACGCCAAGATCACGCAGATCTACGAGGGCACCAACCAGGTGCAGCGCATCGTCATGGCCCGGCAGCTGCTCAAGGGCTGAGCGCCGGCGTCGACGTTCGGGCGGGCGGGCCGGGGTGACCCGGCCCGCCCGCACTGGTCAACGGCTCTCGCTGGTGCCCTCCGGCCGGGCGGCGCCGCGCGGCGGCGCGGACCACGGCGACTCGCCGCCGGTGCGGCGGGGCAGGGGATCGGTGGGGGTTTCCGGGTAGGCCAGCGTGAGCGGGGCCGTGTCCGGGTCCTTCGGCGCGCCGGCCGGCGGCCAGTCGGTCAGCGTGGGCCGGTGCTCGACCGGTGTGACGGCCGGGGTCAGCTCCGCCTCGGCCGCCACGGGTCGCCGCCACCGCTGGGCGCTGAACACGGCCATCAGCAGCAGCAGGCCGATGAGGAACAGCGTGCCGTTCTCCAGCGGCTGGCGCAGCGGCAGCGGGTCGCCGAGCACCTTCAGGTCGTCGGGCACCCGGTCCCGCACGGAGAAGGGCGCGACGAACAACCCGACGTACGGGGCGGCGAGCAGCAGGCCCGCCACGAGCGGGCCGAGCGGCGAGAAACGCAGCGTGCCGAGCAGGCCGAGCAGGACGCCGGCGACGCCCAGATAGACGGCCGGCTCGATCAGGTTCGGTGTGCTGTACGTACCGATCTCCACCCAGCGGTTGACGGTCCGCCCAGATCCGTCCTGACCGAGGGTGACGAGCACCCAGGTGACGGGCGCCACCACCAACCCGGCGAGGAAGCTCCAGAGATGTCGCATCCGCGCACCGTACCGTTTCCGGCATGACAGATCATCCCGCGGTGCCGGCGGGTAAGCCGACCTCGTACTCCCGCGTCACGCTCAGTCGCATCATGACCGCTGTCGATGTCAATCTGTACGGCAGCGTGCACGGTGGGGTACTGATGAAGTTCGTCGACGACGTGGCCGGCGCGGCGGCGGCCCGGCACAGCGGCGGCACCGCGGTCACCGCCTCCATCGACGAGATCGTCTTCTCCGAGCCGGTCAGGGTGGGCGACCTGGTGCACGCGCACGCACAGGTCAACTGGACCGGCAACACCTCGATGGAGGTCGGGGTGCGGGTGGTCGCCGAGCGCTGGGACTCGGCCGAGGACGAGCCGGTGCGCGTCGCCACCGCGTACCTGGTCTTCGTGGGGGTCGATGTGGGCGGCGCGCCGCGTCCGGTCCGACCGGTGCTGCCCGAGACGGCCGACGACGAACGCCGCTTCCGGGAGGCGGAGATCCGGCGCGCCCACCGCCTGGCCCGCCGCCGCGCCATCCAGGCCCACCGCGCCGGCTGAGGTGCAAGGAAGGGCCCCTTGTTAACGCCTCCGGTAGAGGAGGGGGCCCCTCTTAACACCCGGGCATACCGGCGCTGCCCGCCACCGCCTGCCGTTCTCCCGCGAGGCGTCGGGTGTTAAGCGGGGCCCCTTTCCATGCACGAGGCGTTAATAAGGGGCCCCTCCTTGCGTGCGGCCCACATGGGTGGGGGGTTCGGGGTGTGGGGTGGGCACGCCCCGGAACCGCCACCCGGTGCGGAGAATGGCGGCACGAGGTAGGGCAAGATGGCGCCACGGCCCATGCACAGTGTCGTGACGGGCCTCAGGGAGGGTGGAACGTGTCTGACGTGCTGTGGACGCCGCCGGCCGACGTACGCGAACGGTCCCGGATCGGTGACTACCTGCGCTGGCTGGCCGAGCACCGCGGGCTGGAGTTCGCCGACTACGACGCGCTGTGGCAGTGGTCGGTGACCGACCTGGACGGGTTCTGGGGCTCGATCTGGGACTACTTCCAGGTGGTCGCGCACACCCCGCCGACCGCCACGCTCGCCGGGCGGGCCATGCCCGGCGCCCGCTGGTTCCCCGGCGCCACGCTCAACTACGCCGAGAACGTGCTGCGCATGCCGGGCCTCGACGACGACGCCCCGGCGGTGATCGCGCACGGGCAGACCCGCGCCCCGGAGACGCTCACCGCGGCCGAGCTGCGCGAGCGGGTCCGCCGGGTGGCGGCCGGTCTGCGCCGGCTCGGCGTCGGCCCGGGCGACCGGGTGGCCGCGTACGCGCCGAACATCCCGGAGACGTACGTCCTGCTGCTCGCCACCGCCAGCCTGGGGGCGATCTTCTCCTCCTGCGCGCCCGAGTTCGGCACCCGCAGCGTCACCGACCGGTGGCAGCAGATCGAGCCCACGGTGCTGGTCGCGGTGGACGGCTACCGCTACGGCGACAAGCCGGTCGACCGGCGCGCCGAGGTGGCCGCGATCCGGGCCGCGCTGCCGTCGCTGCGGCACACCGTCGCCGTCCCGTACCTCGATCCGGCCGGCGAGACCCCGGCGGGCGCCCTGGCCTGGGCGGAGCTGGCGGCGGAGACCGACGAGCCGCTGACCTTCACCCCGGTCGCCTTCGACCACCCGCTGTACGTGCTCTACTCCTCCGGCACCACCGGCCTGCCCAAGCCGATCGTGCACGGCCACGGCGGCATCCTGCTCGAACACCTGAAGATGCTGGCGCTGCACCACGACCTGGGTCCGTCCGACCGGTTCCTCTGGTTCACCACCACCGGCTGGATGATGTGGAACTTCCTGGTCTCCGGGCCGGCGGTGGGCGCGGCGATCGTGCTCTTCGACGGCAACCCGGGCCACCCCGACCTCGGCGCGCTGTGGCGGCTGGCGGCGGAGACCGGCACCACCTACTTCGGCACCTCGGCCCCGTTCCTGCTGGCCTGCCGCAAGGCCGGGCTGGTGCCGCGGGAGATCGCCGACCTGTCCGCGCTGCGCGGCCTCGGCTCGACCGGCGCGCCGCTGCCGGCCGAGGGCTTCACCTGGGTGTACGAGAACGTGGGCGACCGCCTCCAGCTCCAGTCGCTCTCCGGCGGCACCGACGTCTGCACCGGTTTCGTGGGCGGGGTGCCGCTGCTGCCGGTGCACGCGGGGGAGATCGCCTGCCGGGCGCTCGGCGCGAAGGTGGAGGCCCGCGCGGCCGACGGCTCGGCGGTGATCGGCCAGCTCGGCGAGCTGGTGATCACCGAGCCGATGCCGAGCATGCCGGTCGGGTTCTGGAACGACCCGGACGGCGCCCGCTACCGGGAGGCGTACTTCGAGGTCTATCCCGGCGTCTGGCGGCACGGCGACTGGATCACGGTGAACGAGCGCGGCGGCTGTGTGATCACCGGCCGCTCCGACGCCACGCTGAACCGGGGCGGGGTGCGCCTGGGCACGGCGGAGTTCTACTCCGTGGTGGAGGGGCTCGACGAGGTGGTCGACTCGGTGGTGGTGCACCTGGAGGACGACGAGGGCGGCGCCGGTGAGCTGCTGCTGTTCGTGGTGCTGGCCGACGGCCTCGAACTCGACGACGCGATGCGGAAGACGATCTGCCGGGAGCTGCGGACCGCGCTGTCACCCCGGCACGTGCCGGACGAGATCCACCAGGTCCGGGCCGTGCCGAGAACGTTGAGCGCGAAGAAGCTGGAGGTCCCGGTCAAGAAGATCCTGACCGGCACCCCGGTCGACTCGGCCGCGGCCAAGGGCGCCCTGGCCAACCCCGAGTCCCTGACCGCCTTCGCCACCCTGGCCCAACGCCGCGCCAGCTCCGACCACCCCACCCCAGCCTGACCTCCGGCCCCCCGTCCCGCTGATCTTGCACTTTCCGCCCCGACGAAAGGGGTGAATGCCCCGAACCCGGGGCCGCAAGTGCAAGATCGCGGGGGTGGGGTGGGGTCAGGGGAGAGTGTGGGTGGTTTTTTCCGTTGTGGCGCGGTGGGCGTGGCGCGTGGGGTCGGGGTGGGCGCAGGGGACCACGGAGGCGCCGGCGGTCAGCGGGGCCAGCAGCCAGTCGACCGGGTCGGGGTGACGGGTCACGTCGACCAGGAGGCGGTCACCGGCGCGCAGGCCCAGCTCCGCGGCGCGCGCCTGGGCGCGGGCCAGCAGCGCCGCGTCCGCCTCGCCGCCCGAGGGGTACGGCGTGAAGTGGTCGCCGTGTCCGCGTACCGCGCCGACGAAGTCGGCGCAGCCCGGCGGCACCTGCCGCATCGGCAGCGCGAACGGGTCCAGCGCCAGGGCGTACCGCTCGCCGGCCGGCCACCGGGCCGCCTCGTCGACCCGGTCGACGGCGGTGAACAGCACGTCCACCGGGGTCGGCCGGTCGACCACCGTCGTCTTCGCCGACCAGCAGCCGAGCAGCACCGCGGCGGTCTGCCAGTGCGGCGGCAGCAACACGCCGACCGGGTCACCGGGCGCGGCCCCGGCCTCGTCGACGAGCAGGTTGGCCGTCTTGGCCACCCAGTTCGCCAGCGTCGCGCCGGAGAGTTCGGTGCGCTCGCCGGTGGCGTCGTCATACCAGGTGAGCAACGGTCGGGCGGGGTCGGGCGCGATCGCGTCGGCGAAGACCCGGGCAATGTTGTCGGCCATCGGCGCGAACGATACGCGCCCCCGGCGCGTACTCGATGACAACGACAAGTCGGCGTACCGTCGGGTCGCAGTCAGCGTCGGGCACCCGGCCCGGCGTAGGCTTGCCGACAGTGTTCTTCCCCACAACCGCGCCACCTGAGGAGTCGCCCCGTGACCGCCGGTCGCCCGCCCCGCGTACTCATCGACGCCACGAGTGTCCCCGCCGACCGAGGCGGCGTCGGTAGGTACGTCGACGGCCTGCTCGGCGCGCTCGGCCGGGTCTGCGGTTCCGGCGTCGACCTGGCCGTGGTGAGCCTGCGCACCGACCTGGAGCGCTACACCCGGATGCTGCCCGGCGCCGAGGTGATCCCCGCCCCGGCCGCCGTGGCGCACCGCCCGGCCCGGCTCGCCTGGGAGCAGACCGGCCTGCCGCTGTTGGCCCAGCAGGTCAACGCGGAGGTCCTGCACTCGCCGTTCTACACCTGCCCGCTGCGGGCCGGCTGTCCGGTGACGGTCACCGTGCACGACGCGACGTTCTTCACCGAGCCGGAGCACTACGACAAGTCGCGCCGGACGTTCTTCCGCAGCGCGATCAAGACGTCGCTGCGCCGGGCCAACCGGGTGATCGTGCCGAGCAAGGCCACCCGGGACGAGCTGATCCGCCTGCTGGACGCCGACCCGACCCGGATCGACGTGGCCTACCACGGCGTCGACCAGGCCGCCTTCCACGCGCCGGGCGACGAGGAGAAGGCCCGGGTGCGGGCCCGGCTCGGGCTGGGCGAGAGCAGCTACATCGCGTTCCTCGGCGCCAAGGAGCCGCGCAAGAACGTGCCCAACCTGATCCGGGGCTGGGCCCGGGCGGTGGCCGACCGACCCAACCCGCCCGTGCTGGTGGTGGCCGGCGGCCAGGGGCACGACGACGACATCGACCGCGCGGTGGCCGAGGTGCCGTCGCACCTGCGGCTGCTGCGCCCCGGCTACCTGCGCTACGCCGACCTGCCCGGCTTCCTCGGCGGCGCGCTGGTCGCCGCCTACCCGTCCTACGGCGAGGGTTTCGGGCTGCCGATCCTGGAGGCGATGGCGTGCGCGGCCCCGGTGCTCACCACGCCGCGGCTCTCCCTGCCCGAGGTGGGCGGCGACGCGGTGGCCTACACCAGCGAGGACCCGGACCAGATCGCCACCGACCTGGGCGCCCTGCTCGACGACGAGCAGCGACGGCTCTCCCTGGCCAAGGCCGGGTTCGACCGGGCCAAGGAGTTCACCTGGGAGTCCAGCGCGGAGGTGCACATCGCCGCCTGGCGCCGGGCGCGTTCCTGAGCGTCCGCTGCGGGTCGTCGACGACCGACCCTGGCGCTCGCCCGCTTCGGGCATGATGTGCTGATGTTCTACGCCGTCATCCCGGCGGGCGGCAGCGGCACAAGGTTGTGGCCGCTGTCCCGCGCCGGCCATCCCAAGTTCCTCCACCCGCTGACCGGCACCTCCGCCTCACTGTTGCAGGCCACGGTCGACCGGTTGTCGCCGTTGACCACACCCGAGCGGACGCTGGTGGTCACCGGGGCCGCGCACGTAGCGGCGGTGGCCCGGCAACTGGCCGGTGTGCCGGAGGAGAACATCCTGGTCGAGCCCTCCCCGCGGGACTCCTGCGCGGCCATCGCGCTGGCCGCGGCGGTGATCGCCGAGCGGGCGCCGGACGCGGTGATGGGCTCGTTCGCCGCCGACCACCTGATCGGCGACCCGGCCCGCCTGGCCGAGGTGGTGCGGCAGGCGATCGGCGGGGCCGAGCAGGGGTTGCTGATGACGGTGGGCATCACCCCGACCCGGCCGGAGACCGGCTACGGCTACCTGGAGACCGGCGACCCGCTGGGCGACGGGCCGCTGCGCCCGGTGCGCGAGTTCAAGGAGAAGCCGGCCGCCGAGGTGGCCGAGGGCTACGTCCGGTCCGGCCGGCACCTCTGGAACGCCAGCATGTTCGTCTGGCGGGTGGACGTCTTCCTGGCCGAGCTGGCCCGCCAGCAGCCGGCGCTGCACGCCGGGATCACCGCCATCGCGGCGGCCTGGGGCACCCCGGAGCAGGACGACGTGCTCGGCACGGTCTGGCCGACGCTGCCGAAGATCTCGGTCGACTACGCGGTGATGGAGGGCGCGGCGACCGCCGGCCGGGTGGCGACCGTACCGGGTGACTTCGGGTGGAACGACGTCGGCGACTTCCACACCCTGGGCGAGGTGCTGCCCGGTGACGCCGACGGCAACGTGGTGCTCGGCGGCGACGCCAAGCCGGGTGTGCTGCTGCACGACACCACCGGGACCGTGGTGGTGCCGCACTCCGGCCGTTTCGTCGCCACCGTCGGGGTGCACGACCTGATCGTGGTGGACACCCCGGACGCGCTGCTGGTCTGCCCCCGCGACCGGGCGCAGGACGTGAAGAAGGTCGTCGACCAGCTCAAGGAGCGCGGCGAGGAGAGCCTGGTCTGATCCGGCGGGTCCGTCGGCCGCCGGCGTGGGTCACCCGGCGGCGCGACGGGCCAGCGCGGCCAGCGCCGGCGCCACCAGCTGGCGGGTCCCGCCGGCCAGCGGCGTGGGCAGCCGGTCCGGCGGGAACCAGCCCAGCGCGTCGGACTCGGCGCTGACCCGTTCGGTCGCACCCGCCGGCGCGAACACCGCGAACCGGACGTCGTAGTGCAGCGACCCGCCCTGGCACGCGACCGCGTGGACGTCCACGTCGATCGGCTCCGGGCCGACGGTCAGACCGGCGATCCCGGACTCCTCGGTGGCCTCGCGCAGCGCCGCGCCGACCAGCGTCCGGTCGCCGGGCTCGCAGTGTCCACCCAGCTGCACCCACTTGTGGAACTTGCCGTGCAGGCAGAGCAGCACCCGCTCGCCGGTCGGGTCGAGGACCAGCGCGCTGGCGGTGACGTGCCCCGGCCGGTGCGTCCGCGTCATCGCGACCGGCCCGGCGGCCAGCAGCGCCAGGGTCCGGTCCCGGTTCGCGGCGGCGGCCGGGCTGGTCGCCGTCCAGCGGCGCAACGCCGCGACGGCGTCGGCGTGCAGCTCGTCGTACGCGGTGAGGTCGGTGGGGTCGGTGTCGGGCACCCGGACACTCTACGAGCGCCGCCTCCGTACCCTGGCCCGGTGACCCTGCGACTCGTCGAGTTCCTGGTGGCCGGCAACGAGGCCAGCGACCTGCTGCCGGTGCGCTCGCCCGCGTTGCTGCGGGCGCACGGCGCGCGGCGCGGCTTCTGGACCGTGCTGGACGAGGGGCCGGTGGAGCACTGCCTGGCCCTGCTGCTGGAACGCGACGACGGCGAGTGGGTGGCGCACCACGTGCCCGCCGACGCGGGCCCGGAGAACGGCCGCACCGAGGACGGCGAGGCGCTCGCCCACCACGACGGCTGGGTCTACGTCTTCGGCTCGCACTTCGGCTCGAAGGGCGGGCCGCTGCGCCCCCGGCGTGCCTTCGTGGCCCGCTTCCGGGAGGACGACGCGGCGACCGGAACGCTTGCCGTGCACGTGGTGCGCAACCGCTTCCGGCTGCACCGGGCGGTCAACGACGCGCTCGCCGCCGCCCCGCTGGTCCCGCTGCCACCGGGCGAGCGGGTCCGGCAGCGGTTCATCGTGGAGACGGTGGCCCGGGGGACCGCCCGGGCCAAGAGCTGGGTGACCCGGCTGACCGAGGACGACCTCCCGCTCAACGTCGAGGCGGCGGCGTTCACGCCGGACGGGACCGTGCTGCTCGGGCTGCGCTTCCCGGTGACCGCCGACGGTGAGCCGATCTACGTCGAGCTGGCCGGGGTGGCGGAGATGTTCGACGACGCGGCGCGCTGGCCGCGGGCGCTCGGCGCGTACGCGCTCACCGGGGTGACGCCGGCCGGGGCGTTGGCCGGCTTCCGCGCGATCACGCCGACCGACGACGGCGGCTACGCGGCGGTGATCGGGTCGATCGACGCGCTGGGCAAGGGCTCGGTGCTGTTGGACGACCACCCGCACGGCGGCGACGTGACGTCCCGGCACGTGCGGTTCCGCCACGCGGCCGGTGCCGACGCCCGGGTGGCCGCCGAGCCGGTGGCGGAGCTGGCGCCGTTCCACCACGTGGAGGGCCTGGCCGAGGTGGCGGGACGCTGGTACTTCGTCACCGACGAGGACCACCGGGTGGCGCTCTGGATCGGATGAGCGAGGGCCGGACGGCACCCCTGCGGAGCAGATCCGCAGACCCTCGTGGTGCCGTCCGGCCACGCCCGTCGGCCGGCGACCGGGTCGACACTGCGCCCCGGCGTCGGCGGGCAAGGACGAGTCTGCCGAACCGGCCCGTCACGCGTCGAGGTTTTTCACGTCACGCTTAAAGATGGAGATTAGTACCGACGGGTAAAGTGCCAGGGGTGGCGTGCGCCCCCGCCGTCCGCCCAGGAGAGCGCTCCATGTTGAAGATCATTTTCTCGAGTGAGGACATTCTGCGGACCCGGGTCGCCCCGGCCGCGGACCCGCTCTGGGAGCTGGTCCTCAGTGTGCACCTGCTCCAGGGTCGCGGTCGTGACCCACTGATGACGACCTGGCGACGCACCGTGGCGCACGGGCTGCGGTCCGACACCGGCGCCGAGCGCTACCGCCTGCTTCTCGCGCTCAACCCGCCGCGTGGCTACTTTCCCGACTTCCTCACACCGTCCGCCAGCCGGGACGGCTTCGAGGCCGGGCTGGAAGCCGTCCGGGGCACGCCGGCCGACATGCTCCGCCGCGACCTGACCCTGCTCGCCGGCGAGAACCCGCTACCCCCCTCGGCGACGGCGCTCGCCCGGGGCGAGCCGGAGATGCTGCACCACCTCACCGAGGCGATGGCGCGCTATCAGTCGCTGGCGGTCACCCCGTACTGGACCCGGGTGCAGGCCGCGGTCGAGGCGGACCGGGCCCGGCGCGCCCGGGCCATGCTCGACGGCGGCGCCGAGGGGCTGCTGGCCAGCCTGCGACCCAGCATGCGCTGGGGCGGCGGGGTGCTCGAGGTGCTCGACTACCCGGACACCCGGGAGCTGCACCTGGACGGCCGGGGCCTGCTGCTCGTGCCGTCGTTCTTCTGCTCCCGCACTCCCGTGGCGCTGGTCGACCCGACCCTGCCGCCGGTGCTGGTCTACCCGGTCGACCGGCTCGGCGGCCTCATGCCCGGCGGTGGCGCCGCGCGGGACGGTGGCGCCGGCCAGAGCGAGGCGCTGGCCGCCCTGCTCGGCCGCACCCGCGCCTCGGTGCTCCAGGCCGCCGACGAGGGCTGCACCACCGGCGAGATGGCCCGCCGACTGCACATCTCCGCCGCCGCGGCCAGCCAGCACACCACCGTGCTGCGCAACGCCGGGCTGCTGGTCAGCCACCGCGACCGCAACACCGTCCTGCACACGTTGACCCCGCTGGGCCGAGCCGTCCTGGAGTCCTGACCGGGCCGTGGCCCGCGGGGGCGCCGGTCAGAGCGCCAACGTGGCGCTCGCCGTGCTGCCGGCCGGCGGGGGCAGCAGGGCGGACCCGATCCCCTCGGCGGCCAGCGCGGTGCGCAGGCGTTGCAGGTCGGCGCCGAACCGGACCAGGTCGGCCCGGTCGACCGGGGTCGGCGCCGCGCCGAGCACCAGGCCGGTGGCCGAGGCGGGCCAGCCGCGCACGGTGGCGGCGAGCCCGGCGCGTACCTCGTCGTCGGTGACGTGGGTGAAGACGGTGCCGGGGGCGACCACCTCGGCCACCGCGGCGACCGCCCGCGCCACCGCGTCCGGGTCGGCGGGGGTGGCACCGGTCGTGTCGGGAAGCGTGGCCGCCGCCCGCAGCCCGTCCGCGCGCGCCTCGGCCGTGCCGAGCGAGAACAGGTCCATCGAGGCGTCCCGCACCAGGGCCCGGGCGCCCTCGTCGTCGTCGTCGGTCGCGGTGAGGTAGCCACGGACGACGGCGACCGGGACCTGGTCGCACTTGCCCTTGATCAGCTCGCCGGCGGCCGCCAGTTCGTCGACCACGGCCATCTGGGTGAGCTGGAGCTCGTTGCCGTACGGGTCGACCTCGCCCCGGTGGTCTCGGATCGCCGGCATGCCGGCCACCCCGAGCGCCACGTCGGTGAGCCCGTTGCGCCACGGGCGGCCCATGGTGTCGCTGACGACGACGGCCACGTCGAGACCGTGCCGGTCGCGCAGCGCGGCCCGCAGCGCCCGGGCGGAGGCGTCCGGGTCCACCGGCAGGAGCACCAGTCGGGTCTTGTCCACGTTGGAGGCGTCGATGCCGGCGGAGGCCATCACGAACCCGTGGTGGGTCTGCACGATCCGGGTCGCGCCCCGGGTGGCGACCACCCGGGCGGTCTCCCCGGCCAGCACCCGGTCGCGCGCGGCGAGCCGTTCCGGGCCGTCGGCCGGCACGTCGACCAGCCGGCCCTCCGCCTTCGACACGATCTTGCTGGTGACCACCAGCACGTCGCCGTCGCGCAGCCAGGGCGCCGCGCCGGCGATCAGGGCGGCCAGGTCGTCGCCCTCGGTCACGTGGCCGATGCCCGGCACCGGCAGGATCTCCAGCCTCACATCAACTCCAGCGCGGCGCGCACCATCGCGGCGGTCGCCGCCTCGTCGGTCATCCGCAGCGGCGCCGAGCGGACCGTCACGCCCGGCACCGTGGTGCCCTCGTCCTCCGGGGCGACCAGCCACCCGTCCAACAGACCCCCGTCGGAGCGGGCGCCGTAGAGACCGCCCACCCCGGCCGCGCTGCACTCGACGCCGAGCACGGCCAGGCAGCGGTCGGCCATGCCGCGCACCGGCGCGCCTCCGATGACCGGGGAGACCCCGACCACCGGGGCCGGCCCGCCGGCCACCGCCTCCCGCAGGCCGGGCACGGCCAGCACCGGCGCGATGCTGACCACCGGGTTGCTCGGTGCGATCAACACCACGTCCGCGGCGGCGAGCGCCTCGACCACGCCGGGGGCGGGCTTCGCCGCCTCCGCGCCGACGAACACGAACCGGTGCGTGGGTACGTCCGCCCGGTAGCGCACCCACCACTCCTGGAAGTGGACCGCCCGCCGGCCCTGCTCGTCGTCGGCAGTGCCGGCACTGTTCGCGAGTGCGGGGCTCGCAAGCTCACTCCTCCCGCTCACGACCACATGCGTCTCCAGGCGGTCGTCGGTCGCCGGCAGCAGGCGTACGCCGGGCTGCCAGCGGGTCGACAGCGCCTCGGTGACCTGCGACAGCGGGTAGCCGGCGTTGAGCATGGTGGTGCGCACCAGGTGGGTGGCGACGTCCTTGTCGCCGAGGCCGAACCAGCTGGGCTCCGCGCCGTACGCGGCCAGCTCCGTCTTGATCGTCCAGGTCTCGCCCGCCCGGCCCCAGCCGCGCTCCCGGTCGGCGCCGCCGCCGAGCGTGTAGAGCACGCTGTCCAGGTCGGGGCAGACCTTCAACCCGTGCAGCAGCAGATCGTCGCCGACGTTGACCACGGCGGTCACCTCGGCGCCCACCTCCCGGGCGTACGCCCGCACGCCGAGCAGGAAACGGGCGCCCCCGATGCCGCCGGTCAGAACCACGATGCGCATGCCGTCCATCCTTCCGCACGTGCCGCCGTGGGTCGCCGGGTGGCGGGAGAGACTACGCTCACGTCGGCAACTGTCCGCTTTCGTCCCCTGGGGGAGTCCGTGACCAGCCCCGCCGAGCCCGCGTCCGGTGACGCCGCGCAGGCCAGCCAGCTGACCAAGCCACTGCGCGAACTGGCCGCGCTCGTCCTGCTCGGCGCGAACGCCGTGCTGCTCTTCGTCGGCCTGCTGCGCCTGCTGGTGCCGGTCGACGACTACAGCACGTTCAGCGGTCGGGCCGGAAGCACGTTCTTCGCCTTCGTCGGGCTGGAGTCGACCGTCCTGCCGGTGCTGGCGGTGCTGCTCGCCACGCACGTCCGCCCGGTGCTGCCGAAGGCGAAACTGATCACCCTGGTGGCGTTGGTCGAGTACGGCGTCGCCGCCTTCTTCGGCGCGTTGACGTTCCTGATCTGGCTGGTCGGCCGGCTCGCCGACGGCGAGGTGCTGGACGCGTTCCTCGGGCTGCTCACCCGGGTGGCCTGGCTCGCCGTCTTCGCGGTCGCCGCGTACGTGGTGTTCACGGTCTGGCGCCGGCTCTATTACGTGCCGAAGCCCAAGCCGCAGCCCGGTGTCTACGGCCAGGCCCAGCCGGGCTGGCCGCAGCAGCCCGGCCAGCCGGGCGGCTACCCGGCGCCGGGCGGCTACCCGCCGGCCGGTGTGCCGCCGCAGCCGGGTCAGCCCCCGGCCGGCTACCCGCAGGCGGGCGGCCCGCCGCAGCCCGGTTGGCCGCAGGCCGGCCCGTACGGCCCGCCGCAGTCGGCGCCGCCGTTCAACACCGCCCCGCCGCACGCCCCGCAGTCGAGCCCGCCGTTCGGTCAGCCGCCGGCCGCCCCGCAGTCGAGCCCGCCGTTCGGTGGGCCGCAGTACGGCGCCCCGCAGCCGGCCCCGCCGTTCGGCCAGCCGCCGTCGGCGGACCCGACGCAGGCGATCCCGCGTCAGCCCGCCGAGCCGGGCCAGCCCGCGTCCCCGGCCGGGGACGAGCGCACCCAGCGTTTCGACCGCGAGGACCCGAACCAGCCGCGCTGAACGCCGCGCGGGCGGCGGCGGAACACGCCGCCGCCCGCGCGGCGGGCCGGTGTCAAGAGGGGCCCCCGCCTTTACCGGAGGCGTTGAGCGGGGGCCCCTCCTTACACTCGAGTGAACCGCGAGCGGCACCGCATAGGCTGGGCCGATGGTTGATCGCAGTGAGCCCGTCCCGACCGAGGCGAGCGTCCGGCGGGCGCTCGGTCGCGCCGCCACCGGCCGGGCGTTGGACGCGGACGAGGCGGCGGCGCTGCTGACCGCGCGCGGCCTGGCGCTGGACGAACTGCTCCGCGTCGCCGGGGACATCCGCGACGCCGGCCTGCGCGAGGCCGGCCGACCGGGGGTGGTGACCTTCTCCAAGAAGGTCTTCGTCCCGCTGACCCGGCTCTGCCGGGATCGCTGCCACTACTGCACGTTCGCCACCGTGCCGCACCGACTGCCCGCCGCCTACCTGGAACGCGACGAGGTGCTGGCGATCGCCCGCGAGGGCGCCGCGCAGGGTTGCAAGGAGGCGCTGTTCACGCTCGGCGACCGCCCGGAGGAGCGCTGGCCGGCGGCCCGGCGGTGGCTGGACGAGCGGGGCTACGACTCGACCCTCGACTATCTGCGCGCCTGCGCGGTGGCGGTGCTGGAGGAGACCGGCCTGCTGCCGCACCTCAACCCGGGCGTGCTCTCCTGGTCGGAGTTGCAGCGGCTCAAGCCGGTCGCGCCCAGCATGGGCATGATGCTGGAGACCACCGCGACCCGGCTCTGGTCGGAGCCGGGCGGCCCGCACTTCGGCTCGCCCGACAAGGAGCCCGCGGTGCGGTTGCGGGTGCTCGACGACGCCGGCCGGGTCGGCGTGCCGTTCACCACCGGCATCCTGATCGGCATCGGCGAGAACCGGGCCGAGCGGGTGGACGCGTTGTTCGCCATCCGCCGCGCGATGCGGGAGTACGGCCACCTCCAGGAGGTGATCGTGCAGAACTTCCGCGCCAAGCCGGACACCGCGATGCGCGGCATGCCGGACGCCGAGCTGCACGACCTGGCGGCCACCGTGGCGGTGGCCCGGGTGCTGCTCGGCCCGCGGGCCCGGATCCAGGCCCCGCCGAACCTCATCGCCGGTGAGTACGACCTGCTGCTGCGCGCCGGCATCGACGACTGGGGCGGCGTCTCGCCGGTCACCCCCGACCACGTCAACCCGGAGCGTCCCTGGCCGCAGCTGGACGAGCTGGCCCGGCGCACGGCGGGCGCGGGTTTCACGCTGCGCGAGCGGCTGACCGTCTACCCGGAGTACGTGCGGGCCGGCGCGCCGTGGCTGGACCCGCGCCTGCTGCCGCACGTCACCGCGCTCGCCGACCCGGCCACCGGGCTCGCGGTCGAGGCGGCGCGCCCGGTGGGACGGCCCTGGCAGGAGCCGGAGGAGGTCTTCGGCGGCCGGACCGACCTGCACGTCACGATCGACGTCACCGGCCGCACCGAGGACCGGCGGGGCGACTTCGACAGCGTCTACGGCGACTGGTCCGAGGTGGCGAACAAGGTCACGCGTCCGGTCGGCGTACCCGGATCCGGCGGTGCGGACGCCGATCTGCGCGCGGGCCTGCGGCTGGCCGCTGACGACCCGGCCGCGCTGCTGGCCCCGGCGCACGAGGCGAAGGCGCTGGCGTTGTTCGGCGCGGACGGCGCGGCGCTGGACGCGTTGTGCCGGATCGCCGACGACGTGCGCCGGGACGCGGTCGGCGACGACGTGACCTACGTGGTCAACCGGAACATCAACTTCACCAACGTCTGCTACGTGGGCTGCCGGTTCTGCGCCTTCGCCCAGCGGGAGAGCGACGCCGACGCGTTCCGGCTGTCGCTGGAGCAGGTGGCCGACCGGGCGGAGGAGGCGTGGGCGGCCGGCGCCACCGAGGTGTGCCTCCAGGGCGGGATCGACCCGAAGATGCCGGTCACCGGCTACGCCGACATCGTCCGGGCGATCAAGGCGCGGGTGCCGGGCATGCACGTGCACGCGTTCTCCCCGATGGAGATCGTCACCGCGGCGGCGAAGGCCGGCGTGCCGGTGCGGGAGTGGCTCGGCATGCTGCGCGAGGCCGGGCTGGACACCATCCCGGGCACCGCCGCCGAGATCCTCGACGACGACGTGCGCTGGGTGCTCACCAAGGGCAAGCTGCCGGCCGCCGCCTGGGTCGACGTGGTGAGCACGGCCCACGAGCTGGGCATCCGGTCCAGCTCCACGATGATGTACGGCCACGTCGACCACCCGGGCCAGTGGCTGGCCCACTTCCGGGTGCTGGCCGGGGTCCAGGACCGCACCGGCGGGTTCACCGAGTTCGTGGCGCTGCCGTTCGTGCACACCAACGCGCCGATCTACCTGGCCGGCATCGCCCGCCCGGGGCCGACCTGGCGGGAGAACCGGGCGGTGCACGCGATGGCCCGGCTGCTGCTGCACGGCCGGATCGACAACATCCAGTGCTCCTGGGTGAAGCTCGGCGACGCGGGCACGGTGGAGATGCTGCGGGGCGGCTGCAACGACCTCGGCGGCACGCTGATGGAGGAGACCATCTCCCGGATGGCCGGGTCGGGCAACGGTTCGGCGCGTACCGAGGAGCAGTTGCGGGCGATCGCCTCGACCGCCGGGCGACCGTTCCGCAAGCGGACGACCGCGTACGGTCACACCGGCGCCTGACGTCGAACCTTTCCCCGCCGCCGGCCGTACCTGTCGATGCCGGCGGCGGTTGCGGCGAGGACCGCCGCCGGTGACCCCCAGCCCGGGGACCCGGCGGCGTCCGGGTGCCCGGCCCCCGCGGCGCCGCGGCGCCGGCCCGGAAAGGTTGCCGATGAGCACTGACGAGACCACCGACGCCCCCAAGCGGCGGCCCTGGCCGCGGCTGACCCGGCGGCAGACGTTGACCGCCGCCGCGAGCGCCACCCTGGGCGCGGCCGCGCTCACCGTGCCGGGCCTGTCCGCCGCGCAGAACGCCCCGACCGCGAGCCGGCGCGACGAGCCGATCGTGGTCCATCTCCGCGACGCCGCCACCGGCGCGATGGACGTCTTCGTCGGTACGACCCGGGTCCAGGTGCGCGACCGGGGTCTGGCCGACCGCCTGGTGCGCGCCGCCGGCCGCCGCTGATCCCGCCCCTCCCGGCGCGGGCTCCCGCCGCCGGTCCCGACTTCCGTTCACCCGACGAAGGTGTGGTCCGCCATGTCCTCTCACCGTGAGGCCCCGGAGATCGCCAAGGATCCGGTCGCCGACAGCTCCGATCTCTACGCGTTCGTCAGTCCCAGCCAGCCGGACACGGTCACGTTGATCGCCAACTACGTGCCGGTGCAGCTTCCCTCCGGCGGCCCCAACTTCTTCGAGTTCGGCGACGACGTCCGGTACGAGATTCACGTCGACAACGACGGCGACGGTTATCCGGACGTCACCTATCGTTTCGAATTCACCACCGAGATCACGAACCAGAACAGTTTTCTCTACAACACCGGGCCGATCGAGTCGCTGGAGAGCAAGAACTGGAACCGGCGCCAGTTCTACCGGCTGACCCGGATCGCGGACGGGCGTGAGCACGTGCTGGCGCACAAGCTGCCCTGCCCGCCGTGCAACGTGGGCCCGCTGTCCACGCCCAACTACCAGAACCTGGTGAAGCAGGCGACGTTCAAGCTGTCCACCGGGGAGAAGGTCTTCGCCGGCCAGCGGGCCGACGGGTTCTTCGTGGACCTGGGCGCGGTGTTCGACCTGGGCACGCTGCGGCCGTTCCAGCAGCTGCACGTGGCCGGGAAGAAGCTGTTCAAGACCGAGGGCGAGCCGGTCAACGCGCTGGACCGGCTGAACGTGCACAGCATCGCGGTGCAGGTGCCGCTGAGCAAGGTGCGCCGCCGGGCCAGCCGGTACGGCTACGCCGACCGCGCCTCCACCATCGGCGTCTGGACCAGCGCGTCGCGCCAGCAGGTCCGGGTCCTGGGCGAGCGGGTGGCCGCGGACACGGCCGCCGGCCCCTTCACCCAGGTGTCACGACTCGGCAACCCGTTGTTCAACGAGGTCATCGTGCCGATGTCCAAGAAGGACCTGTGGAACACGCTGCCGCCGTCGGAGGACAAGCGGTTCGCCGGCTTCGTCGAGCGCCCCGAGCTGGCCGCCCTGCTGCCGACGCTCTACCCGGGCGTCTTCCCCAACCTGGACGCGCTGAACAAGGCCAAGAAGCCGCGGGCCGACCTGGTGGCGATCCTGCTCACCGGCGTACCGGCCGGGCTGATCGACGGCTTCGCCAACACCACCGGCGACGTGCAGGCCGACATGCTGCGCCTGAACACGGCGATCCGGCCCAGCCGCAGGCCGGACCGGTTCGGCGTGCTCGGCGGCGACCTGGCCGGCTTCCCGAACGGCCGCCGGGTGGGCGACGACGTGGTGACCATCGCGCTGCGGGCGATCGCCGGGCTCACCGTCCCGCTGGTGGACAGGACGTTCAAGCCGGACGCCGCCGCGGCGGCGGTCACCCCGGGGCTGGACGCGGGCGACGTGACCGCGCCGTTCCTCGGCGACTTCCCGTTCCTCGGCACGCCGTACGACGGGTTCAACAACCCGCCGGCGAAGAAGTCCTGAGGGGAGCGGGAATGGGACACCAGCACCACGACATGGGACCGTCGTTCAGCGGCACGGTCGTGCTCGACCTCGGCGGCGACTCCGGCGCGCTGATCATCCACACCGGCCGGGAGCTGCACGGGCGGGAGATCGAGATCAGCCGCGCGGACCGGGACGGACCCCGTACCCACTCCGCCGTCCGGGAGCGGCACGTGCGTGACGGCGTCTTCCACAGTGCCGTCTACCCGGACCTGGAGGCCGGTCCCTATACCGTCTGGTGGGACGATGTCACACCCGCCGGCGCGATCTCCGTCACCGGTGGAGCGATCACCGAATTCGCCTGGCCGAGCAGTTCACCGCCCCGGTCGGACTGACCGACCGCCGCGCCGGCCCCCGCGCCCCGTCCACATGATGGACGGGGCGCGGTCGGCGTTGACCGACTCGACGGGCGGTACCGCGACGGGCGCGTTACCCTTTGGCCCACCAATTCTGATCTTGGAACGACGGCCGGCGGGGGCGTCCGGCCGGCCCACCCGAGGGTGCGCCACGGCAGAAAACTTGGGGCAACTCGCCGGGGAGGGCGTTACTCGTCCGGGGTCTGAATCGATAGGGCAGGTTGCGAGGCTACGGGCGGCCGCAGCGGTCGTCCCGGTCGTGTCGGGAGGGCGACTCCATTATCAAGTTTGGCTTGACGGCGCACGCATTACACGCGTGTAATTTGAATGGGGTTGTTCGCACGGAACGCAACAAAACAGGTCCGTACGGACAGGCACGCCTTTCGCGTGGGGGGTTGCAGCGGCGAATGACGCCGGTGCGCGACAAGGAGGCAATCGATGGACGGCCAGCTCGAGGTGGCCGACCTGCTCGGGAACGCGCCGGAGTGGCAGGAGCGGGCGCTCTGCTCGCAGACCGACCCGGAGGCGTTCTTTCCCGAGAAGGGCGGCTCGACCCGCGAGGCGAAGCGCATCTGCTCGCGGTGTGAAGTGAAGACGGAATGTCTGGAGTACGCGCTCGGCCACGACGAGCGGTTCGGGATCTGGGGCGGCCTCTCCGAACGGGAGCGGCGCAAGCTCAAGCGGCGGGTCGCCGCCTGAGGAGCGTACGGACCGGGGCGGTGGGGGCCGCCCGGTCCGCGCGGTCGGCGTCCGGCCGGTCAGGCCAGTTCGTCGGGGTCGACGCCGAGCAGGTTCGCCACCTGCTCGATGATCACGTCGTGCACGAGGTCGGCGAGGTCCTCCCGGTCCATCGCGCGGAACTCCAGCGGCCGCCGGTAGAGCACGATCCGGGGCGGCACCTCCTGGCGGCCGGGCCGGCCCGGCAGCAGCCGGGCGAGCGGCACCTCGCCGTCCTCGAGCACGTCCGAGTCGTAGACGTTCAGATCCGGCGGGACGTCCTCGACCGCGAACTCCACCCCGGCCAGCTCCTTGGCGAACCGGCGTTCGAGCGTCTCCACCGTGTCGAGCACCAGGTCGTCGAAGACCTCGGCCTTGGTCCGGGCCAGCGGCACGGTGGCCGGCACCAGACGCCCGCGCAGCCCCCGACCGTGCCGGTCGCGGTGGGTACGCCGGCCGGAGCCGGGGCGGCGGTTCTGCGGGCTGGTCATGAGGCACAGGGTAGCCCGGCCACCGGGCCGGACCACCGTGGCGCGGTCGGCCGGCGTGCCGGTGCGGCGATCGGACGAATTGTGATCACCATGACGGGCGTGTCGTAACGCGAAGCGGTGCGCCGGACCCGGTAATGGGGATACCCTGCCGCCGTGAGGTCACCACGGCGCTGCTCCCGTAACGGCTGCCCCCGGCAAGCGGTCGCCACATTGACCTATGTCTACAACGAGTCGACGGCGGTGGTGGGCCCGCTCGCGGCGTTCGCCGAACCGCACACGTACGACCTCTGTGAGCCGCACGCCCGCAACCTGACCGCCCCGCGTGGCTGGGACGTGGTCCGGCACGAGGGTGAGTTCGAGCCGCCGCCACCCACCACGGACGACCTGGTGGCGCTGGCCGAGGCGGTCCGTGAGGCCGCCCGCCCGGCCCCGCCCCGCCCTCCGTCCGACGACCAGCCGTCCCCCCAGCCCCCGCACCAGCAGGGCCGCCGGGGCCACCTCCGGGTCATCCCGCCCAACCACTGACCCGCCCCCTGGGCGCCGACTGCCGCGAGGGCGGGGTCAGTGGCCGAGGAAGCGGGCGAAGAGGGCGGCCCGGCGGGCGGGGCGGTGGGTGCGGAGTTCGGTCTCGTCGGCGGACGACATGACTCTCAGGCCGGCGTTCATCGCGAGCCAGCGCAGCGGCTCGGGCTCCCAACGCGGGGAGCGGTGCCCGACCCAGGGCAGCGCGGTCAGGTCGCTCTCCCGGCCGGTGATCAGGTCGGCCAGCGTACGGCCGGCCAGGTTGCTGGTGCCGACGCCGTCGCCGACGTAGCCCCCGGCCCAGGCCAGCCCGGTGCGGCGGTCCAGCCCCACCGAGGCGGCCCAGTCCCGGGCCACCCCGAGCGGACCGCCCCAGGCGTGCGTCACCGGCACGTCCGGCCCGAGCACCGGGAAGAGTTCACCGAGCGCCCGGCGCAACGCCGCGAACACCCGGGGCTCCCGGTCGAAGTCGGGGCGTACCCGGGAGCCGTAGTGGTAGGGGGCGCCCCGGCCGCCGAAGGCGAGCCGCCCGTCGGCGGTGCGCTGGCCGTAGACGATGACGTGCCGGTGGTCGGAGAACGTCTCCCGCTCGGCCAGGCCGATCCGGGCCCACGTCTCCTCCGGCAGCGGCGGGGTGGCCACCATCAGCGAGTAGACCGGCGCGACCGACCGCCGGTGCCCGGGCAGCGCCGGGGTGAAGCCCTCGGTCGCGCGGACCACCACCGGCGCCCGCACCACGCCCGCCGGGGTCACCGCCGCCCCGGGCCGCAGCGCGGTCACCGGGGTGCGCTCGTGCAGGCGTACGCCGCGGCGCTCCACCGCCCGGGCCAGCCCCCGGACCAGCTTCGCCGGGTGCACGGCCGCGCAGTGCGGGGTGTACGTGCCGCCGCGTACCCCGTCGGCGGCGCAACGGGCGGCGGCCTCGGCGGCGTCGAGCAGCACCAGGTCGTCGTCGGTCAGCCCGTACGCGTGGGCCTCGGCCACCGCGGCCCGGGCCCGGTCGAGTTGCGGCCCGGTGCGGGCCAGCACCACCGTGCCGCCGGCCCGCCAGTCGCAGTCGACGCCCTCGGCGGCCACCACCCGGCCCACCTCGCGGACCGTGTCGTGCATGGCCCGCTGCATGGCGAGCGCCCGGTCCCGCCCGTGCCGGCGGGCCAGCGCCGGCAGTGAGGTGGGGAAGAGCGCCGAGCACCAGCCGCCGTTGCGGCCGGAGGCGCCGTACCCGGCGATCTCCCGCTCCAGCACCACGATCCGCAGCGTCGGGTCGGCCTCGGCCAGGTAGAAGGCCGTCCACAGCCCGGTGTACCCGGCGCCCACGATCGCCACGTCGGCGTCCGTGTCGCCGGGCAACCCGGCTCGCGGCGTCAGCGGCTCGTCCAGGCTGGACAGCCAGTACGACAGGTCCTGGTAGCCCACGGTCTACAGCCGCGACCACGCCTCGGTCAGCACCGCGCGCAGGATCTGCTCGATCTCGTCGAACTGCTGCTGCTCGGCGATCAGCGGCGGGGCGAGCTGCACCACCGGGTCGCCCCGGTCGTCGGCCCGGCAGTAGAGCCCGGCGTCGAACAGCGCGGTGGAGAGGAAACCGCGCAGCAGCCGCTCGGACTCGGCCTCGTCGAACGTCTCCCGGGTCGTCTTGTCCTTGACCAGTTCGATGCCGTAGAAGTAGCCGTCCCCCCGCACGTCACCCACGATCGGCAGGTCGTGCAGCTTCTCCAGGGTGGACCGGAACGCGTCCTCGTTGGCCCGGACGTGCCCGACCAGGTCCTCCCGGGCGAACACCTCCAGGTTGGCCAGGGCCACCGCGCAGGAGACCGGGTGGCCGCCGAACGTCACGCCGTGGGCGAACATGCCGGTCTCGGTGAGGAACGGCTCCATCAGCCGGTCGCTGGCGATCATCGCGCCGAGCGGGGCGTAGCCGGAGGTGATGCCCTTGGCCGTGGTGATGATGTCCGGCTGGTAGCCGTACCGGGTGGCGCCGAAGTACTCGCCGAGCCGGCCCCAGGAGCAGATCACCTCGTCGCTGACCAGCAGCACGTCGTACGCGTCGCAGATCTCGCGCACCCGCTCGAAGTAGCCGGGCGGCGGCGGGAAGCAGCCGCCGGAGTTCTGCACCGGCTCCAGGAAGACCGCGGCGACCGTGTCCGGCCCCTCCCGCTCGATCGCCCGGCCGATCTCTTCGGCGGCCCAGCGGCCGAACGCCTCGGCGTCGTCGCCGTGCTCCGGCGCCCGGTAGAAGTTGGTGTTCGGCACCTTGATGCCGCCGGGCACCAGCGGCTCGAAGTCGCTCTTGATGCCGGGCAGGCCGGTGATCGACAGCGCGCCCATCGAGGTGCCGTGATAGGCGATGTAACGGCTGACCACCTTGTGCTTGTTCGGCCTGCCGGTGCGCTTGAAGTAGGCCCGGGCCAGCTTCCAGGCCGCCTCGACGGCCTCCGAGCCGCCGGTGGTGAAGAAGACCCGGTTCAGGTCACCCGGGGTCAGCGTGGCGATCTTCTCGGCCAGCTCGACCGCGGTCGGGTGGGCGTACGACCAGAGCGGGAAGTAGGCCAGCTCGCCGGCCTGCTTGGCGGCGGCCTCGGCCAGTTCGGTCCGGCCGTGGCCGGCGTTGACGACGAAGAGCCCGGCGAGCCCGTCCAGGTAGCGGCGGCCCTGCGCGTCCCAGACGTAGGCGCCCTCGCCGCGCACGATGGTCGGGACCTCGCCGGCGGAGTAGCTGGCCATCCGGGTGAAGTGCATCCAGAGGTGGTCGGTGGCGTTGGCCATGTCAGCCCCATCGGGTCTCGGGCCGGTCAGGGGTGACACCGGCCGCTCTGCCCACGGTTATCCCACAGTCATTGCTGATAACGCAACTGTCGACGGACGGGCGCAACGGATTCAGCGACCTGGGCGCACGTAGGCGACGGATTTCGCGGCTGCCCCGGGCGGGCCCGGTAGCGGGTCGGGCGCCTTTCGAGCTGAGTCGTTGGTGATATCAGCTCGAAAGGCGGGGGACTTCGGTCGGTGCGGACCAGACAGCTGCGGCGTCTTCCCGGGGCGCTGCCGCGCGACAGCAGGGACCACGCGGCCTGGCTTCACCGGGTCAGGCGGTGCCCCAGCTGTAGGTCTGCTTGCGCAGCTTCAGGTAGACGAACGCCTCGGTGGAGACCACCCCGGCCACCCCGCGCAGCTTCTGCAGGATCTCCAGCAGGTGCGCGTCGTTGCGGCAGACCACCTCGGCCAGCAGGTCGAACGAGCCGGCGGTGATCACCACGTAGTCGATCTCCTCGAACTCGGCCAGCCGGTCGGCGACCGTCTCCAGGTCGCCGTCGGTGCGCAGCCCGATCATGGCCTGGCGCGGGAAGCCGAGCTGGAGCGGATCGGTCACCGCGACGATCTGCATGACGCCGGCGTCGAGCAGCCGCTGCACCCGCTGGCGTACCGCCGCCTCGGAGAGGCCGACCGCCTTGCCGATGCTCGCGTACGGGCGTCGCCCGTCCTCCTGGAGCTGTTCGATGATCTGCTTCGCCACGTCGTCGAGCAGAGCGTGGCTGGCGCCGTCACGCACCGTCACGCGACGGTTGCCGTTGCCGTTCTCCAGGTGCCGGTTGGCCATCGCCGCTCCCCATGTCCGAATCTCCGTGCTGAGCGTAGTGCTCCAGCGCAGTCTGGCGTATTTCGTGGTGCATGGCTATTCCGGCAACGGAATCCCTTGTAAGGGAGGGGTTCTCATGTCAGGATCAGGCCTCCATCGCCACTGACCCCTCCGCCGGCGAGCCAACCCCCGTCCCGCCGCCGACGATGCCCCCCAAGGAGTCGTCACATGCGTAGTCCCCTCCGGACGCTCACCCGGCGTGGTCTGCTCACCGGGACCCTCGGCTCGGCCGCCCTGCTCGCCACCGCGGGCACCCTCGCGGGCTGCGGCACCAAGGGCGCCCAGCAGACCGAAGCCGGTTGCCAGAGCGACGACGTTTCCGCCACCGAGAAGAAGCTCGCCTTCTCGAACTGGCCGCAGTACATGGACACCGACGAGAAGGACGAGTCGAAGCGGCCCACCCTGGACGCGTTCGTGGCCGCCTCCGGCATCCAGGTGACCTACACCGAGGACGTCAACGACAACAACGAGTTCTTCGGCAAGGTGCAGAACCAGTTGGCCGGCTGCCAGAGCACCGGCCGGGACATCATGGTGCTCACCGACTGGATGGCCGCCCGGATGATCCGGCTCGGCTGGATCCAGAAGCTGGACAAGGCCAAGATCCCCAACGTCGAGGCGAACCTGCTGCCGTCACTGCGCGGCCGGTCGTTCGACAAGGACACCCAGCTGGCGATCCCGTGGCAGTCCGGGCTGGCCGGCCTGGCCTACAACGCCAAGGTCACCAAGGAGATCCGCACCGTCGACGAGCTGCTCACCCGCCCCGACCTCAAGGGCAAGGTGACCGCGCTGTCGGAGATGCGCGACACCATGGGCCTGCTGCTCCAGGCCGGCGGCCACGACCCGGCCAACTTCACCCCGGCCCAGTTCGACGACGCGCTGACCAAGCTGAAGAAGGCCGTGGACAGCAAACAGATCCGGCGCTTCACCGGCAACGACTACGCCCCCGACCTGGCCAAGGGCGACATCGCCGCCTGCATCGGCTGGTCCGGCGACGTGATCCAGCTCGGCTTCGAGGACGAGAAGATCAAGTTCGTGGTGCCCGAGTCCGGCGTGATGCTCTGGTCGGACAACATGCTGGTGCCCAACAAGGCCAGCCACAAGGCCAACGCCGAGGCGCTGATGAACCACTACTACGACCCGGCGGTGGCGGCGAAGCTGGCCGCCTACGTCAACTACATCTGCCCGGTGCAGGGCGCGCAGGCCGAGATGGAGAAGATCGACCCGGACCTGGCCAAGAATCCGCTCATCTTCCCGGACGACGCGATGCTGGCGAAGTCGAAGGTCTTCATGGCCCTCGACGAGCAGCGTGAGAAGGAGTACGAGACCAAGTTCCAGCAGGTCATCGGGGCGTGAGGCAGATGGCGCAGGAAACCCCGGCCGGCGATCTGCGACTGGCCGACCTGACCAAGCGGTTCGGTGTCTTCACCGCCGTCGACGACCTCAGCCTGACCGTCCCGCAGGGCTCGTTCTTCGCCCTGCTCGGCGCGTCCGGCTGCGGCAAGACCACCACGCTGCGGATGATCGCCGGGCTGGAGGCGCCGACCAGCGGGCAGGTGCTGCTCGGCGACCGGGACATCACCGGGCTGCGGCCGTACCGGCGGCCGGTCAACACGGTCTTCCAGAGCTACGCGCTCTTCCCGCACCTGGACATCCACGAGAACGTCGCGTTCGGGCTGCGCCGCCGGGGCATCCGCACGGTGGGCGACCAGGTCGAGCGGATGCTCGCGCTGGTCCAGCTCCAGGGGTACGGCCGGCGCCGGCCGGCCCAGCTCTCCGGCGGCCAGCAGCAGCGCGTCGCGCTGGCCCGGGCGCTCATCAACCACCCGCAGGTGCTGCTGCTCGACGAGCCGCTCGGCGCGCTCGACCTGAAGCTGCGCCGGCAGATGCAGATCGAGCTGAAGCGGATCCAGACCGAGGTCGGCATCACGTTCGTGCACGTCACCCACGACCAGGAGGAGGCCATGACCATGGCCGACACGGTCGCGGTGATGAACGCCGGCCGCATCGAGCAGCTCGGCGCCCCGGCCGACATCTACGAGTACCCGGCCACCGCGTTCGTGGCCAACTTCCTCGGCCAGTCCAACCTGCTCGCCGGTGAGGCCGGCGGCCACGCCGGGGACGATGTGCTGGTCACCGCGCACGGCGCGCGCTTCTCCGTGCCCGCCGACCGGGCCCGGGTCGTCGACGGGCCGACCTTCCTCGGCGTACGGCCGGAGAAGCTGCACCTGGCCGGCGGCCCCGACGACGTGCCCGCCGGGCACCAGCACGTCGGCGGCGTGGTCACCGACGCCTCCTACGTCGGGGTGAGCACCCAGTACCTGGTGCGCACCGCGTGGGGCAGCGAGCTGTCCGCGTTCGCCGCCAACAGCGGGCTGGGCGGGCGGCTGGCCGTCGGCACGCCGGTGACCGCGCACTGGGACCCCCGGCACGCGTTCCTGCTGCCCCGGGCGGGCGGCGAGGACGACCAGACCGCGCCGCTGCTCGACGAGCCACCGGTCGGTGCGCTCTCATGACCGCGCTGGCCCACGTACCGACCGCCGGCGGGAAACCGGCGCCACCGCCGGTGCGGCGCGGGCGCGCCCGGCTGCTGCCGTACCTGTTGCTGCTGCCCGGCGCGGCCTGGCTGCTGGTCTTCTTCGCGCTGCCGCTGCTCCAGCTCGCCGCCGCCAGCCTCTACGACCCGGCCGGCTCGCTCTCCACCGGCTACGCGATGACCTGGGCGGTCGGCAACTATCCGGACGCGTTGCAGGCGTACTGGCCGCAGTTCCTGCGCTCGTTCCTCTACTCCGCGATCGCGCTGGTGCTGGCGCTGCTGATGGGCTACCCGCTGGCGTACGCGATCGCGCAGAAGGCCGGCCGGTGGAAGAACCTGCTGCTGGTCGCCGTGGTCGCGCCGATGTTCACCAGCTTCCTGGTGCGCACGCTGGCCTGGAAGACCATCCTGTCGGACAACGGCGCGCTGGTCGGGCTGCTGCGCGACGTGCACCTGCTCGGCCCGGACGGCCGGCTGCTCGCCACGCCGATCGCCGTGGTGCTCGGCCTGACGTACAACTTCCTGCCGTTCCTGGTGCTGCCGCTGTACGCGAGCCTGGAGCGGCTCGATCCCCGGCTGCTGGAGGCGGCCAGCGACCTGTACGCGAGCCCGCTGCGCGCGTTCGGCAGGGTCACCCTGCCGCTGTCGATGCCCGGCCTGATCGCGGGCACGCTGCTCTTCTTCATCCCGGCCACCGGCGACTACATCAACGCGGAGCTGCTCGGCACGCCGAACGAGTACATGATCGGCAACGTCATCGACTCGGCGTTCCTGGTCCGGCTGGACTACCCGCAGGGCGCGGCGCTGTCCTTCCTGCTGATGGCCGCGATCCTGGCCATCGTCTTCGTCTACCTGCGCAAGGCCGGCACGGAGGAGGTGCTCTGATGAGACTCAGGCGCTGGCTCGCCGACCGGTGGGTGATGGGCGTGGCCCTGCTCGTCCTCGGCTACCTCACCCTGCCGATCGCGGTGGTGGCCGGACTTTCCTTCAACCGGCCGTCCAGCCGGCTCTCCTACGACTTCAACGAGTTCACGCTGGACAACTGGGCCCGCCCCTGCGCCACCGCCGACATGTGCGACGCGGTGGTGCGCAGCATGGAGATCGGCCTGATCGCCACCGTCGTCTCCACCGTGCTCGGCACGCTGATGGCGTTCGCCCTGGTGCGGCACGGCTTCCGCGGGCGGTCCGGTATCAACGGGCTGATCTTCCTGCCGATGGCCACCCCGGAACTGGTGATGGGCACTTCGCTGCTCGCCCTCTTCGTCGCCGCCGGGGTGCCGCAGGGCTTCTGGACCATCGTCATCGCGCACGTGATGTTCTGCGTGTCGTTCGTGGTGGTCACCGTGAAGGCCCGGCTCGCCGGCATGGACCGGCGGTTGGAGGAGGCCGCCATGGACCTCTACGCCAGCGAGTGGCAGACGTTCCGCCGGATCACGCTCCCGCTCGTGCTACCCGGCATCGTGGCCGCCGCGCTGCTCGCCTTCTCGCTCAGCTTCGACGACTTCATCATCACCAACTTCAACGCCGGCACCACCGTCACGTTCCCGATGTACGTCTGGGGCGCCGCCCAGCGGGGCATCCCGCCGCAGGTCAACGTCATCGGCACGGCCATGTTCGGGATAGCGCTGCTGCTGGTAGGGGCCAGCTCGCTGCGCGGCCGACGGTCCCGACGGGCCGCCCTCGCGGTGATCGCCACCCCGGCGGGGAAGCCATGACGCTCCCGCATACCGGCCGGGCGCTGGCCGACGCCGCGCCCGTCCCGTACTGGCTGGACCGCCCGGAACGCCCCGACCCGTTGCCGCCGCTGACCGGCGCGCACGCCGCCGACCTGCTCGTGGTCGGCGGCGGGTACGCCGGGCTGTGGACCGCGCTGCTGGCCAAGGAGGCCGATCCGGACCGCGACGTGCTGCTCGTCGACGCCGGCACCTGCGGCTGGGCGGCGTCCGGGCGCAACGGCGGCTTCTGCGCCGCGTCGCTGACCCACGGGCTGGCCAACGGCATCGAGCGGTTCCCCGGCGAGATCGGCGAGCTGGAACGGCTCGGCCGGGAGAACCTGGACGCCATCGCCGCCACCGTGGCGAGGTACGACATCGACTGCGACCTCGAACGGACCGGCGAACTGGCGGTGGCGGTCGAGCCGTACCAGCTCGACGGGCTCGCCGCCGACGCCGAGCTGGGCCGCCGGTACGGCCACGACGTGCGGCTGCTCGACCGCGACGAGGTCCGTGCCGAGGTGGCCTCGCCGACGTACCTCGGTGGGATGTGGGACCGGGACCGGACGGCGCTGCTCGACCCGGCGAAGCTCGCCTGGGAGCTGCGCCGCGCCGCGCTCGGCCTGGGTGTCCGGATCCACGAGCACACCCGGGTCACCGGCCTGGCCACCGACGGGGCCGCGCTGCGCGCCACCACGGCCGGCGGCGCGGACGCCGCGCCCGGCACGGTACGGGCCCGGCGGGTGGCCCTGGCCACCAACGCGTTCCCGCCGCTACTGCGCCGGCTGCGCGCCTGGACCGTGCCGGTCTACGACTACGCGCTGATGACCGAGCCGTTGAGCCCGGCCCAGCGGGACGCGATCGGCTGGCGCCACCGGCAGGGGCTGGCGGACACCGGCAACCAGTTCCACTACTACCGGCTCACCGCCGACGGCCGGATCCTGTTCGGCGGCTACGACGCGGTCTACCACTACGGCAACCGGGTGGCCCCCGCGCTGGAGCGGCGCGAGGCCACCTTCACCACGCTCGCGTCGCACTTCTTCGCGACCTTCCCCCAACTCGACGGGCTGCGCTTCAGCCACCGCTGGGGCGGCGTGATCGACACCTGCACCCGGTTCTGCGCGTTCTTCGGCACCGCCCACGAGGGGCGGCTGGCGTACGCCGCCGGTTACACCGGGCTGGGCGTCGGCGCCACCCGCTTCGGCGCGCGCGTCACCCTCGACCTGCTCGCCGGCGCGGACACCCCGCTGACCCGGCTCGACCTGGTGCGCCGCAAACCGCTGCCGTTCCCGCCGGAGCCGATCCGGGCCGCCGGCATCAACCTCACCCGCTGGTCGCTCGCCCGCGCCGACGCGCGGGACGGGCGGCGCAACCTCTGGCTCCGTACTCTCGACCGCTTTGGACTGGGGTTCGACTCCTGATGCGTATCCTTCTCGTCGGCGCCGGTGGCGTCGGCTCCGCCGCCGTATCCATCGCCGCCCGCCGTTCCTTCTTCGAGACCATGGTGGTCGCCGACCACGACCCGGCGCGCGCCGCCCGGGCGGTCGCCGGCCACGGCGACCGGTTCGTCGCCGCCACCGTCGACGCGTCGTCCGCCGACGCGGTCGCCGCGCTCTGCCGGGAACACCGGATCACCCACGTGTTCAACGCGGTCGACCCGCGCTTCGTCATGCCGATCTTCGACGGCGCGTTCGCGGCCGGGGCCGACTACCTCGACATGGCGATGTCGCTGTCCCGGCCGCACCCCGAGCGCCCCTACGCGGAAACCGGGGTCAAGCTCGGCGACGAGCAGTTCGCCGTCGCGGACCGGTGGGCCGCCGCCGGCCGGCTGGCGCTGTGCGGCGTCGGCGTCGAACCGGGCCTGTCCGACGTCTTCGCCCGCCACGCCGCCGACGAGCTGTTCACCGAGATCGACGAGATCGGGGTACGCGACGGCGCGAACCTCACCGTCGCCGGCTACGAGTTCGCTCCCTCGTTCTCCATCTGGACCACCATCGAGGAGTGCCTCAACCCGCCGGTGATCTGGGAGGCCGGGCGCGGCTGGTTCACCACCGAGCCGTTCAGCGAACCGGAGGTCTTCGACTTCCCGGCCGGCATCGGCCCGGTCGAGTGCGTCAACGTGGAACACGAGGAGGTGCTGCTCATCCCGCGCTGGGTGCCGGCGAAGCGGGTCACCTTCAAGTACGGTCTCGGCGCCGAGTTCATCGAGGTGCTGCGGACGCTGCACAAACTCGGGCTGGACGCGACCGAACCGGTGCGCGTGCGCGGGGTCGACGTGTCACCGCGCGACCTGGTGGCCGCCGCGCTGCCCGACCCGGCCACGCTCGGCGACCGGATGAGCGGGAAGACGTGCGCCGGCACGTACGTCACCGGCACCGGGCCGGACGGCCGGCCCCGGCGGGTCTACCTCTACCACGTGGTCGACAACGAGTGGTCGATGGCCGAGTACGGGCACCAGGCGGTGGTCTGGCAGACCGCGGTGAACCCGGTCGTCGCGCTGGAGCTGCTGGCCACCGGCGCCTGGTCCGGCGCGGGCGTGCTCGGGCCCGAGGCGTTGCCACCACGGCCCTTCCTCGACCTGCTCACCGACTACGGTTCACCGTGGGGGATGGAGGAGCGATGACCCGCTACGGCCCGATGTACGGCCCCGACGTGACGTTCCTCGGCGTGCCGCCGTGCACCGTCGAGGAGCCGGTCACCTACGCCGACGCCGACGTGGTCGTCATCGGCGCGCCGTTCGACGGCGGCACCTCGCACCGGCCGGGCACCCGCTTCGGCCCGTCCGCGATCCGGCAGGCCTGCTACCTGCCGCACGACGGCTCCCGGCCGTCGCTGGCGCTGCGCGTGGACGCGCTGCAGGACCTGTGCGTCTACGACGCCGGTGACGTGGAGATGTTCGGCGGCGACATCGAACGTTCGCTGGCCGCGCTGGAGACCGCCGTGCACGCGGTCGCCGCCGCCGGGGCGATCCCGGTGGTGCTCGGCGGCGACCACTCGATCGCGTTGCCGGACGCCACCGGGGTGGCCCGGCACCACGGGCTGGGCCGGGTGTCGCTGGTGCACTTCGACGCGCACGCCGACACCGGCGACGTCGAGTTCGGGTCCCTGCACGGCCACGGCCAGCCGATGCGCCGGCTCATCGAGTCCGGCGCGGTACGCGGCGACCGCTTCCTCCAGATCGGCCTGCGCGGCTACTGGCCGGGTCCGGAGACGCTGGCGTGGATGGCCGAGCAGCGGATGCGCTCGTACGAGATGACCGAGGTCGTGGCCCGGGGCCTGGACACCTGCCTCACCGAGGCGTTCGGCATCGCGACCGACGAGTGCGAGGGCGTCTTCCTCTCCGTCGACGTGGACGTGGTCGACCCCGGCATGGCCCCCGGCACCGGCACGCCCGAGCCGGGCGGGTTCACCTCCCGGCAGTTGCTCGACGCGGTCCGCCGGGTCTGCTACGAGCTGCCCGTGGTCGGCCTGGACGTGGTCGAGGTCGCCCCGCCGTACGACCACGCCGACATCACCGCCTACCTGGGCAACCGCGTGGTCCTGGAGGCGCTCTCCGCAATAGCCCGCCGCCGCCGCGACGCCGCCGGTGGAACCTCGTGGAACCCCACCCTGCCGCTCCTGGACGACCGCTGACTGGTAGCCCGGCATGTTTAGCTCCGGCTATAGTCGGGGCGTGGGTGCGGACGGGAAGCGCTGGTCGGTCCGGGTCACCGGAGAGGTCCGGCAATGGCTGCGCGACCTGCGGGACCACGACCCTGCGTCCTACGAGAGCGTCCGGGTGGCGGTGGACAAGCTGGCCGAGGTCGGGCCAGGGCTGGGTCGCCCGCTCGTGGACACGCTGCGTGGAAGCAGTCTCCGCAATCTGAAGGAGCTGCGGCCTCGCTCCGGCCGGGACGTGGCTATCCGGGTGCTGTTCGTCTTCGATCCCTGGTCGCAGGCGGTGCTCCTGGTCGCCGGCAACAAGGCGGGCAACTGGACCCGCTGGTACCGGCAGCACATTCCGGCGGCGGAGGTTGCCTACAAGGCTTGGCTCGACAGCGAGCGCGAGCGAAGGGGGGAGTCGTGACGGAGTTCTATCACTGGGACGAGGTCCGCGCCGAACTCGGCGGTGACGACGAGGCGTACGAGGCGGAGCGTGCCCGGACCGACGCGTGGGTGAGCGCGTTCCATCTGGCCGAGGAGCGCAAGCGACTGGGGCTCACCCAGCGGCAGGTAGCCGAGATCATGGGGGTCACGCCGGGCCGGGTCAGCCAGATCGAGAACGGCGACCTCGACGTCAACGAGGTGGCCACGCTGAGCCGGTACGCCAACGCCCTCGGCGCCCGGCTGCGGATCATCTTCGACTACGGCGACGACCTCCGGCAGATCGCCTGACGGAGGCCGTCGACCGGTCAGGGGCGGGCGCAGCGGGGGCGCAGGCGTACGCGTTCGGTGGTTTCGGTGAGGGAGTTGGGCTCGACGACCAGGCGTGCGATCGTCGTCGCGGGGCCGGGGCGGAATCTGCCCTGGTCGGCGGGGATCGTGGCGGTCCAGGTGCCGGCGGTGCGGCCCTCGGTGCACGCGCCGATCACGCCGAACCCGAAGCCGGTGACCGACGTGCGCCGCGCCCGCTGGCTGAGGTGCACCTCGATGTAGGCCAGACCGCGCTCGGCGCCGCAGGCGAACCGACCCCGGACGGTGGCGGTGTGGGCGTGTGGCTCGGTGGTGCCGAACCAGTCGACCGAGATGGTGGGAGTGGAGGTGGGCGCGGCGACCGCGGCGCCCGGCGCGAGCCCGAGCGTGGCGACGGTGGCGGCCGTGGTGAGGCCGGCGGCGAGCAGGGCGTGTCGGGCCGAGGGCATGGGCGGGCTCCTGTCGGGCGGTGGCGGGATGCTGCTCCGATGTGGACGGCGTCAGCATCCCACCGCCGCGATGCCCGCGAGCTGCAAGATCTCGGACAGATCAGCCGGCCAGGTGGGAGCGGATGAGGAAGCGGACCCCCTCCGGCGCCTCCAGCGAGAATCCGCTGCCCCGGCCGGGCACCACGTCGACAGTGAGCCGGGTGTGCTGCCACAGGTCCCACTGGGCCCGCGACATCCAGAACTCCACCGGCTCGGGCACGCCGTCGACGGCGAGCGCGGCGAGCAGCACGTCCGAGCCGCCGGTGCGGAACTCGCCGGCCGGGTAGCACATCGGGGCGCTGCCGTCGCAGCAGCCGCCGGACTGGTGGAACATCAGCGGACCGTGCTGCCCCCGCAGCGACCGGATCAGGTCGGCCGCCGCGGGGGTCAGGGTCACCGGGTCACCCATCAGAAGAAGCCCAGCTTCTGGGGCGAGTAGCTGACCAGCAGGTTCTTGGTCTGCTGGTAGTGCTCCAGCATCATCTTGTGGTTCTCCCGGCCGATGCCGGACTGCTTGTAGCCGCCGAACGCGGCGTGCGCCGGGTAGGCGTGGTAGCAGTTGGTCCATACCCGGCCGGCCTGGATCGCCCGTCCGGCCCGGTACGCGGTGGTCATGTCCCGGGTCCAGACGCCGGCCCCGAGCCCGTAGAGCGTGTCATTGGCGATCTTCACGGCGTCGTCCAGGTCGGCGAAGGAGGTCACCGACACCACCGGGCCGAAGATCTCCTCCTGGAAGATCCGCATCGAGTTGTCGCCCTCGAAGATGGTCGGCTGCACGTAGTAGCCGCCGGACAGTTCGCCACCCAGGTCGGCCCGCTCGCCGCCGGTGAGCACCTTCGCGCCCTCCTGCCGCCCGATGTCCAGGTAGGACAGGATCTTCTCCAACTGGTCGTTGGACGCCTGCGCGCCGATCATCGTGTCGGTGTCCAGCGGGTGCCCCTGCCGGATCTGACGGGTCCGGTCCACGGCGGCGGCGAGGAAGTCGGCGTAGTGGCCCTGCTGGATCAGCGCCCGGGACGGGCAGGTGCACACCTCGCCCTGGTTGAGGGCGAACATGGTGAAGCCTTCGAGCGCCTTGTCCCGGAAGTCGTCGGAGGCGGCGCTGACGTCGTCGAAGAAGATGTTCGGGCTCTTGCCGCCCAGCTCGAGCGTGACCGGTTTGATGTTCTCGCTGGCGTACTGCATGATCAGCCGCCCGGTGGTGGTCTCGCCGGTGAACGCCACCTTGGCCACCCGGGGTGAGGACGCCAGCGGCTTGCCGGCCTCGACGCCGAAGCCGTTGACCACGTTGAGCACGCCCGGCGGCAGCAGGTCGCCGACCAGCGACAGCAGGTGGTGGATCGAGGCGGGCGTCTGCTCGGCCGGCTTGAGCACCACCGCGTTGCCGGCGGCCAGCGCCGGGGCGAGCTTCCAGACCGCCATGAGGATCGGGAAGTTCCACGGGATGATCTGCCCGACCACGCCCAGCGGCTCGTGGAAGTGGTAGGCCACGGTGTCGTCGTCGATCTCGCCGAGCGAGCCCTCCTGGGCCCGGATCGCACCGGCGAAGTAGCGGAAGTGGTCGATCGCCAGCGGGATGTCGGCGGCCAGCGTCTCGCGTACCGGCTTGCCGTTCTCCCACGTCTCGGCGATGGCGAGGGACTCCAGGTTGTCCTGCATCCGGTCGGCGATCTTGTTGAGGATCAACGACCGTTCGGCCACCGACGTGCGGCCCCACGCGTCCGCCGCGCCGTGCGCCGCGTCGAGCGCCTTCTCCACGTCCTCGGCGGTGCCCCGGGCCACCTCGCAGAAGGTCTGCCCGGTCACCGGGGTCGGGTTCTCGAAGTACTTCCCACCGTGCGGCTTCACGTACTCGCCGCCGATGTAGTGGTCGTAGCGGGACTGCCAGTGGGTGGGGGCGTCGTAGCGCGTCATGGGTACCTCCGCCGTCCGTCAGGGGTGGATGGCGGGAGGCTAGTTTCCGCGACGTTGCAGGAACGTTGCGCGCGGCAGCGCGTACTCCTCGGCGAGCTGGCGGGCCCGGGCGACCGCGAGCGGCCGGCGGGGCGCGCCCGGCGGCAGCGCCCGGGCCAGGGCCTGCCAGGCGGCCAGGTCGTCGGCGCCGGCGGCGGTCGCGGTCCAGGCCGCGAGCAGCCCCGGGTCGTCGGCGGCCAGCACCGCCGCGCGCAGCTGGCCGTCGACCAGCCGGCGCAGTCGCGCCACCCCCGGCGCGTCGGAGGCGGGCAGCAGGGGCCCGGGGTACGCGCGCAGCGCCGCCGCCGGATCGCCGCCCTCCAGCAGTTCGGTGACGGTACGGAAGTCGGCGCGCACGGGTGCCCGCAGCCGGTAGGGGCGGGAGTCGAGCAGCTCGTCGCCGAGCGCGCGGCGCAGCCGGGACAGCTCGGCGCGCAGGGTGACCGGGTGCAGCCGGTCGTCGCCGTAGAGGTCGAGGCCGAGCTGCTCCCCGGTGCGCCCCTCGGGGTGCTGGACGAGCAGCACCAGCAGCTCGCTGTGCCGCCGGCCGAGCCGGACGCGCCGGCCGCCGACGCGCAGCTCCGCCTCGTCCCGACCGAGCGCGGCCACGTGCGGCACGTCCGGCGCGGCGGGGGCGGCGGCGGCCAGGAACGCCTCGGCGGCCCGGGCGGTGGCCCGGACCAGCGCGAGGCTCTGCGGGTTGGCCAGGTGGTCGCCGCCGGTGATGTCGACGGCGCCGAGCAGCAGGCCGGTGGCCGGATCGTGGATCGGGGCGGCGGCGCAGGTCCAGCGCTGCACCGGCCGGACGAAGTGCTCGGTGGCGAAGATCTGCACGCTGTGGTCGACGGCGAGCGCGGTGCCCGGCGCGTTGGTGCCGACGTGTGCCTCGTCCCAGCGGGCGCCCGGCACGAAGTTCATCCGCTCGGCGTGCCGGAGCACGCCCGGGTGCCCCTCCACCCAGAGCAGCCGGCCGCCGGCGTCGCAGACCGCCATCAGGTGGGCGCCGTCCTGCGCGATGCCGCCGAGCAGGTCGCGGAAGAGCGGCAGCACCCGGGCCAGCGGGTGCGCCGCCCGGTAGCTCTCCAACGCGTCGTCGGTGAGGTCGACCGGCGCGGTGGCCTCCGGGTCGAGCCGCGCGGAGCGCTCCCAGGACCGACGCACCACGTCGCGGACCCGGCCGGTCGCGGTGCCGGCGGTGAGGAACGCCTCGTGGGCGGCACCGACCTGCGCGATCCGCTCCGCCGGATCCGCGCCGAACTCCAGGGCGAGCCACGGGTCAGTCACCACCGACCTCCTCCCACCCATCGTGACCCACGTCACCCCCGACCGCCAAGGGTGGAGCGGATCGAGCGCCGGACGTGATCCGGGTCACTCCTCGGCCCGCCGGGGGCCCTGCCGTCCGGACGAACGCCCCAGACGGCACGCGGACGTCCCGGACCCGGTTGTCGGCGTTCCGCCGCTGAGGAAGATGGCTGCGGCGGCCGCTTACGGAACCCTTATCTCCGACCTGCGACCGTGTGCGGGACGACCAGGGAAGACACGGGGAGCGGACAACGGTGCGGGTGCTGGTGGCGGACGACGAGCGGCTGTTGGCGGACACGGTCGCCGAGGGGCTGCGGCGGTTCTCCATGGCGGTCGACGTCTGTTACGACGGCGACGGCGCGCTGGAGCGGATCGGCGTCAACCGCTACGACGTGGCGGTGCTGGACCGGGACATGCCCGGCGCCACCGGCGACGAGGTGTGCCGGAGCCTGGCCGGGTCGGATGCCGGCACCCGGGTGCTGCTGCTCACCGCCGCCGCCGGCATCCGGGACCGGGTGGCCGGCCTCGGGCTGGGCGCGGACGACTACCTCACCAAGCCGTTCGCGTTCGCCGAGCTGGTGGCGCGGGTGCAGGCCCTGGGCCGGCGGTCCACCCCGGCGGTGCCGCCGGTGCTGGAACGGCACGGCGTGGTGCTCGACGTGGCCGCGCACACGGCCACCCGGGACGGCCGCCCGCTCGGCCTGAGCCCCAAGGAGTTCGCCGTCCTGCACGTGCTGCTGCGTGCCGGCGGGCGGGTGGTCAGCACCGAGGACCTGCTCGAACAGGCCTGGGACGAGTTCGCCGACCCGTTCACCAACGCGGTCCGGGTCACCGTCATGACGCTGCGCAAGAAGCTCGGCCAGCCGTCCGTCCTGCACACCGTGCCCAGGGCCGGCTACCGGATCGGTGAGCCGGCGTGAGCCCCCGCCGCCGCATCCTGCTGGTCGGGGTGCTCGCCCTGCTCGCCGGGTTCCTGCTGCCCAACCTGGTCAAGTGGCTGCTCGAACTGGTGTGGTGGCGGGCCCAGCAGTTCTGCGGGCTGGCCACGATCGGCGCGGTGTGCGAACCGGGACGGCCGTTCGTCCCGCTGCTCCCGACGCTCACCGAACTGCTGGTGCTGGTCACCGCCGGTGTCGGGGTGTGGGTCGGGGCCCGCTGGTGCCTGCGCCCGGTGCGCGACCTGGCCGACCCGATCGCGAACCTGGGACCGCAGAACCTCGGCTACCGGATCCGGCGGGGCGGGCGGGACGAGCTGGCCCGGCTCACCCGTGCCATCGACGACATGATGGACCGGGTCACCGCCGGCTACGAGGGGCAGCGACGGTTCGCCGCCAACGCCTCGCACGAGCTGCGGACGCCGCTGGCGGTGCAGCGCACGCTGATCGAGGTCGGCATGGCCCGGTCGCTCAGCGGTGAGCAGCTGGACCTGCTGACCGCGCAACTGCTGGCCACCAACGAGCGCAACGAGCGGCTGATCGAAGGGCTGCTCGCGCTCAGCGAGAGCGACCAGGGCCTGCGGTCCTCCACCCCGCAGCGCCTCGACGAGGTCGTCGCCGCCGTGCTGGCCGCGTACGCCGACCGGGCGGCCGAAGCGGGCGTGACAGTGGAGAGCCGACTGTCGCCCCGGATCGTGACCGGCGAGCGGGTACTGCTGGAACGCCTGGTCACGAACCTGGTGGAGAACGGCATCAAGTACAACCGCGAGGGCGGACGGCTCGTCGTCGCCGTCGGCGGCGACCCGGCGCTGACCGTCACCAACAGCGGGCAGGCCGTCCCCGGCGAGGCGGTCGCCGGGCTGTTCGAGCCGTTCCGGCGCCTCGCCCGGGACCGCACCAACCAGGGCGGCGGCGCCGGGCTCGGCCTGGCCATCGCCCGCTCCATCACCCAGGCGCACGGCGGCCTCATCGCCGCCCGCCCGGGCGAGGACGGCGGCCTGCGGGTCGACGTCCACCTGCCCACCGTGCGCTGACGCCCCTCCCCGCACCACGGGACCCGCCGTCGCGGCGTCCCGCGATGCCACCTGCCCGAACGGGCCCCGGCGACGCCGCCGCACCCGATCCGACAAGGAGGAACCATGTCCCGAACACACGGGCCGGCGCTGCCGGCCCGGGCCGACGTCGAGGAGGCCGCCCGCCGGCTGGCCGGCCGGGTGGTGCGCACCCCGGTGCTGCACAGCCCGGCGATCGACCGCCTGGCCGGCGCCCGCATCCTGCTCAAGGCGGAGAACCTCCAGGACGGCGGCTCGTACAAGATGCGCGGCGCGATGCTGGCGGTGGGCCGGCTCGCCGACGCCGGGCACACCGGAGTGGTCGCGCAGAGCACCGGCAACCACGCGGTCGCGGTGGCGCTGGCCGCGCGCCGGCACGGGCTGGCCGCCACCGTGGTGCTGCCGGTGGACGCCGCGCCGGTCAAGGTGGACCGGGCGCGGGCGGCCGGCGCCCGGGTGGTCCGCGCCGGCACCACCGTCGAGGAGCGCCTGGCCGTGGCGCGGCGGATCGCCGAGGTGGAGGGCCACCCGCTGGTCGACGCGTACGACCACCCGGACGTGGTGGCCGGGCAGGGCAGCGCGAGCCTGGAACTGATCGAGGAGGCGGCGCGGCGCGGCACACCGCTGGACGCGCTCGTGGTGCCGGTGGGCGGGGGCGGCGGCATCGCCGGCGCCTGCTTGGCGGCGGCCGGAACCCCGATCGAGGTGTACGGCGTGGAGCCGGTCGGGTGCGACTCGCTGGCGCGCAGCCTGGCCGCCGGACGGCCCACACCGGTGGCCCCGGCGCCGAGCCTGGCCGACGGACTCCGTCCCGGCTGCGTCGGTGACCTGCCGTTCGCGGTGGCCCGCACCGGCGTGCGCGGGGTGGTCCGGGTCGACGACGACGCGATCGGGGAGGCGTTCCGGCTGCTCCTGCTGGATTTGAAGGTGCTCGTCGAGCCGTCCGGCGCCGCCGCGCTGGCCGGCGCGCTGCGGCTGGGCGAGCCGGCCGGTCCCGGCGGCGGGGCGGGCACGGCGGCCGGTCCCGGCGGCGGTGGGACGCCGTGGCCTTCTGGTGGCGGGCGACGAAGGACGGTCGGCGTGGTGCTGACCGGCGGAAACGTGGAAGCGGACCTGGTGGCCCGGCTGGCGGGCGACCGGACGACGGCGGGAGCGGCGGCATGAGGACGACATCGCGGATCGGTGTGCTGTTCGGCGGGCCGTCGGCCGAGCACGAGGTCTCCTGCGCCTCGGCGCTCGGCGTGGCCCGGGCCCTGGCCGAACGGGGCCACCACGTGGTCGCGCTCGGCATCACCCGCACCGGCGGGCTGCGGATGGTGCCGGAGCCGGCGCTGACCCGACACCTCACGACCGTCGCCGCCGGCCGGGCGATCGACGACCGCCTGCCGGTGACCGGGCCGGCGGTGGAGCTGCGGCGCGGCTCGGCCGCCGGCACGGTCGCGGTCACCGCCGCCGATGCCCCCGCCACCACGCACGCCGAGCTGGACGTGGTCTTCCCGGTGCTGCACGGCCCGTACGGCGAGGACGGCGTGGTGCAGGGCCTGCTCGAGTCGCTCGGCGTGCCGTACGTCGGGTGCGGCATCCTCGCCTCCGCCGTCGGCATGGACAAGGTGGCGATGAAGCGGGCGCTGCGGGCCGAGGGCGTGCCGACCACCCCGCACGTCTGGTTCGACGAGCCCACCTGGCGGGCGGCGGAGGACCCGGAGAAGCTGGTGGTCGGGCTGCGCCGGCCGCTGTTCGTCAAGCCGGCCCGGATGGGCTCCTCGATCGGTATCTCCCGGGTCGCCGAGCGCGGCGACCTGGCGGCAGCCGTCGAGGAGGCGTTCCGGCACGACCACGTGGTGCTGGTCGAGCAGGGGGTGACCGGCCGGGAGCTGGAGTGCGGCGTGCTCGGCGGCTGGCGGCCGGAGGCGTCGGCGGTCGGCGAGGTGCGGGTCGCGGGCGGCTGGTTCGACTACCGGCAGAAGTACTTCGGCGACGCCGACCCGATGATCGTCCCGGCGTCGCTGCCCGACGAGGTCACCGAGCGGATCCGGGAGCTGTCCGTGCGGGCGTTCGCCGCGATCGGCGGCTGGGGTCTGGCCCGGGTCGACTTCCTCTACGACGAGGCCACCGGCGACCTGTTCGTCAACGAGCTGAACACGCTGCCCGGCTTCACCGCGCACTCGATGTACCCGAAGGTGTGGGCCGCGTCCGGCGTGGCGTACCCGGAGGTGGTGGACCGGCTGGTCGCGCTCGCCTTCACCCGCCACGCGGCCCGGCCGTCCGGCGCGCACCCGGGGGGTACGCCGTGATCCTGCTCTCCGACCCCCGGGTCGCCGCGGTGTCCAGCCGGGACGACGGCGAACCCCTGGTCGACCTTCGGGAGGTGCCGGAGCTGCGGGTGGACGGGCGGGCCGCCGACCCCGCCGGGGCGTACGCGCGGGTGCGGCGCGGGGTCGCGGACCGGCTGCTGGCCGCGCAGCGGGCGCTGCCGCCCGGCCTGCGCCTGCTCGTGGTCGAGGGCTACCGGCCGTACCGGGCGCAGCTCGACATCTTCACCGGCTACCGGGACGAGTTGCGTCGGCGGCACCCGGACTGGTCGGCCGAGCGGCTGCACCGGGAGACCACCAAGTTCGTCTCGCCGGTCGAGGTGGCCCCGCACAGCACCGGCGGCGCGGTGGACCTGACGCTCTGCGACGCCGACGGGGTCGAGGTGGCGATGGGCACGGCCCTGGACGCGACGCCGGAGGAGAGCGCGGACGCCTGCTTCACCGCGGCCCGGCACATCCCGGTCACCGCGTGGCGCAACCGGCGGATCCTGGTGTCCGCGTTGAGTGGCGCGGGGTTGGTGAACTATCCGACCGAGTGGTGGCACTGGTCCTACGGCGACCGGTACTGGGCGCTTCTCGCCGGAGAGTCGCACACCCGTTACGGTCCGCTGTGATTCCCGGTCGTCGCTGAACGGTTGGCCGCTCCCGTCCGTACCATCTGTCGAACGACACCGACGACGGGAGAGAACGTGAGGGTGCAGCGCAAGCACGTGTTGGCGGCGACCGTGGCGGTGGCCGCGAGCGTGGTCGTCTCGGTGGGCACCGGAATGGGTTTCGCGGAGACCGCGCCGGCCGCACGGTCGGTCTGCGCCGGGTCGGTGACCTTCTCGGCCGAGGGCGGGGCGCCGGCGGCGACCAGCGACCGGTTCCCGGTGGGCACCCGGCTGCGGGTCACCAACCTGGACAACAACAAGGTGGCGACGGTGACCGTGACCGGGCCGTCGGGCAGTTGCGTGCTGCTCAACGCCGCCGCCATGGACCTGGTCCGGGAACCGGGCAAGAACGTCGTCCGGCGCAACGTGGTGGAGCGTCTCGACGGCGTCGCCGCGCCGGCGCCCGGCGGCGGCGCGCAGCCGGGCGAGACCCGTCCGGGCAGCGCCCAGCCGATCGGCGGCAGCGTCTGCACCGGGTCGATCACGTTCTCCGCGGAGGGCGGGGCGCCGGCCGCCACCAGCGGCCAGTTCCCGGTCGGCACCCGGCTGCGGGTGACAAACCTGGACAACGGCAAGGTGGTGACCGTGGCGGTGACCGGGCCGTCGGGCAGTTGCGTGCTGCTCAACGCCGCCGCCATGGACGCGATCCGCGAGCCGGGCAAGAACCTGGTCCGCCGCAACACGGTCCAACTGCTGCGCTGAGGACGGGGTGGAGCACCACGGGCGAACCTGGGGGGACCCGCGCCCGTGGTGCGCCACGATCAGGGCCGACCGGTCAGCCGAACGCGGCGTCGAGGATGTCGAGACCCCGGGCCAACTCGTCGTCGGAGATGACCAGCGGCGGCAGGAAGCGCAGCACGTTGCCGTAGGTGCCGCAGGTCAACGTGAGCAGCCCGGCCGCGTGGCAGGCCGCCGATACCGCCGCCGTGGCGGCCGGGTCCGGCGTCAACGTGCCCGGAACGACGATCTCCACGGCCAGCATCGCGCCCCGACCACGTACCTCGGCGACGCGCGGATCCCGGTCGGCGATCGCGCGCAGCCGCTCACCCATCACCGCGCCGATCCGCCGGGCGGCGGCGGCCAGGTCCAGCTCCCGCATGGTCTCCATCGCCGCCAGCGCGGCGGCGCAGGCGATCGGGTTGCCGCCGTACGTGCCGCCGAGGCCGCCGACGTGCACCGCGTCCATCAGCTCGGCCCGCCCGGTCACCGCCGCCAGCGGCAGGCCGCCGGCGATGCCCTTGGCCAGCGTGACCAGGTCCGGCTCGACGCCCTCGTGCGCACAGGCGAACCAGTCGCCGGTGCGGCAGAAACCGGTCTGGATCTCGTCGGCGACGAACACCACCCCGGCCGCCGTCGCCCACTCGCGCAGCGCCGGCAGGAAACCCTCGGCGGGTACGACGAAACCGCCCTCGCCCTGGATCGGCTCGATCAGCAGCGCGGCCACGTTCTCCGCGCCCACCTGTTTCTCGATCATCTCGATCGACCGGGCCGCGGCGGTGGCCCCGTCCAGCCCGCCGTCGCGCAGCGGATACGACATCGGCACCCGGTAGACCTCACCGGCGAACGGCCCGAACCGGTGCTTGTACGGCATGTTCTTCGCGGTCAGCGCCATGGTCAGGTTGGTCCGGCCGTGGTAGGCGTGGTCGAACACCACCACCGCGGGCCGGCCGGTGGCGTGCCGGGCGATCTTCACCGCGTTCTCCACCGCCTCGGCGCCGGAGTTGAACAACGCCGAGCGCTTCTCGAAGCCGCCCGGGGTCAGCGCGTTGAGCTGCTCGCACACCGCCACGTACGACTCGTAGGGCGCGACCATGAAGCAGGTGTGGGTGAACCGCTCCACCTGGGCCCGAACCGCCTCGACCACCCTCGGGGCGGAGTTGCCCACGTTGGTGACCGCGATGCCGGCGGCGAAGTCGATCCACTCCCGGCCGTCCACGTCCGTGATCGTGCCGCCGCCCGCCCGGTCCACGTAGGCGGCGATCGTGCTGCCCACGCCCCGCGCCACGGCCCCGACCCGGCGCTTGTGCAACTCTTCGCTGGTGTCCATCGGGATCAGCCCTCGATGTGGTGCATGACGTGCTTGACCCGGGTGTAGTCCTCCAGGCTGTAGACCGACAGGTCCTTGCCGTGGCCGGAGTGCTTGAAGCCGCCGTGCGGCATCTCCGAGACGAACGGGATGTGCGTGTTCACCCAGACGCAGCCGAAGTCCAGCCGCCGCGTCATCCGCATGGCCCGGCCGTGGTCGCGCGTCCACACCGAGGCGGACAGGCCGTAGTCCACGCCGTTGGCCCAGCGCACCGCCTCGTCCTCGTCGGAGAACCGTTGCACGGTGATCACCGGACCGAACACCTCGTCCTGGATGATCTCGTCGGCCTGGCGGACGCCGGAGACCACGGTCGGGGCGTAGAAGAAGCCGCGATCGCCGACCCGGGACCCGCCGGTGGTGACGTTCGCGTGGTCCGGCAGCCGGTCCACGAAGCCGCTCACCCGGGCGAGCTGGTTGGCGTTGTTCAGCGGGCCGTAGAGCACGTCGGCGTCGTCCGGCGCGCCGGTGCGGGTGTTGCGGGCCTGCTCGGTCAGCGCCGCCACGAAGTCCTCGTGGATGCCCGGCCCGGTGAGCACGCGGGTCGCCGCCGTGCAGTCCTGACCGGCGTTGAAGTAGCCGCCCACCGCGATCGCCTCGGCCGCCGCCGCCACGTCCGCGTCGTCGAAGATCACCACCGGGGCCTTGCCTCCCAGCTCCAGGTGGGTCCGCTTGAGGTCCGGCGCCGCCGCGGCGGCGACCTCCATGCCCGCGCGGGTCGAGCCGGTGATCGACACGAGCTGCGGGGTCGGGTGGGAGACCAGGGTACGGCCGGTGTCGCGGTCACCGCAGACCACGTTGAACACACCCGGGGGCAGGTGCTCGGCGGCGATCTCGGCCAGCAGCAGCGTCGACACCGGCGTGGTGTCCGACGGCTTCAGCACCACCGCGTTACCGGCCGCCAGCGCCGGGGCGATCTTCCAGACCGCCATCATCAGCGGGTAGTTCCAGGGTGTCACCTGGGCGCAGACGCCGATCGGCTCGCGCCGCACGTACGAGGTGTGCCCGGCCAGGTACTCGCCGGCCGAACGCCCCTCCAGCAGGCGGGCCGCCCCCGCGAAGAAGCGCAGCTCGTCCACGGCCGGCGGCAGCTCCTCGTCGGCGGTGAGCTGCCGGGGCTTGCCGGTGTTGCGGACCTCGGCGTCGACCAGCTCGGCGGCCCGGGACTCCACCGCGTCGGCGAACTTGAGCAGCGCCCGCTGCCGCTCGGCCGGCGTGGCGTCCCGCCAGGTCTCGAACGCGGCGGAGGCGGCCTTCATCGCCGCGTCCACGTCCGCCGCCCCGGACACCGGCGCCTGGGCGAAGACCTCGCCGGTGCACGGGTCGATCAGGTCGGCGTAGCCGCCGTCCACCGGGTCGACGTACTCGCCGTTGACGAAGTTGCGCAGCTGCTGCTGGTCGCTCATCAGAAGTCTCCGAGAGGGGTGGCCGGGAGGAGGGTCAGCGGAGGTTATCGCTATCTGACTGCCATCTTGGCTACTGAATCCGAGGCAGACAAGGGTTTGAGCAACTGTTTCCGCGCGGGCGTCCGTGGTCTACGCTGCCGAGCGTGGAGCCGAGAGCCTTCTATGTCGCCGGCCGCCCCGCCCACGGCGAGCAGGAGTTGACCGTCACCCACCCGTACGACGGGCAGCCGGTGGGGCGTACCACTCTCGCCACGGCCGACCAGGTCGAGGCCGCCGTCGCGGGCGCCGCCCGGGTTGCCGCGCAGGCCGCGGCTCTGCCCGCGCACACCCGCGCCGCCGCCCTGGACCACGTGTCCCGCCGGCTCGCCGAACGGGCCGACGAGGTCGCCGCGCTGATCACCGCCGAGAACGGCAAGCCGGTCAAGTGGGCGAAGGCGGAGGTGGGGCGCGCGATCTCCACGTTCCGCTGGGCCGCCGAGGAGGCCCGACGCTTCTCCGGCGAGCTGCAACGCCTCGACACCGACCCCGCCGCCACCGGGCGGATCGCCCTGATCCGGCGCGCGCCGCGCGGACCGGTGCTCGGCATCACCCCGTTCAACTTCCCGCTCAACCTGGTCGCCCACAAGGTCGCCCCGGCGCTCGCCGTCGGCGCCCCGATCGTCGTCAAACCGGCCCCGGCCACCCCGCTCACCGCGTTGCTGCTCGGCGAGATCCTGGCCGAGACCGACCTGCCCGAGGGCATGTTCTCGGTGCTGCCGCTGCCCAACGAGCGCGCCGCCGACCTGGTCGCCGACCCCCGGCTGCCGGTGGTCTCGTTCACCGGCTCCGGGCCGGTCGGCGCCGCGATCCGCCGCGCCGCCCCGGACAAGCACGTCACCCTGGAACTGGGCGGCAACGCCGCCGCGGTCATCTGCGAGGACTGGTCGGCGGACGAGGACCTGACCTTCGCCGCCCACCGGATCGCCACGTTCTCCAACTACCAGGCCGGGCAGTCGTGCATCGCGGTGCAGCGCGTCTACGTGCACGAATGGCTCTACGACAGTTTCCTGCCCCGGCTCGTCGCCGCCGTCGAGGAGTTGCGCACCGGCGACCCCCGCGCCGAGGCGACCGACGTCGGCCCGCTGGTGTCCGTCGAGGCGGCGCAGCGCGTCGAGGCGTGGGTGGACGAGGCGGTCGCCGCCGGGGCCACCATCGAGGTGGGCGGCCGGCGCGACGGCGCCACCTATCCGCCGACGGTGCTCAGCGGCGTGCCCGCCGACGCGAAGGTCTGCGCCGAGGAGGTGTTCGGGCCGGTGCTGGTGGTCACCCCGGTCGCTGACGACGGGGCCGCGTTCGCCGCGGTCAACGACTCCGCGTACGGGCTCCAGGCCGGCGTGTTCACCCACCGGATGGACGTGGCGTTCACCGCCGCCCGGACGCTGGAGGTCGGCGGCGTGATCATCGGCGACGTGCCGTCCTACCGGGCCGACCAGATGCCGTACGGGGGCGTGAAGGGCTCCGGGGTCGGGCGGGAGGGGCTGCGCAGCGCCATGGAGGACTACACCGAGCAGCGCGTCACGGTGCTCACCGGGGTCGAGTTGTAGGACCGGTCACCAGGTGCCGTCGTCGCGGACGCGGGGGGCGGCGCGGCCGAGCAGCAGGGTGGTGAGAGCGGCGTCGACGTCCGCGCCGAGGAACCACTCGCCGGCCTGGTCCAGGGCGAAGACCCGGCCGTGCTCGTCGACGGCGAGGATGCTCTCCTGGCGTTCGCTGCCGAGGGGGAAGAGACGGGCGCCGAGGACCGCGCCGAAGTCGGCGAGGGTGTCGGCGGTGTGGGCGGCACGCAGCGGATTTGTCGTGAACCGGCTGATCCACGCCTCTTCGCCGGGCCCTCGCCGTCGGCTGAGGACGGCCGGGAACGCGGTGAGCGCCTCGTGGGCGGCCCGGAAGGCCTCGTGGCGGTGGCGCTGACCCGCGACTTCCGCGGTCTCCGCGATCGCACCCATGGCGAGGGCCTCGTTGAACATGCTGATCTGCCACCCGCCGTCGAGGAGGGCGTCCGCCACCTCGTCCGGGAACCGCCCCGGGGCGATGTGCTCCTGCGGCTCCGGGCGCCACTCCTCGACGAACGCGAGGTCGGACCAGGGTAGGACCGCGAATCGGACCAGGAACCGGACGCAGGAGTCGCATGGCAGATCGGCGCGACCACCCGTGGGGTCACCCGGCTCGCGGCTGCGATAGAACTCGATCCGGCCGGTGCCGAGAAGCTCGCGGGCCTCGTCGATGGTCAGGGGCGGAAGCCCGTCGGCGGCGCGGCGGTGGTCATGGTCGTGCAGCGCGTCGGAGACGACGATCATCTCGGCGTGCCGCTCCCCGCCGCGCACCAGGTGGCCCGGGGGCAGTTCGTCCAGGTAGGCCCGCACGAGCGGATGGTGCCGCAGTTCGACGTCGCCCTTCGCGCCCTGCGCGACGTGCAGCCGGCCGTCCAGCGTGAGGTGCGCCGCCGCTCCCGGTGTGGGCAGCCGGACCAGTTCGCGGAGCAGTTGCGCGGCCGGGTCGACGGTGCGGGGAGCGCGGGGCTCGGCCGGCCGGCGTTGCCGGTACATCTGCTCGACCGCGACCGCCGGGATCCGGGGCCAGGTGGACACCTCGCCGGTCTCCTTGTCGATGACCGTGGTCGGCAGGTCGCCGGGCAGGGCCCGGGCGTCGGTGGACACGGTGGAGAGCACGACGTAACCCAGGTCGAACTCCTCGACCACCGGAGTGCAGGGGAAGCCCAGGCGGTCGGAGTCACGCCGGGCCCACACGGAGGCGATCTGCTCGGCCTGCTGTCGCTCGATCACCACCTGAAATTACCGGACCCCACGGATTTCGTGGCACCCGGTATGGTCGGCCCTACCCACGGTGACGGAAGGGATTCGGCGGTGGCTGAGAGTGCGGACCGGGATGCGAACCGTGCGCTGCGCACGCGCTTCGACGAGGTGTACGGCCAATACCAGCGACTCCGGTCCGGTCTGGAGGAACTTCAGTCCAAACTGGCCGAGTTGCGGGTGACCGAACGCTCCGACGACGGTCGGGTCACCGCGGTGGTGGGGGCGCGAGGCGAGCTGATCAGCGTCGAGGTGAGCCCCGCGGTGTTCCACGACCGGGATGCCCGAGCCCTGAGCCGCAAGATCACTGAAACGGTACTGCGGGCGTCCGCGTCCGCGACCAGCGCCACCCGCGAGCTGGTCGCCCGCTACCTGCCGCCCGGTTCGCCGTCGGTCGAGTTCCTCCACACCCACGACTTCGGTGCGCTGCTCGGCCGGGCCGACACCGTGCTGTCGCGTGGGGACTGACCGGTGGCCGGGGGAGAGATCTGGCTGGACCCGGACCGGGCCCGTCGCGGTGGTGCCGACCTGAGCCTCGCCGGCAAGGCCGTGGCCGGGGCCCGCCGGGAGACCGGCGACCCGATCGCCGCGGCGAGTGCCCAACGGCCGTGGGGGCGGGACGACATCGGCGCCGCTTTCGACAAGCACTACCAGCGCTACGCCGAGACGCTGCTGCGCGCGTGGGAGCTTCTCGGCCGGTCACTCGAAGGGATCGGGTCGGACGTGGTGCGCTCGGTCGCCGCCACCGTGGAGACAGACCTGAGCAATGCCCGTGACCTCGGCAAGATCCCGCACCAGAGGCACGACCCGCACCGGCCCTGGCGCTGACCACCGGAGGATCCGCGCGTGAGCATGCTGCCCAGCCCGATCCCGCACCCGCTCGACTACTGCCCCTGGGACCTGCCCGGCTGGATCTACGAGGCGCTCGACTGGGTGGTCGGCGTCGAATGGCCGGAGGGCGACGAGCGTGCCGTCTGGGACCTGGCCGACCAGTGGTACGGCGTGGCCGGCGTCCTGGCCGGGCCGCGTGACGACGCCACCACCGCCGCCGGCGAGGTGAAGAGCGGGTACGGCGGCGTCGGCCTGGTGGCGCAGGCGTTCGACACGGCCTGGCACCGGGTGGCCGGGGGCGAGGACGCCCCGCTGCACGTCCTGGTGTCGGCCACCGACGAGATGGGTCGGCTGGTCGACTCCTGCGGCTGCGACATCGAGGGCGCGAAGCTGGAAGCCTGGATCGAGCTGGGCATCCTGGTCGTGGAGCTGCTGTCCCTTGCGGTCGTCACCGTCCTCACCGCGGGTGCCGCGTCACCGGCGGCCGGTGCCGCGATCACGGCCACCCGGATGGCCGTGCAGCAGATCTTCAGGCGACTGGTGGCCGATCTGGCCCGCAAGGCGGTCCGGGAGGGCCTGAAGGAGGCGGGTGAACGGGCCGCCAAGGAGGTCGCGAAGAGCGGCGCCAAGGGCCTCGCGCGGCGGGCGGCGCTCGGCGGTCTCGTGGAGGCAGGGCAGGAGGCGAGCACCAGCCTCGCGACCCAGGCCTACCAGAACTCCACCGGCCGCCGCGACGGCCTGGACCTCGCCGACGTGGGCACGTCGGGGCTCGGCGGCTTCGCCGGCGGCGCCGCCGCGCCCCTGGCCGGTCTGGGGCGGCACGCCAGCGGTCGGTTCGCCGAGATCGGGGAGCGCTTCGGACGGGAGATGGCCGGGGAGAGCCTCGCGGAGACCGCCGCCGGCCTCGCCACCGGCCACGGGCCGTCCTTGGAGGATCTGGCACGCGCCGCCGCCTCCGGGGCGACCGGCTCGGCCACCGGGCAGGCCGACACCGCGCTGCACCACCGGCTCGACGCGAAGTTGGGCGGATTCACGGCGCCACCCGTGGGCTTCGACGTGCCACCGCCACCCGACCCGGTGGGGCTGGTGCCGAGCCAGCGGACACCCGAACCGTCCCCGTCGGGCTGGGGTGGCGATCAGGCGGTCAGCCACCAACGGACGAACCCGGAGGCGGTGACGCCGCCCCTGGCCGATGCCGCGCCGTCCCGGGCCCTGACCGTCGCGGACGCCGAGGCGGTCGTGTCGGCAGAACCGGCGGGCCCGCCACCGGACATGACCGCCCGGCCACCGTCTCATCCGGCCGACCACGCGTCACCGAGCGTCCCGACCAGCGACTCGGCGCGCCCGGCCGTCGCGACGAGCCCGACGCTCTCCTCGGTCGCGGTGGAGGTGCCCGCCGCCGGCTCGTCGGTCACCGCTGCGACCGAGCTGCGAACCGGCCCGCCTCCAGCGGCGGTCGACGTGAGTGGTCCGTCCCCCGCTGCGCCGGTGCACGCGGCGGCGGCGCCGACGACGTTGTCCCCGCTACCGCCACCGCCACCGGCGGCTGACGCCGCGCACCCCGCCGCGCCGTCGGCGCTGGACCGTCCGGGCCCGGGAGTCGGTGGCGCACACCCCGGTTCCTTGCCGGCCCCACCGGTTCACCCGCAGGTCGGGCCGCACCCGGCCACGCCCGGTGCCTGGCCGGATCCCCGGCCGGTGCCGAATCCACGCTTCCCGTTGCTGGAGTCGTTGGCGCCACCGCGTCCCACCGCTGATTCCCCGATGCCTGGCCCCGGTCCGTTCGACGCGCACCCCCCGCATCGCGAGACTCCCCAGCAGCGGGCCGCGCGCGTGGCGGCCGACCGCGAGGGTCTGGACCGACGGCGTTACCAGGGCTATCTGCAATCGCAGCGGACCCTGCACGAGGAGAACAGGCGCCACGCGCAGATCAAGGAGTTGCGGGACCTAGCCGAGCAGCACTACGAGGCGGCGCGTTGGCTCCTGGCCCGTGGACACGAGCTTCGCCTGGCTGGTCAGCATCACCTTGCCGATCAGCATGTGCGGGAGGGCCGCCTGCGGGAACGCCTGCACTACCGGGCGGTCGACGAGGCCGAGGCGGTGCGCGCCGGCCAACGCCTGCCGGAGCGGGTGATGGTCGAGGACGACCTCGACTTCTACCGGATCAACGACGACGTGGCCGACCTGGCCCTCGGCGCGGTGGAGACGCCCGACCACTCCGCGCTCACCGGCAACCGCCATCCTCCTTCGGTCGACCAGTCCCGCCCCTACGGCATTCGTGGTGGTCTCCGGCCCCCGCTCGCCCTGCACCAGACGGACCTCGAACGGCAGATGCCGCGCAACCCGGACGGCAGCGTGGTGCGCACCGCCGACCCCCGGCGTGGCGGATGGTTCCGGTTGGCGAACGACGGCGGGCCGAGCGCGGACGCCACGCGGGGCATCAACTGCCTCGACTGCACACTCTCGTTCTACGACACCTGGATGCACGCCCGGCCGCGGGTCGCCGCTCCGCGTACGTTCGACGGCTACCTGGCGGGAGACGTCCGCCGCCCGGTGGGCGGCGAGGTGGACGGCCCGTTGCGGGTCGAGGAGACGACCGGCGGACGCTTCCAGAACCTGACCGCGCCCGGTCGGCCGGGCGTCACCGGTGCGGCCCGGCGGACGCTGGTCGAGGGCGGCTACCGGGACCTGCACGCGCAGTTGGCGGCGGGGGGCCACGGCAGCTACGCGTTCCTCATCACCAGCTTCGAGGGTGGCGGCTCGCACGCCTGGGTGGCGCTGAACCAGAACGGCACAGTCCTCTATCTGGACCCGCAGACGGGCGCGGTGGCCGACCAACCGCTCTACCGGCACGGCGGTACGCCGTTCGCCGGCAACGTGGTCGGCGTCGACGCGCTGGTGCTCGGCCCGGACGGCCGTCCGATGCCGCTCGCCGGCCGGCCGCCCGGCACTTTCAACGTCCTGCCCGAGCCCTCGCCCCGGCCGGCGCCGCCACGCCCGCCGGACCCACCGCCGTCCGACGGCGGGAACCCACCCGACTTCAACCGGGTCCACCTGCTCGGCGAGTCCACCACCTTCCACCGCTCGACCGACACCTCGCCGCCCGGCAGCGCGCCACCGGTCGAGCCGGATCCGGCTGACATCCGTCGGGCGCACCGGGAGGCACACGCGGCCCGCTTCGCCGCCGGGATCTACGTCCGGGACGCGCTGGCGACGAGCGGCAGCCTGGACGACGCGTTCGCCGTCGGGGTGACGCCGTTGGAGTTGGCCCAGCACGCCGACGGGCCGACGCTACGACGGCTGGTGCCGGGGTTGGAGGAGAGCGCGGCCGCCGACCTGAAGCGGCTGTTCGCGGACCCGCGCGTGCAGCGGATGCTCGACCAGAGTTGGGAGGCGCCGCCGCGGCGGGAGGAGTTGCTGGCCGAGACGCTGGTACGGCAGCTCGCGGAGCGGCCCGACCTGGTCCGGATGATGCTCGCGACGCCCACACTCGCCAATTCCCTGACCGCGCGTCCGGTCACGCTGCATCACCTGGCAAGCCACCAGAAGGCGATCGACGTCCTGGACGACGTCCTGCATGAGATTCGTGGGCGTGGCGCCGAAGCCGTCTCCGCGGCTCCCACACCTCCGATCGAACCGACGCCCCTGACACCGGCGCAGATCAGCGTGAGCGAGCGATTCGAGGCTGAGCGCCCTGTGGCCCTTCAACCGGGTTTCGACAGAGCGCGTTCTGTCGACTCGCGTTACCAGAAGCAGTATCTGGATCAGCTCTATCGGGCGGCGTCGATAGCGCAGGGCGAGCTGGACTCGTTGGGACGTGAGTTGGCGGAGCGGTCGGCGAACGGGGCCGAGTACAAGCCGCGGCCCGGCCCCAAGGACCGTGTACGAGCCGAGGACAAGATCGCGCGGAGCGGCGGAAATGCCGCCCGCCTCCGGGACCTCGCCGCGGGCAGGGTGTCGTACCAGACACTGAACGATCTCTACGCAGGCTTGGCGAGTCTGGGCACCGATCCCCGTGTTCAGATAGCGGACTTCGAGGATCGATTCCGCAAACCCCAGGACAGCGGCTATCGAGACATCCAGTTCTCGCTGCGAACCTCAACCGGGCACATCGCCGAGTTCCGACTTCACCTTGCAGCCATGGACGACGTTGCGGAATGGGAGCATTCGTTGTTCGAGGTGTGGCGTGACCTGGAGGCGGTGTCCGGGAGTGAGCGACGTACCCTCTCCGTCGAGGAGGCGGCGATCCGGAAGGGCATCGCTCAGCGGCAGCGCGAACACTTCTGGGCTGCCCTCCAGTCGAGCATGAGTGGTGGGCAGAGATGACGGAAGCGGCGAACAGCCTCGGCCTTGCCGGCTACTACGACTACTACGACAACCCCGTCAAGATCGTTCCGACGGCTGACGGTGGACTCGCTGCCTGGCGGCTGGACCGTGGCACCGGCGGCTGGCGCCCCGCCAATGACATCATCGACGAAATCATCTTCGCCACGGGTGGGGAGATCTTCGTGCGTTCGGCCGACCGCTTCGTGCAACGAGTCGAAGAAGAGCGCGGGCTGAGTCTCCGGGGCGAGGGCCCGGTCTTCGCACTCTACGAGACCGTGGCTGCCATCGCCCAGCAGGCCATCGCCGAGAACCGGGCCTACACGCCGGAAGAGGCGGCGCTGATCAAGGGCATCCGGCGGCGGACCTTCGTGATGTTCGAGGAGCAACTCCAGCGGGCCGGTGACCCGGGCGCCGACCCGACCATCGCCTCGACCAACCCCTGAGACGTGACGGATCACCCCCGCTCCGACGGTTCCCCTGAAGGGGAGCGGAGCCTGCTCATGACCCACCTGGAGCACCAGCGCCTCACCCTGGAACTCGCCTGCGCCGGGCTCGCCCCGGAACAGCTCGCCCGCCGGTCGGTGCCGCCGTCGACGATGTCGCTGCTCGGTCTGGTCCGACACCTCGCCGAGCTGGAGCGGCACTGGTTCCGCCGCACGTTGGCCGGCAAGGACGTGGCGCGGATCTGGCCCACCGGCGATCCGGACGAGCCCTTCACCGGCGCTATCGCCGAGCCGGCCGTGGTCGAAAAGGCCTGGGCGGCGTGGCGGGCCGAGGTTGCGTTCGCCGAGCGGTACGTGGCCGCCGCGCCGAACCTGGAGGTGAGGGGTCACCGGGGGGACCGGATCGTGACGTTGCGGGAGGTGTTGGTGCACGCGATCGGGGAGTACGCCCGGCACAACGGGCACGCCGACCTGCTCCGTGAGCGGATCGACGGGCGTCGGGTCCGGTGACGACTCGGACGTCGCGGTGGACCGAGCCCGGGGCGCGGCGGTCGTGACGGTGCCCTACCGGCCACCGGCCGACGAGGCGGAGGCGCGCCGCGTACAGGAGGAGTTGCGGTTCCGGGTGGACCTGGTCGGGCCCGGCCCGTCCGCGCCCGCGACGGTCGCCGGCCTGGACGTCGCGTACGCGACCAGCGGCGACCGGCTGGCGGCGGCCGTCACGGTCCTGGACGCGACCAGCCTCGCCGTGGTGGACGAGGCGGTGGCCGTGGGGCGGCCGGCGTTCCCGTACGTGCCGGGGTTGTTCGCCTTCCGCGAGATGCCGGCGTTGCTGGCGGCGCTGGACCGGCTCACCGTCCGCCCCGAGCTGCTGGTCTGCGACGGACACGGGGTGGCGCACCCGCGCCGGTTCGGGTTGGCCTGCCATCTGGGTCTGGTGACCGGGTTGCCGGCGATCGGGGTCGGGAAGACCTCGCTGGTCGGCACCTGGACCGGGCCAGGGCCGCGGCGGGGGGAGTGGTCGCCGCTGCGCGACCGCGACGAGGAGGTCGGACGGGTGCTGCGGACGCGGGACGGGACCAGGCCGGTCTTCGTCAGCGTCGGGCACCGGATGGGGTTGGAGAACGCGGTGGAACGGGTAATGGCCCTGACGCCCCGGTACCGGCTTCCGGAGACGACCCGGACGGCGGACCAGCTCTGCCGCCGAGCGCTCGCGGCGGGTGGCGACCGGGGCTGACCGTGGCGGCGTGTCGCGGCACACATGTGGAGCGCTCGATGGGCGGGTGCCCGGGTGGCCGGGTAGTAACCTCACCGGCGGATCCCGTCCGGGACGGAAACGGTGAGGTGGAGATGTCGGTGAGGCGGCACGCGGCGCGCTGGGCCACGGTCGGCGCGTTGCTGGGTGGCCTGGTGGCCGCCCCGGCTTCCCCGGCCCTGGCGGAGGGTGACCGGGTGGGGCTGCGCTCGGCGGCCAGCTTCACCGCCGGTGGGTCACCGGGCGTGGTGGCGATCGAGGTGCGGAAGCGGACCGAGGGCTGCGTCCTGCTGCGTACCGCGCTCGGGTTGCGGGTCGAGGGCCTGCGCGCGGACCAGGTCCGGGTGGAGGTGGCGGTCGGTCGCCGGTGGACGCCGGTGCCGGTCTCCGGCGGCGGGGGCGCGGTCGCCACCGCCCAGGTGGCGGCGGTCGACCGGCCGCTGTGCAAGGGCAAGGGCGCCACGGTGCGTTACCGGGTGGCCTTCGCGGACGGCGCCGTCGGTGGGCGGCTGGAGCTGGCCGGGGAGGCGAGCGCGGCGAACGGCCAGGTGCTCGGCCGGGCCGGCCGGTCGGCCCGGCTGGTGGGTGCGCAGCCCACGCCGAGCGCGAGCCCTTCCCGCAAGCCCTCGCCGACCCCCACGCCCAGCGCGGCAGTGACCACTCCGGCCGAGACGGCGAGCACGTCGCCGGTCGTTGCCGCCGTCGACCCCGCCGCCGCGGCCGACGACTCGTCCTTCGGAGGTTCCATGATCATGTGGTTCGGCATCGGGCTGGTGCTCGTCGGCGCCGCGCTGATCGTCCTGCTGGTGCGGCGCAGCCGCGCGGACCGTTCGGACGCCGTGCCGGCGGCCGACCATCCGCCGGTTCCACTGCCGCGCAGCAGCACCACCTACCGCTCCGGGACGCCGGGGCCCGCCCCGACGGTGTACGGCGGAGCCACGCCGCCCCGGCCGACCGGCAACGTGTACGGGGCGCCGACGGCTGCCGCCCCCACCTCTCCGGCGGCCGGGGACGTGGCCCCCGCCCCCGCCCCGCCGGCCCCCGGGGGCGCGGACGCCACCAGCGTGTTGCCCCGCATGCCGGACTGAGCCGGAACCCGACGGGTCCCCGGGGTTACCGTGACGAAGAGTGATGGCGGCGTGACCCGGTCGCGGGGCCGGTCGCCGGGTGCCGAACGGGGCCCGGTGCCGGGGCCGGTTCGCCGATAAGATCGCGTGCGCCGGACGGCACCGCCGACCGGTGAGACCACATACGTGGAAGGAGCCGCGCCGTGGCCCTGGACCCGCAGTTGCTCGAGATCCTCGCCTGCCCGGACACGCACCACGCCCCGCTCGACTACGACGCGCAGGCGCAGACGCTCACCTGCACCGAGTGCGGCCGCGTCTTCGAGGTGCGCGACGACGTCCCGGTGCTGCTCCTGGACGAGGCGCGCGGCGGTCCCGCCGACGACGCGCGTGGCGGGTCGTCGCGGTGATGGAGGGTACGGCCGGGGTCAGCGGGCACCGGCACGCGGACGAGGCCCTGCTGGACGATCCGGCGCTGCTGTCCGAGCGCGATCCGGGCGGGATGCTGCGGTTCACCGCCTCGGCGGGCGCCCAGGTGCGGGAGTCGGCGGCGCTGGCGGCCGAGGCGAACCTGTCCGTGCTCGCCGACGACGGCCGCCCCCGCGCGGTGGTCATCGCCGGCATCGGCACCGCCGGGCGCACCGGGGACGTGCTGGCGACCGTGGCCGGTCCGCGCTGCCCGGTGCCGGTCATTCCGCACCGCAGCGCCGGCGTGCCCGGCTGGGTGGGCGCGGCGGACGTGGTCATCGCGGTGAGCGCGTCCGGCCGCAGCCCCGAGGCGTTGGGCGCGGCCGAGGCGGCGCACCGGCGCGGGGCCCGGCTGGTCGCCGTCGGCGCGCCGGACTCGCAACTCCAGTCGGTGGCCGAGCGGGCCCGGGCGCCGTTCATCCCGGTGCCCCGGCGCGCCCCGGCCCGGGCCAGCCTCTGGGCGCTCACCGTGCCGGTCCTGCTCGCCGCCCGTACGCTCGGGCTCGTGAAGGTCAACGAGGCGGACCTGGCCGAGACGGCGGCCCGGTTGGACGCCGACGCCGACCGGTGCCGGCCGACCGCCGAGTCCTTCGTCAACCCGGCGAAGTCGCTGGCGCTGGGCCTGTCCGGGTCGATCCCGATCGTCTGGGGCTCGTCCCCGCTGGCCACCGTGGCCGCCCGCCGGTTCGGTGACACGCTGTCCGCCAACGCCCGCTATCCGGTGGTCACCGGCGCGCTGGGCGAGGCCGGCCGAGGTCGGGTGGGCCTGCTCGACGGTGTCTTCGGTGGGCTGGCCGAGGGCGAGCGGGACATCTTCGCCGACCCGGGCGACGACGACCCCGACGGCACCCGGCTGCGGTTGGTGCTGCTGCGCGACGGCGGGCTCAACGCCGACGACGACACAGACGAGCCGCTGGCGGTGGAGGAGCGCCGCGCGGACGCGGTGCAGACGCTCGCCGAGCGGCGCGGGGTGCGCTGCGACGTGGTCACCGCCGAGGGCGGCTCCGCCCTGGAGCGGCTCGCCTCGCTGGTCGCGGTCCCCGACTTCGCCTCGATCTACCTCGCCCTGGCACACGGGCTGGACCCGATGGCCGTACCGGCCGTCACGGAAATGAAGGAGCTGGCAAACCAGTGAGCACGTGCGGCATCGAGCGAGGCGGGGAATGAGCGCAAACGGGGGCACGAAGGCGATCGTCGCCGCCCTGGCGGCGAACCTCGGCATCGCCGTCACCAAGTTCATCGCGTTCCTGCTGACCGGCTCGTCGTCGATGCTGGCCGAGTCGATCCACTCGGTGGCCGACTCCGGCAACCAGGGACTGCTGCTGATCGGCGGTCGGCGGGCCAAGCGGGAGGCGACGCCGCAGCATCCGTTCGGCTACGGCCGGGAGCGCTACATCTATGCGTTCATCGTGGCGATCGTGCTGTTCAGCCTCGGTGGCCTGTTCGCGCTCTACGAGGCCTACCACAAGGCCTCCGACCCGCACGCGATCACGGAGTGGCAGTGGGTGCCGGTGGTGGTGCTGCTGGCCGCGATCGTCATGGAGGGCTTCTCCTTCCGCACCGCGATCAAGGAGTCCAACCTGGTGCGGGGCAAGCAGACCTGGGTCCGGTTCATCCGCCGGGCCAAGGCCCCGGAGCTGCCGGTGGTGCTGCTGGAGGACTTCGGCGCCCTGGTCGGTCTGGTCTTCGCGCTGTTCGGCGTCGGCATGACGTTGATCACCGGCGACGGCATGTGGGACGCCGCCGGCACCGCGATGATCGGTGTGCTGCTGGTGATCATCGCGATCACGCTGGCGATCGAGACCAAGAGCCTGCTGCTCGGTGAGGGCGCGGAGCGCGGCGAGCTGGCCAAGATCGAGCAGGCCGTCACCAGTGGCCCCGAGGTCGAGCGGATCATCCACATGAAGACGCTCTACCTCGGCCCGGAGGAGCTGATGGTGGCCGCCAAGATCGCCGTGCCGGCCTGCGAGAGCGCCGAGGAGCTGGCCCGGGGCATCAACGCGGTCGAGGCGCGGATCCGTCGCGAGGTGCCGATCGCCCGGGTGATCTACCTGGAGCCGGACATCTACAGCGCGGCCGCGGAGCGGGCGGGCACCGGGCAGGCGGCCGACACGGCCGTGCCGGAGGCCGCGACCACCGACGCGCCGGCGGCCGACGAGGTGGCCGGGCGTTCCGGGAGCTGACCGATGGAGTTGTTGCAGGGGCGGATCCGGGACTACGCCTGGGGCTCGCGGACCGCGATCGCCGCGTTGCAGGGGCGACCGGTGCCGAGCGACGGGCCGGAGGCCGAGCTGTGGCTGGGCGCCCACCCGGGCGCCCCGGCCACGGTGGACCGGGACGGCCGTCCGGTCAGCCTGACCGAGCTGCTGGTCGCCGAGCCGGGGCACTGGCTCGGCGAGCGGCTGGTCGGCCGGTTCGGCACCCGGCTGCCGTTCCTGCTGAAGGTGCTGGCCGCGGACGCGCCGCTGAGCCTGCAGGCCCATCCGGACGCCGAGCAGGCGCGGGCCGGGCACGCGGCGGACGTGGGGCGGGTCAACTACGTCGACCCCTACCACAAGCCGGAGCTGCTGGTCGCGCTCTCGGAGTTCGACGCGCTCTGCGGCTTCCGTGACCCGGCCGAGTCGGCGGCGGCGATCGCCGCGTTCGGCGTACCCGCGCTGGAGCCGGTGGTGGCCGCGCTGCGCACCGGGCCGGCGGGCCTGCGGGAGGCCGTACGCGCGCTGCTGAGCTGGCCGGACGCGGAGCGCGCCGGGCTGGTGGCGGCCGTGTCGGCGGCGGCCGCCGGCTCGACCTCGCCGGACGCGGCGCTGGTGCGGGCGCTGGCCGTCGGCTATCCGGCCGACCCGGGCGTGGTGGTGGCGTTGCTGCTGCACCACGTCCGGCTGGCGCCGGGCCAGGCGATCTGGATGCCGGCCGGCAACCTGCACGCCTACCTGCGCGGCACCGGTGTGGAGATCATGGCGGCCAGCGACAACGTGCTGCGCGGAGGGCTGACCCCGAAGCGGGTCGACGTGGACGAGTTGGTGCGGGTGCTGCGGTTCGAGGTGCTGGCCGACCCGGTGGTGCGGCCGGAGCCGGTGGCGCCCGGCGTGCTGACCTGGCCGGTGCCGGTGGAGGATTTCGCTCTGCACCGGGTGGAGGTGGCCGTCGGGTCGCCGGGGGTGCGACTGACGCTGCCCGGCCCCCGGGTGGTGCTCTGCCGGTCCGGCAAGCTGACCGTGGACGACGGGGTCGGTGTGGTGACGCTCGGCGCGGGCCAGGCGGCGGTCGGTACGGCCGCGGGCGGCCAGTTGGCGCTCGGCGGGGACGGCGAGGCGTTCGTGGCCACCTGCGGCCTGCGCTGACTGGAGCAAGTCCGACTTTCCCGAAACGCTTGACGGGGCGGTTGCTCAGTGTGACTCTATGGGTACGCAGCGTTGTCGCGACGAAGGTCCGGGGACGCGCGGGGAACCAAACCGGGGGGATGCACGGGGCGGCCGGGCCGTGGGCGGAAAGTCCGCTCACGACCGACCGCCCCGTGCGCTGTCCGCCGCCCGCCCGCCGTCCCCGTGCGCCAACCGGCACCGGGTGAGCGGGCCCACGCGCGTAAGGTGGAAGGCTGCGCAGCACTTCCTTCGACAGGAGCTTCCATGACCAGCACCCTTCCGGCGGCCACCAGCGGCTCGTCGTCCGGCGCCCGGCCGAGCACCCTCGCCGAGGGCGACTACAAGGTGGCGGATCTGTCGCTCGCCGCGTTCGGGCGTAAGGAGATCCGGCTCGCGGAGCACGAGATGCCCGGCCTGATGGCGATCCGGCGCGAGTTCGCCGAGGCCCAGCCGCTCGCCGGCGCCCGCATCACCGGCTCGCTGCACATGACCGTCCAGACCGCCGTCCTGATCGAGACCCTGGTCGCGCTCGGCGCGCAGGTCCGGTGGGCGTCCTGCAACATCTTCTCCACCCAGGACCACGCCGCAGCGGCGATCGTGGTCGGCCCCGAGGGCACCCCCGAGGCGCCGGCCGGCGTCCCGGTCTACGCCTGGAAGGGCGAGTCCCTGCCGGAATACTGGTGGTGCACCGAGCAGGTGCTCGCCTGGCCGGACGGGCAGGGCCCCAACATGATCCTCGACGACGGTGGCGACGCCACCCTGCTCGTCCACAAGGGCGCCGAGTTCGAGAAGGCCGGCGTCGTGCCGCCGGTCGAGTCCGCCGACTCCGAGGAGTACGCGGTCATCCTCGAGCTGCTGCACCGCTCGCTCGGCGAGGACAACCAGCGCTGGACCCGGATCGCGGCCGGCATCAAGGGCGTCACCGAGGAGACCACCACCGGCGTGCACCGGCTCTACGAGATGCACCGCGCCGGCACGCTGCTCTTCCCGGCGATCAACGTCAACGACTCGGTGACCAAGAGCAAGTTCGACAACAAGTACGGCTGCCGCCACTCGCTCATCGACGGCATCAACCGCGCCACCGACGTGCTGATCGGCGGCAAGATGGCCGTGGTCATGGGCTACGGCGACGTGGGCAAGGGCTGTGCCGAGTCGCTGCGCGGCCAGGGCGCCCGCGTCGTGGTGACCGAGGTCGACCCGATCTGCGCGCTCCAGGCGGCGATGGACGGCTACCAGGTCGCCACGCTGGACGACGTGGTCGAGCAGGCGGACATCTTCATCACCGCGACCGGTTGCTTCGACGTCATCACCAACGAGCACATGGCCCGGATGAAGCACCAGGCCATCGTCGGCAACATCGGCCACTTCGACAACGAGATCGACATGGCCGGCCTGGCGAAGCGCAGCGACGTCACCCGGGAGAACATCAAGCCGCAGGTCGACGTGTGGCGCTTCGACGACGGCCACTCGATCATCGTGCTCTCCGAGGGCCGCCTGCTGAACCTGGGCAACGCCACCGGCCACCCGAGCTTCGTGATGTCGAACTCGTTCGCCAACCAGACGATCGCCCAGATCGAGCTGTTCACCAAGACCGACGAATACCCGATCGGTGTCTACGTGCTCCCCAAGCACCTGGACGAGAAGGTCGCCCGGCTGCACCTGGACGCGCTCGGCGCCAAGCTGACCACGCTCACCAAGGAGCAGGCCTCCTACCTGGGCGTCTCGCCGGAGGGCCCGTTCAAGTCGGACCACTACCGCTACTGAGTCCCACTTTCCGGAGGGGACCGGGGTCGGCCGCCGCGCGGCCGCCCCGGTCCCTTTCGCGTACGCGGGTGGTCCGGCGGGTGTCGGGCATCGGTCGACCAGGGTGACGTTGCCCTGAACAACTTGACGCCACCCCTGGATCAGGAGCAAGGTATGGCTGCCCTAAGTTAACTGAGGCATGCCTGACCGACTACGGAGTAACCGATGTTCGCCACGTACCTGATCGGCCTGCGGGAGGGCCTGGAAGCGACCCTGGTGGTCAGCATCCTGGTCGCCTTCCTGGTGAAGTCGCAGCGGCGTGACCGTCTGCCCCAGGTCTGGGCCGGTGTCGGCGCGGCCGTGGCGCTCTCCGTCGTCTTCGGCTCGCTGATCCAGTACACCTCCACCTCGCTGCTGCGCACCTCCGAGTCGCGGGAGTTCTTCGAGGCGGTCACCTCCGTCGCGGCCGTGGTCTTCGTGACCTGGATGATCTTCTGGATGCGCAAGGCCGCCCGCTCGATCGCCGGTGAGCTGCGCGGCAAGCTGACCGAGGCGCTGGCCGTCGGATCGCTGGCGGTGGCCGGCATGGCGTTCCTCGCGGTGGTTCGGGAAGGGCTGGAGACCGCGCTGATCTTCTACGCCGCCGCCGAGAGCGTGGCCGGCGGCACCGGCGCGGGCTCGCTGCTCGCCCTGATCGGCGGCATCGTCACCGCCGTGGTGATCGGCTTCGGGCTCTACCGCAGCGCCCTGAAGATCAACCTGAGCCGGTTCTTCACCTGGACCGGCGCGCTGCTGATCCTGGTCGCCGCCGGCATCCTCAAGTACGGCGTGCACGACTTCCAGGAGGCCGGCGTGCTGCCCGGCCTGAACAACCAGGCCTTCGACATCTCCGCCACGCTGGACCCGAACGCCTGGTACGGCGCGCTGCTCGCCGGCATGTTCAACATCACCGCCGCGCCGACCGTGCTGGAACTGGTCGCCTGGGTGGCGTACGCCGTGCCGGTCCTCGTGCTCTTCCTGCGCAAGCCCACCCAGCCGCCGAAGCCGGCCGCCCAGCCCGTGCGGCCCACCCAGCCGGCTCAGCCCGTCGAGCCGGCCCAGCCGGCCGAGCCCGCCGCGACCCCGGCCGAGCCCGCGCCGGCCGACGCCGCCGTTCCGTCCCCGCGCGCCTGACCGGCCCGTTTCCGAGGAGACCCCGCACCGATGCGTACCACTCGATTCGTCGCGCCCGCCGCTGCCGGGCTGCTCGCCGTCGCCGGACTGGCCGGCTGCGGCGGCGGTGACGACACCGACGCCACGGCCGGTGGGCCGATCGCGGTCAAGGCCACCGACACCGCCTGCGAGGTCGGCAGCACGGAGATCGACGCCGGCCAGGTGACGTTCAAGGTGACCAACACCGGCTCCAAGGTCAACGAGTTCTACGTCTACGCCGCGGGTGACCGGGTCATGGGCGAGGTGGAGAACATCGCGCCGGGGCTCAGCCGCGAGCTGCGGGTCGAACTGCCCGCCGGCACGTACGAGACCGCCTGCAAGCCGGGCATGAGCGGCCGGGGCATCCGGGGCGCGCTGAAGGTCAGCGGCACCGCCGCGAGCGTCGCCCCCGACGCCGCGCTGACCCAGGCCACCGCCAGCTACCAGCGCTACGTGCAGAGCCAGACCGCCGCGCTGCTGACGAAGACCGAGGAGTTCGTGGCCGCGGTCAAGGCCAACGACGTGGCGAAGGCGAAGGCGCTCTACCCGGTGGCCCGCACCTACTGGGAGCGGATCGAACCGGTGGCGGAGAGCTTCGGCGACCTCGACCCGAAGATCGACGGCCGCGAGGAGGTCGTCGAGGAGGGTATGGAGTTCACCGGCTTCCACCGGATCGAGAAGGACCTCTGGACCAGCGGTGACGTGAGCAAGGACGGCCCGATCGCCGACCAGCTCCTGGTCGACGTCAAGGCGATCGTGGCCAAGGCCAACGCCGAGAAGCTCACCCCGCTCCAGCTCGCCAACGGCGCCAAGGCCCTCCTCGACGAGGTCGCCAGCGGCAAGATCACCGGCGAGGAGGAGCGCTACTCGCACACCGACCTCTGGGACTTCAACGCCAACCTGGAGGGCTCGAAGGCGGCCGTCGCCGCGCTCCGCCCCGCCCTGGAGCAGCGCGCGCCCGACCTGGTCAAGCAGCTCGACAGCGAGTTCGCCAACGTCGAGGCGGCGCTCGGCAAGCACCGCGCCGGCGACGGGTGGAAGCTGCACACCCAGCTCAGCAAGGCGGAGCTGAAGGAGCTGTCGGACAGCATCAACGCGCTGGCCGAGCCGGTCAGCAAGGTCGCGGCGGCCGTCGCCCGATGACCACGCCGACCGGTGGCGACGCGACGCGCGAGCCGAACAGCCAGCAGGCCGCTCGGGGGGTCTCCCGTCGACGGGCGATGACCCTGGCCGGTGTCGGGGTGGCCGGCGTCGCCGGTGCGGCCGCCGGCGCCGGCGCGCTGCTCGCCGGTGGCGACCGGGCGTCGGCCACCGAGACGGCCGCCGGGGCGGTCCCGTTCCAGGGCGAGCACCAGGCCGGGATCACCACCCCGGCGCAGGACCGGCTGCACTTCGTCGCGTTCGACGTGGTCACCAAGGACCGGGACCGGTTGGTCGCGATGCTCCAGGAGTGGACCGCCGCCGCGGCCCGGATGACCGCCGGCAAGGACGCCGGGCTGATCGGCGCCGTCGGCGGCATGCCGGAGGCCCCGCCCGACGACACCGGCGAGGCGCTCGGGTTGCCCCCGTCCCAGCTGACCGTCACCGTCGGTTTCGGCGCGTCACTGTTCCGGGACGCCCAGGGCCGGGACCGGTTCGGCATCGCCGACCGGCGGCCCGCCGCGCTGGCCGAGCTGCCGCACTTCGCCGGCGACGCGCTCAAGCCGGAGCTGTCCGGCGGCGACATCTGCGTCCAGGCCTGTGCCAACGATCCGCAGGTGGCGGTGCACGCCATCCGCAACCTGGCCCGAATCGGCATGGGCGTGGTCAGCGTCCGCTGGTCGCAGCTCGGCTTCGGGCGTACCTCGTCGACCTCACGCGACCAGGCGACGCCGCGCAACCTGTTCGGGTTCAAGGACGGCACCGCCAACCTCAAGGCCGAGGACGCCGGCCTGCTGCGCGAGCAGCTCTGGGTGCAGCCCGGCGACGGCCCGGACTGGATGGCCGGCGGGTCCTACCTGGTCACCCGCAAGATCCGGATGCTGATCGAGACCTGGGACCGCAGCCCGCTGGCCGAGCAGGAGATGATCACCGGCCGGACCAAGGGCAGCGGCGCGCCGCTGGGCAGGCGCGACGAGTTCGACGAGCCGGACTTCGCCGCGAAGGGCGACGACGGTCAACCGGTCATCGCGGAGAACGCCCACGTGCGGCTCGCCCACCCGGACCAGAACGACGGCGCCCGGCTGCTGCGGCGCGGCTACAACTTCGTGGACGGCTCCGACGGGCTGGGCCGGCTCGACGCCGGGCTGTTCTTCATCGCCTACCAGCGGGACCCGCGCAAGCAGTTCGTGCCGATCCAGACCCGGCTGGCCCGCAACGACGCGATGAACGAATACCTGCGGCACGTCTCCAGCGGCCTGTTCGCCTGCCCGCCGGGCGTGCGCGACGCGGCCGACTGGTGGGGGCGCGCGCTGTTCTCCTGAGCCGGCTCAGCGGCGTACCGGACCGGGCCCGGCGGGTTCCGGGGCGGCGCGCCGCAGTGCGGCCGGGGGTGGCGTGGCCGGCGCCGGGGCCAGCTCCGGCCAGAGCGTCGCGGTCACCGCGCGGGCGCGACCCAGCCGGTACGCGGCCCGGCGCGCCCGCTCGGCCAGCACGGCGGTCAGGTACGCCCACTCCGGCGCGGCCCACGGCGGCGGCGGCGACGTCACCCCGGCGACCTCCGCCCACAGTTCCCGGCCCAGCCGGACCCGGTCCGGCGCGGCGAGCTGGTGCAGCCGGTCCAGGTACTGCCGGACGGCCAGCGCCAGCGTGTCGTCCACCCGGGTCAGGTCGAGCGTGCCCGCCCAGCCGACCAGCGGCGGCGCGGCCGGCGGCAACGGCCGCCACACCCCGGTGGCCCGGGTGTGCACCACCAGCGTGCCGGCCACCAGGTCACCCAGTCGCCGGCCACGCGGGTCGGTGAGCATCACCGTCACGCTCGCCGCCCAGCTCAGCAACGGCAGCACCAGGCCGGGCCACTCCACCGCGACCCCCACCAGGGCCCGGGTCAGCGACTGTCCCACCCCGACCGGGCCGCCGTCGGCGCGGACCACCCGCAGGCCCACCGCCAGCTTGCCCACCGTCCGGCCGCCGACGAACCGCTCCATCACCACCGGGTAGCCGACCAGCACCAGCACCACGAGCACGACCTGGAGCCCGCCGGCCAGGGCGGCGTCCACCACGTCCCGGGGGAGGGTGAGCACCAGCAGCGACAGCGCCGCACCGAGCACCAGCGCGAGGCCGACCTGGACGACCAGGTCGATCAGCAGGGCGAGCACCCGCGAGCCCAGCCGGGCCACCCGGACGTCCAGCTCCACCGCCTCGCCGCTGACCAGACCGGCGTCGGCCCACCGGGGCGGTGGGGGAGGTTGCGCGCGCACCCCGACAGTGAACACCATGGACGCCTCACGGGGGAGGACGAGTGGATCTCGACGCGTACGTGGCGGAGCACGGCGCCGAGTGGCGGCGGCTGGAGCAGTTGACCGGCCGACGTCGCCTGGACGCCGCCGAGGTCGACGAGCTGGTCGGGCTCTACCAGCGCACCGCCACCCACCTCTCCGCGGTGCGCAGCCGGGCCCCCGAGCCGGCGCTGGTGGGGCGCCTGTCCCACCTGGTCCTCGCGGCCCGCGCCCGGATCACCGGCCGCCCCCGGCCCTCCTGGGCGGCGCTGCGCCGGTTCCTGCTGGCCGACCTGCCGGCCGCGCTCTACCGGGCCTGGCCCTGGTGGTGCGGCGTCGCCACCGGGTTCAGCGCGCTGACCGTCTTCCTCATCTGGTTCGTCGCCGGCCACCCGGACACCGCCGCCGCGTTCGTCGGCGCCGAGTCGGCCCGGCAGCTCGTCGACTCCGGCTTCGCCGGCTACTACACCGAGTTCGCCGCGCCGACGTTCGCGTTCCACCTGTGGACGCACAACGCCTGGCTGGCCGCCCAGTGCCTGGCCGCCGGCGTGCTGGTGGTGCCGGTGTTCTGGCTGCTGTGGCAGAACGCGCTGAACATCGGCGTGGTGGGCGGTGTGATGGTCTCCTACGGCCGGGCGGACGTCTTCTTCGGGATGATCACGCCGCACGGGTTGCTGGAGCTGACCGGCATCTACGTCGCCGCCGGGGTCGGGCTGCGGACCGCCTGGGCCTGGATCGCCCCGCCCGCGCACCTCGGGCGCGGCCGGGCGGTCGCCGAGGCGGGCCGGGCCGCCATCGTGGTCGCCGCCGGGCTGGTCGGGCTCTTCGCCGTGTCCGCGCTGCTGGAGGCGTTCGTCACCCCGGCGCCGCTGCCGATGCCGGTCCGGGTGGCGGTCGGCGCCGCGGTGTGGGCGGCGTTCCTGGCGTACGCGCTGGTGCTGGGCCGGCGGGCGGTCAGAGCTGGCCGAGGGACTTGAGTCGCAGGTAGGTGTCGGCGACGCTGGGGGCGAGCCGGTCGGCGGCCACGTCCACCACGGTCACCCCGTGCCGGGACAGGGCGGCGCGCACCCGGTCCCGTTCGGCGAGCGCGCGCCAGGCCGCAGCGGCCGTGTACGGGTCGTCCGGGCCGGTCGGGGTGGCCGTGGTGAGCCCGGTCAGCACCGGGTCGTGGGTGGCGGCCAGCACCACCCGGTGCCGGGCGGCCAGCCGGGGCAGCACCGGGAGCAGTCCCTCCCGCAGCGCCCCCGCGTCCAGCGCGGTGAAGAGCACCACCAGGCTGCGCTGCCGTTCCCGGCGCAGCACCTCCGCGGCGATCAGCTCGAAGTCGGTCTCGACCAGCGCCGGCTGGAGCGGCGCCATCGCCTCGACCAGCCGGGGGAGCAGCGCCGGTCGGCCGCTGCCGGTCACCCGGGCGCGCACCGCGGTGTCCACGGCGAGCAGGTCCACCCGGTCGCCGGCCCGGGCGGCCAGCGCGGTCAGCAGCAGCGCCGCGTCGATCGCGGTGTCCAGCCGGGGCTCGTCGCCGAGCCGGACCGCCGACGTGCGACCGGTGTCCAGCACGCAGACCAGCCGCCGGTCGCGCTCCGGTCGCCAGGTGCGGACGAGCACGTCGGCGCGGCGGGCGCTGGCCCGCCAGTCGATCGACCGCACGTCGTCGCCGACGGCGTACTCGCGCAGGGTGTCGAACTCGGTGCCGTGCCCGCGCCCCCGGGTCACCTGGACGCCGTCGATGATCCGGAGCCGGGCCAGCTTCTCCGGCAGGTGCTTGCGGGAGTCGAACCGGGGCAGCACCCGCAGCGTCCACGGTGGCGTGGCGGGACGTTCGGCACGCTGCCGGAAGCCCAGGCGCATCGGCCCGAGTGAGCGTACGGTCAGCGCCACCGCCGGCCGGTCGCCGCGCCGCGTCGGGGTGAGGCGGACCGGCAACGTGGCCGTGGCGCCCGGCGCGACGGTGAGCACCCGGCCCGGGGACAGCTCGGGCCGCGCCCCGGCGGAGGGCACCCACGCGTCGCGTACCTGGGCGTGCAACGTCGCGTCGGTGGGGTTGGTCAGGTGCAGGGTGACCGTGGCGGTGCCGCCGAGCCGGACGGTCCGGTCGCCGGCGCGGGTCACGGTGAGCGCGTGCGGCGGGGCCGCGAGGAGCCGGTCGACGGCGACCAGCAGCAGCACCGCCGCGGTCAGCACGGCGACGCCGAGGAACGGGGCCGGCCAGACCGGCAGCGTCGCCGCGCCCGCGGCGAGCAGCAGACCCGCCCGCCAGGTCATCGCGGGGTCGGCACGGTGGCCAGCACCGAGTCCAGCACGGCGTCCACGGTGACGCCCTCCAGCTCCACCTCCGGGCGCGGGCGCAGCCGGTGCCGCAGGGTGGGCCGGGCCACCGCCTTCACGTCGTCCGGCGTGACGTGGTCCCGTCCGGCCAGCCAGGACCACGCCTTCGCGGTGGCGAGCAGCGCGGTGGCGCCCCGGGGCGAGGCGCCCAGCTCCAGGGCCGGGGCGACCCGGGTGGCGCGGCAGAGGTCCACGATGTAGCCGAGCACCGGCTCGGCCACGTGCACCGCGTGCGCCTCCGCCCGGGCGGCGGCCAGGTCGGCCGCGCCGGCCACCGGGCGTACGCCGGCCGCACGCAGGTCGCGCGGGTCGAAGCCGGCGTGGTGCGCGCGCAGCACGCCCAGTTCCTCGTCGCGTTCGGGCAGCGGCACGGTCAGCTTGAGCAGGAAACGGTCGAGCTGCGCCTCGGGCAGCGGGTAGGTGCCCTCGTACTCGACCGGGTTCTGGGTCGCCGCCACGATGAACGGCTCGGGCAGCGGGCGGCGCCCGCCCTCGACCGAGACCTGCCGCTCCTCCATCACCTCCAGCAGCGCCGACTGCGTCTTGGGCGGGGTGCGGTTGATCTCGTCGGCGAGGAGCAGGTTGGTGAAGACCGGCCCCTCCCGGAACGTGAACGCGGCGGTACGCGGGTCGAAGATCAGCGAGCCGGTGACGTCGCCGGGCATCAGGTCGGGGGTGAACTGCACCCGCTTGGAGTCCAGGTCGAGCGCGGTGGCCAGGGTGCGCACCAGCAGCGTCTTGGCCACGCCCGGCACGCCCTCCAGCAGCACGTGCCCCCGGCACAGCAGCGCGATCACCAGGCCGGTGACCACGGCGTCCTGGCCGACGACGGCCTTGGCCACCTCGGCGCGCAGCCGGTGCAGGGCGGCCCGCGCCTCGGACGGGGCGGTGGGCGACGCGGCGGCGATGACGGGTCCGGTCACCGGGGTTCTCCTTCGCTCGGATGCGGGGCCAGGGTACGGGTGAGCGTGTCCAGGTCGCGGCTCAGCGCCAGCAGCTCCCGGTCGTCGCCCGGCTCGGGGCCGTACAGCAGGTCGGTCATGTGCTCGGGGTCGCCGCCGACGGCGGTGGCGATCCGGGCCGCCACCTCGTCGTCCGGCGTGTCGGGCGGCAGGTTGAGCCGGGGCAGGATCCGGTCCAGGGCGGCCCGGCGCAGCGTCCCGGCGACGGTGTCGCGCGCGCCCGCCCGGCGGTAGAGCCGGGCCCGGCCGCGCACGGTCTCGGCGGACCGGACGGTCACCGGCAGCGGCTCCGCCACCGGCGGGCCGAGCCGGCGGGCCCGCCAGAGCACCACCAGCAGCCCGGCCACGGCGAGCTGCACCAGGATCGCCCAGAACCACTGCGGGAAGGCACCCCAGAGCGGGTTGTCGCGATGCGGCGGGTCGGCCCGGTCGGGGCGCTCGGTCCGCTCGGGGCCGCTACCGGTCGGCGGCGCGCCGGTCTCGCGCTCCCCGGGTACGCGGGACCGGGTCGGCGCGGGCGCCGGGCCGGGCAGGTCCAGCCAGACCAGCGGGCGGCCGCCGCCGAGCAGACCGGTGGCGAGGTCCTCGTTGCCCCACTCGGCGATCCGATCGTTGCGGAACGGGTCACTGGCCCCCACCAGCACCACCTCGGTGCCGCTGGGGATCCGGAGGAGCGCGCCGCCGTAGCAGCGGTCGGCGGAGTCCGGGCCCGCGTACCGCTGGTGGTCGACGGCGGCGGTGCCGGCGCGGATCGCCTCGGGCAGCCGGCAGGTGTCGTCGCCGCCGTCCGGCGGCACCGCGCGGGTGGCCCAGCGGCGGGTGGTCGGCTCGGCCGGGGCGTGCAGTTCGACCAGGACCCGGCGGGACGGATCGACCAGCACCAGCCGGCTGCCGGGGGGCAGCGCGGTCAGGCCGGCGAGCGTGTCCGGGTGGACCAGGTCCGGGGCGGGCACGAACAGCGTGCCGGGCGCCGCGCGGGCGGTGCGCAGCGCGGCCTCGACGTCGGTCTCCCGGCGCACCGGCACCCCCTGCGCGCGCAGCGCCTCGGCGAGCCGGCTGCCGCCGTCGTCGCCGGTGGCGACGGGGGAGAGGAAGCCGCGCTCGTCCGGGTCGGGCTGGTCCACCGCGTGCAGCACCAGGGTGGCGACGATCAGCAGGACGGCCAGCCCGAGCGGGACGAGGAGGCGGTGCCGCCGGCGTGGCGGGGCGGTGGGGCGTTCCGGGGCCCGGGTGTCGGTCACCGCTCCTCCTCGCCGGTCAGCTCGCGGCGCAGGTCCGCGGCGAGGTCGCGCATCCGGTGGTCGTGGGTGGCGGTGGCCGGGCGCTGGGCGTACCAGAGGTCGGAGAAGATCGTGCCGGCGGCGTGCAGGGTGGGCCGGACCGTCGGCCGGACCCGGGCCGCGGCCTCGGTCAGCTCGATGACGGTCAGCCCGGCCCGTGGCTCCACCAGCCGTCGGGAGACCAGGAGCCGGACCATCTCCCGCAGCCGTTCCCGGACCGCCTCGGCGTACCGGCCCTCGGCGGCCAGCCGGTCCGCCAGCCCGGCGTCGGCGGCCGGCGCGGGTGGCGCGGCCCGGGGGGCGGGCACGCGCGCCGCCGGCAGGTCCGGCCGGCGGCGGGCGCGGCGGCGCGGGCGGACTCGGCGGAGTCGGGGCAGCCGCAGCCGCCACCGCAGCCGGGGCAGCCGGAACCGGGGCACTGCCGGCCGGGGCAGCCGGCGGGGCACCCACGTCGGGAAGTAGTACCAGGCCAGCGCCGTCGCCAGCGCGGCGGCCAGCAGGATCAGCACGACCAGCGGCAGGGCGACGACGTCACCGAGCGCGGCGACCGCCTCGGTCCACCACCGGCTCACCGCGGTGCCGCCAGCAGCACGGGCTCGGGTACGCCGGCCGGCGCCCGGGAGAGCCGGATGTCCAGCCCCTCGGTGCGCATCCGGGTCTCCAGGTGCAGCACCGCGTCCAGGCAGGCCAGCGCCGGGTAGGCGAGCGCGTTCACCGCGACCTGGGCGGCCACGGCCAGCGGCAGCGCCCACGCCGACACGTCGAACAGGCCCAGCAGACCGAGCCCGTACGGGACGCCCAGCCCGATGCCGACGCGGACCAGCCACCAGCCGAGGTAGCCGAGCAACCGGATGCCGGCGGCGCGACCGCCGAGGCGCCCGGCCAGCCGGACCGCCCGCCCCGCCGCCCGGTGCGCCGGCACC